>JBBRXE010000133.1:0-4895 GCA_038248695.1 Candidatus Limnocylindria bacterium | reverse complement strand
TCGGCCGTTGGCGGCCGCGGCGCCGCAGATGCCGGTGCCGATCGGAATGCGAGTGTGCTCCGTCGCCTCCGGACCGATCCACGGGCCGAGCACCAGGTCCGTGCGGTTGCCATCGACCCAATAGATGCCTATCCAGTCGTAGTGGCCGAAGCGGTCGTGGAGCAGCTCGACCGCGCGTTGCGCCGCGGCCTCCGGGCCTGGCGCCTCGGCGATCTCCTGGCGGACGATGTTGAGGGCATCGCCGTGCTCGATCGGCCGTTCCTCGGTAACGGCGTGGCTCATTTGCCTAGTCGCTGGCGACCCAGCGCTCGGCCCATCGGTCGATGTCGACGATGGAGCGGCGCAGGTCGGCGCCCTTTGGCGTGAGCGAATATTCGACCCAGGGAGGCAGGTTTGAGACGATGCGCCGGTCGATCAGCCCCTCATCCTCGAGCAGCTTCAGGCGTTGCGAGAGGGTTGCCGAGTTGGCGCCGCCAAGCGAGTCCTGCAACTGGCAGAAGCGCTGGGTCTCCTCGCCGAGCGAGCGGATGATGCGCAGCACCCATTTCTGACCGAGCACGTTGAGCGCCGCCGTCGCCGCGCACTCGGCGCGTTGAGCCGCCGCGCGGCGCTCCGCGCGGGAGCGTGCGGTGGCCGACGACGTGCGAGCTGGCTGGTTTGCTGACGCGGGGCGCGTCTGCGGAAGACCGGCGTCCATCAGGCGGCGGACGATAGCACCGGCCCTCGAGAGGGTCAACAGACCGATGCCTGTGCGACGGGTCTCTTTCCCTATCGGCCCGTTTCTACTGGACGGTGATCGTCATGTTCATCTGCGAGTGGATCGTGCAGGTCACGTCGTAGGTACCGGCCGTGTCGAAGGTGAACGTGCCGCTTGCTCCGGGCTCGAGCTGCAGGTCGAACAGCGCAGCGTCCGCCTTCTTGCCGTCCTTGCCGTTCGTTGCGGTGTGCTTGGTGCTGTCGTTGTTGGTGAACGTGACGGTACCGCCCACGGGGACCGTGAGTGTCGTCGGTGAGAAGGCGAAGTTCTGCAGGCTGACCTTCATCTCGCCGGCGGCAGACCCACTCTCTGTGGTTGCTGCGCTCGCTGTTGCAGCCGTGGCGCTCTGAGTGGCCTCCGCGGTGGTCGGCGTCGACGTCGTGCCGCCGCTGCACGCGGCGAGGAGCAGCGCCAAGATGGCTGCCACGGAAGCGAACGAGACGGGTGATCGGCGGGTTGCATCGGTCTGTTGCATGAGACGGGTAACTCCTCTGCAGTGCGGACGTCCTTCGGTCAGCAGTTCCGCCCATTGATACGCGTCTGGTTTCGTGTCGCGCATTTGACGCACCCGAGGGCAGGCCGCATAGTGGCCAGACCCACATTTCGTGCCTCGCCCGTCGAGCATGCCGCAGACCACCATCTACGTCGCGCCCCGGCTCTCCGGGTCGCCCGACAACCCGCTCCCGGCCGTCTCCACGCTTGAGCTGGCGCGCCTCTTCGGACGCTCCGCGGCCCTGGCCGGCGTGTCGCTGCGCATCGAGACGGGACGGACGGTCGCGCTCTTCGGCCCCAACGGCGCCGGCAAGACGACGCTGCTTCGCATTCTGGCCACGGCGATTCGGCCCAGCTTCGGTTCCGCGTCGGTCGACGGACTCGACGTGGCCAATGACGGGGATCTCGTCCGCACCCGCATCGCCTACCTGTCGCACGCCACCGGCCTCTACGACGACCTGACCGCCGCCGAGAACCTGCGCTTCGCGGCCCGCCTGCTCGCCGTGCCCACGGCGGAGGTCGACCCGCGAACGGCCGCCGCGCTGGCTGACGTCGGTCTGTCCACCGTCGCAAATCAGCGCGTGGCCGGCTTCAGCGCCGGGATGCGCAAGCGCGTGGCGCTCGGTCGGCTGCTGCTCTCTGCCCACAGCCTGCTGCTCCTCGATGAGCCGCATGCCGCGCTCGACGAGGCGGGCATGCACCTTGTCGACGATCTCATCCGCCGCTGGCGCGAAGCGGGCATCACCGTGCTGGTCGCGTCGCACGCCATCGAGCGCCTGGAACCCCTGCTCGACGGCCGCATCCGGCTGGACGGCGGCCTCGTAGCGGCGATCGACGGCGATGGTGCCAGCCTGAACGCGGCATTCAACCGTCTGGGTGGCCCGGCCGTCGTCGGAGCGAGCCGATGACGACCCTCGCCCGCAACGCGTCGATCGCGCTGGCCATCGCTCGCAAGGACGCGCTGGCCGAGCTGCGCGGCAAGCATGCCACGACCTCGACCCTCTTCTTCGCGGCGGTGGTCCTGCTGCTCTTCGGTTTCGCGCTGGGGCCGGACACCCGCAAGCTGACCGAGGCGGCACCCGGGCTGCTGTGGCTGGCGATCGTCTTCGCCGGGCTGCTGGCCGTCGGCCGCCTGCATATCGTCGAGACCGACGACGGCGCGCTCGAGCAGCTCGCCCTCTACCCGATCGACCGCCGCGCGATCTACGCCGGCAAGGCGATCTCCGGACTCGCCGCCATGCTGGTCCTGGGTGCCGTGCTGCTGCCCGTGGTGGCGATCCTGTACGGCATCGACCTCGCCGGCGCGTGGCCGGCGCTGGTTGCCACGCTGCTGCTGGGCTGCACCGGCTTCGCCGCCGTGGGAACCTTCTATGCCGGCGTCACCGTGCGGATGCGGGCACGGGAGGTCATGCTGCCCCTGCTGATGCTGCCAGTCATCGCCCCGTTGCTGCTCGCCGCGGTGAAGGCCACCACCGCCGCGCTGGCCGGCGATCCGTTCAGCGAGCTGCCGGCCTGGCTGCAGCTGTTGGCCGGGTATGACATCGTGATGCTCATCGCCGGGGCCGGAACCTATGGCTTCCTGCTGGAGGAATGACGAGAAACGCATGAAGACGCGCGTGGTGGGGATCATCGGTCTGCTGGCGGTCATCGCGGCCGTCGTCTTCGGCCTGTTCGTCGTCCCGCCGGACGTCAACCAGGGCGATGCGCAGCGGATCATGTACGTGCATGTCGCATCGGCCTGGCTGGCCTACCTGTCGTTCGGCGTGACCGCCCTGGCGGGGATGCTCTACCTGTGGAAGCGCGACCTGCGCTTCGACGCCGTGGCGCTGTCGGCAGCCGAGGTCGGGGTCATGTTCACCGCATTCGCCATCTGGGGCGGGATGATGTGGGCCAAGCCGGTGTGGGGCACCTTCTGGCAGTGGGAGGACCCGCGGCTGACCACCACTGCGCTGCTGCTGGCGCTGTACGTCGGCTACCTGCTGCTGCGCCACCTGACCGATGACCCCGCCCGCCGCGCGACGCGCGCCGCGATCGTCGGGTTGGTCGCCGCCATCGACATCCCGATCGTCCATTTCAGCGTCGTGTGGTGGCGCGGCCTGCACCAGACCGCAACATTCGCGGATCCCACCAAGATCCTGCATCCGTCGGCGCCGCTGCCGTTCGTCATCGCGCTGGTCGGCATGCTTTCGGCGCTGACCGTGGTGTGGGCCTACCTCATGATTCGGCGCTACCAGCTGGCGCGCATCGAATGGCAGATCGAGGAGCACGGCCGGTTGGGGCGCATCACCGCCGCGCAGCGTGCCGCGGTCGCCTCCAGCGCCATACCCGCCATACCCGCCGCACCGGCAGCGACGGCAATCGACGGGCGCGTCGAGGGTGCCGGCTTGTGACCAATCTCGCCTTCATCATCGCTGGTTACGGCGTCATCCTGGGCGGCCTGGCGATCTATGCCATCACGCTGGTTCGCCGTCTGCGCAACGCCCGTGCCGACTCGCTGCGCATCCGGCGCGACGCGGAAGCCGTGGCCGACGTCGGCGGCGATCGGCGCGCATGACCTTTGCCCGACCCGACGCGCCGCCGCAGCCGAGGCGTGGCCGGCGCTGGGGCCTGATTGCGGCGGTGGCGGTGGTGGCCGCGGTGATCGCCTACTTCGCCTTCAGCAGCATCGGCGACGCTTTGGTCTACTACCTGACCCCCACCGAGCTGCTCGCCCGTGGGGACGCGGCATACGGGCAGCCGGTGCGGCTTGGCGGGCTGGTGGCCGCCGGTAGCGTCGAGCACGGCGCGGCCGCCGACCTGACCTTCGTGCTGACCGATGAGACGACGAACGTGACGGTCCACAGCGACGTGCTGCCGACCAGCTCGTTCCGCGAGGGTGCCGGTGCGGTGGTCGAGGGCACGCTCGGGCGTGATGGCGTCTTCGAGGCGACCCAGGTGCTCGTCAAGCACGACGAGAATTACGTGGCTCCCAGCGGCAGTGCGGTGCCCAGCCACATCGCGCCCTAGTCGGATGCACCGTCTGAGCGTCCGTTTGCTGCGGCGGCAAATAGCGGCGACCGAAAGCGGGTTCCGGCTCCGCCGTTTGCCCGCGCGGCAAACCACGGCGCTGATCGGCCCCGTCCGAGGCCCTCAGGCTCCGTTATTTGCCCGCGCTGCAAACCGTGAGCCCTCGGCCGGGGAGCCCTCGGCCGGGGAGGCTTGATGCTTCCCACGCTCGGCCACGTGGCGATCGTCATCGGTCTGGCCGTCTGCCTGTATGCCGCCTTCGCCTTCGTCCTGGGCGGCCGCCGGCGACATGCCGCACTGCTGGCCAGCGCGCGGAACGCGATGTACGCCGCGTTCGGCCTGGCCGCCGTGGCCAGCCTGGCGATGGTTGTCTCGCTGCTGACGCACGACTTCAGCGTCGAGTACGTCGCCCGCAACAACGCGACGACCACGCCGCCCTTCTACTCGATCATCTCGCTGTGGGCGGCGCTCGAGGGCTCCATCCTGTTCTGGACGCTGCTGGCGCTCGGCTGGGCCGGCCTCGTCCTGTATCGGTACCGTGCCCGCTACCCGGCGCTGATGCCCTGGGTGGGCATGACCCTGGCGCTCGTCGGCGTCTTCCTGTTCAGCGTGATGGTCTGGCCCGGCAACCCGTTCACCC
>JBBRXE010000132.1:0-4908 GCA_038248695.1 Candidatus Limnocylindria bacterium | reverse complement strand
CCCCACGCCACGCTCGGCGCGCGCGCCGCTTCCGGGGTACAGCGGCAACTGGTGGGTCGAGGCGTAGCACAGCTCGGGATCCGCGTCGAAGATTGCCTGCGTGCCATCGCCGTGATGCACGTCCCAGTCGACGACGGCGATCCTGCGGGCCAGGCCCTCGGCCCGCAGCGCGGCGACCGCGACCGCGATGTTGTTCAGGAGGCAGAAGCCGCTCCCCCGCTCCGCTGCGGCATGGTGCCCGGGTGGGCGCACGACGGCGAAGGCCACCCTCGCCTCCCCCAGCGCCACGGCGCGCGCTGCCTGCACCGTCGCCCCGGCCGCCAGTCGCGCGGCGTGCATGGAGGCCACACCGACATACGTGTCAGCGTCCAGCCAGCCGCCCCCCGAAGCAGCGAAATCCTCGAGAGCCGCGAGGTGGCGGACCGGATGAATACGTTGCAGTGTCGCATCGTCGGCGGGCACGACCGCCGCGTATCGCAGCTCCGCACCGGCGGCCTCGGCACCCTGCTCGACGCCGGCGAGGACAGCGGGCAGCCGCTCGGGGCGCTCGGGATGACCGGCTGCGGCGTGCCCTTCCATGTCTGGGTCGCTCAGCAGAAGCACGATCGGCATGAGCCTAGGGACGCATGCGCTTCATGATGAACAGTGAGATTTCGAAGAGCACGTACATCACCGCCGACATGATCAGCGGCGAGAAGATGTCACCGCCGGGCGTGACCACCGTCGAGAAGGCCACGATGCCGACGATGATGGAGCGCCGATGGCTCGCCACGGTGCGGTGGCGCAGGACACCGACCCGTGCCAGGCCGATCAGCAGGATCGGGAACTCCATCACCAGCCCGAAGGCCAGCAGCATCAGCCCGACGAAACCGATGTACTCGTCGATCGTCAACAGTGGCTTGAGGTCGGGCTCTGCGAACGAGAGCAGAAAGCCGAGCGCGAACGGAAGGATCAGGTAGCCGACGGTGAGGCCGATGACGAAGAGTGCCGTCGCACCAAGCAGCACCGGCCACACCAGGCGCCGTTCACGGCGGGTCAGGCCCGGTGTCACGAAGCGCCATACCTCGAAGAAGATGACGGGCAGCGCCAAGCCGATCCCGGCATAGAGCGCGATCTTCAGGTGGGCCGCGAAGGCGCCGACCGCCCCGGTGAAGTAGAGGGTCCGATACTGGTCGGGCAGCGGCCCGCGCAGCAGGTCGATGGCCGGTCCCGAGAAGATGAAGCCGATGAGCGAGCCGATGATCACCGCCGCGACACTGATGATCAGCCGGCGGCGGAGCTCGGTGAGGTGCTCGACAACCGTCATATTGCCGGGGTCGTCGGTCACAGGAAGAATCCCTCACACAAACCGAACGGGCGCCCGCCCAGCGCGCGCCCGTTCCTTCGCTCCGTGGAGCGGATGGCGTCTAGTGGGTCTGCTCGCCAGGATCGTGCTTCACCGGCTCGACCGGCTCCGCCGGTTTCTCCTCCGGCTTGAGGTCGCCGCGAACCGCGTCCTCGATGTCAGACGAGGCGCGACGAAATTCGCGGATGCCCTTGCCGATGGCATTCCCGATGTCAGGCAGCTTGCCGGGCCCGAAGATGATCAGCACGATCACCAGCACCAGAATCAGCTCCCATGGTCCGGGAAGACCTGGCATGAATCGACCTCCGCGAAACGCGATTGGTTAGGGGACGAGTGTAGCACCGGCCGCGCGCATCCGATCTGCGAGGCCCCCGGCCGCGTCCGCTGCGGCAGCACGCCAGTCAGCGCCGCGCGAGGCCAGTGCGATCCCTCGCGAGACGCTGACCAGGCCGGGAGCCAACGAGCCATCGCAGGCGCGCACGGATGCCTCGAGATCGCCGCCCTGCGCGCCGACGCCTGGCACCAGGAACGCCGGCGCGGGAACGAGCTCCCGCAGGCGCTGCAGCTCTTCGGGCGCCGTGGCACCGACGACCAGGCCGACACGGGACTCCGGCCAGCGCTGCGTCACCCAGCGCGCCACGCGCTCGTGAAGTGCGGCCGCGTCGACCACGAGGTCCTGCAGGTCGCCGGCATTCGGATTGCTCGTCCGCGCCAGGACGTAGATGACCCTATCCTCGAAGGCGAGGAACGGCTCGATGGCATCGGCTCCGAGGTAGGGCGAGACGGTGACGGCGTCCGCGGCCAAGGTCCCGAACAGGCCCTCAGCGTAGCGCTCCGCCGTGGAGCCGATGTCGCCGCGCTTGGCATCCAGCAGCAGGAACTGGTCGGCCGGCACGTCGCCGCGCAACCGCTCGAGGGCAGCCCAGCCGGCCGAGCCGAACGCCTCGAAGAACGCGACGTTGACCTTGATCGCGACGGTGTGCTGGCCTGCCGCCTCCAGGATGCCGCGTGCGAACGTCTCGACGCCGCGCACGTCGTGCGACAGCTCTTCGGGCAGCTGGTCCGGATGCGGGTCGATGCCAAGGCAGAGCGGCATGCCGAGGCGGGCAACGCGATCGCGCAGGCGCTCCAGCGGCGTCATGCAGCCCCCGCCGTGGCGAGGCCGGGGGCCGGCACCGGGACGGCGGCAAGCCGACGCGCTGCGAGTGGGCTGGCATCGGCATCGGCATAGTCGAGCGTTCGGAGGCGCAGCCGCGGGATGCCCTGGTACAGGTCGCGTTCGAGCGTGCCGACGAGGTCGAGCGCGGTTCCGGGTTCGGGCAGCGGCCGCTCGGCGGGCATGCCGAACGCGATCGCGTCGAAGATCTCCGCGCCGCGGCGAAGGCGCAGCAGCACATGGTCGCCGGAGGCGCCGACACGGCGCGCCTCGACGACGCGCAGCCCGGTCACGGCCAGCAGCGGCTCCACGTGCCCAGGGCCATAAGGCGCCAGGCGGGACAGCTCGCCGGACAGCGCCCAGCCAAGGTGCACGGCGGGCAGCACCAGGTCGATCGCGACACCGCCGGCCGACTGGGGCAATGCGGAGCCTTCCGGGAACGGGCGCGGCAACGCGGTGAACGCGGCGCGGAATGCCTCCCACTCGCCGGAAGCCAGGCTGAATCCGCCGGCAGCTGCGTGGCCGCCACGCTTGGTCAGATGCGCGGCGCACGCCTCGAGGGCCGCAGCGGCATGGAAGTCGGCCGGTGCGCGGATCGAGCCGCGCAGCTCATCCTCGAGCGAGGTGACCACGGCGACCGGGCGCGCCAGGGCGTCACACAGCCGTCCCGCAACGAGACCGATGAGCCCCGGCGGCCAGTCGCCACGCACCACCAGCGGCCGTGTCTCGTCGTCGTCGCCGATCAGTGCGCGCGCGTCTTTGACAGCCGCGACCGTCAGCTCACGGCGCCGCACGTGAACCTCTTCGAGCTCGGCGGCGAGCTGCTCGGCGCGCAGCGGGTCTTCCTCGAGCAGCAGGCTGATTGCCATCTCGGCCTCGGCAATCCGACCCGCGGCGTTGATCCGTGGCGCGACGCCGTAGCCGAGGTCACGCGCGGTGGGCTGTGCCGGATCGTCGGCTGCGCGCGCAAGCAACGCTCGCAGCCCGGCTCGGGACGTCTCCGCGAGCTCGTGCAGGCCGAGGCGCACGATCGCGCGGCTCTCGCCGGTCATGGGTGCCATGTCGGCGATCGTCCCAATCGCCGCGATCCCGGCGAGGTCGGCGGCCGCCGCACCGTGCCGCGCGAGGAGTGCGTTGGCCAATTTGAAGGCGACGCCGGCGCCGGTGAGATCCTCGTCGGGATAGGTGCAGTCGACACGGTGCGGATCGACGACCGCGACGGCCCGCGGGAGCACGGTCGGCGGCAGGTGGTGATCGGTGACGATGACGTCCATCCCCAGGGCGCGCGCGACCTCGACCTCGGCGACGTTGCTGACACCGCAATCGCAGGTAACCACCAGCGCCACGCCGCGGGCGGCAAGGTCGCGCAGGCCACTGTCCGACAGGCCGTAGCCCTCGGCCAGGCGCGATGGGACGTAGCGCAGCGGATCCGCACCGAGCGCGCGCAATGCAATCATCCAGACCACGATGGCGGTCATGCCGTCGGCGTCGTAGTCGCCCCAGATGGCGATCCGCTCGCCCCTGACCAGGGCAGCGTCGAGGCGGGCGAGTGCGGCGTCGGCATCGGCCATCAGGGAGACGTCATGGAGCGACTGCGCTCCGGCATCCAGGAAGCCGGCCAGCTGCTCGTCGCTACGGAATCCGCGACGTGCCAGGAGCGTGGCAACCGGCTGGCCGAAGCCGGTGAAGCTGGGTGGGACGAGGAAGGGCTCGGGCAGGATCCAATCGAAGCGCGGTGCGATCACGGTCGCCATGGTAGCCCGGCGGCGCTTACTGCCGCCTTACCGCCGTGTTACTGCGCGGCGCGGTTCAACGAGAGAGTGGCCTGACGGCACGTGCGCCGGCAACGCGCCGCTGCTTGCGGCGCTGGTCCCACTCATGCCAGACGACCAGCAGCTGGCTGGCGTTGAAGATCGACGAGTACGTTCCGCTGATCACGCCGATCAGCAGCGCCAGGGTGAAGGTGTGGATCGTGGCCGGGCCGAGCAACCACAGGGCACCCAGGGTGACCACCACCGTCAGCGAGGTGTTGATCGATCGGCCGATGGTCTGCAGGATCGAGTGGTTGACGATCGCGCCAAACGGTTCGCCGGCATGCCGGATCCGGTTCTCGCGGATGCGATCGAAGACGACGATCGTGTCGTGGACGCTGAAGCCGATGATGGTCAGCAGCGCGGTCACGAACAGGGCATCGAACTCCACGCCGAAGAAGTAGCCCAGGATGGCGAACAGCCCGACGACCACGATGACGTCGTGCAGCAGCGCAACGATGGCGCAGGTGCCGAATCGGAAGCCGAAGCGGATCCACAGGTAGGCGAGGATGAACAGCTCGCCGACGATGATGAGGACCACCGAGCTGCCGATCAGCTCAGAGCCGATGAGCGGGCCGACGGTGCGCTCGCTGCGT
>JBBRXE010000131.1:0-4954 GCA_038248695.1 Candidatus Limnocylindria bacterium | reverse complement strand
GCGGTCATCGGCTCGGCTCGCTGACGCATCGGCCTATCAATCTCGGCCGTTGAGTCGCCTGGTGACTGAAACGAGGGTGAACAGCCCGCTCACCTGCATTTGAGTCGTCGGGTGACTGAAATCGCCGGGTCTGAGGGCCAGAGGCGCTCGTAACGGCCGGATTCAGTCACCTGGCGCATGAATCGCGGGTGAGCGCCGCCTTCCCACTCGTTTGAGTCACCGCACGCCTCAACCACCGCCCGGTCCCTCGCCAGGCCGCAAAGCCGCCGGCCAGATCGAGCGGCTCGGCCTCGTCGAGCGCGTCACGCAGGACGGTGGGCTCCTGCGTCAGCGCGGAGATCACGGCGATCGGCTGCATCGGCGCAAGCGTACCTGCCGGCGCGAGTGCGGACGTCGCTCGAAGCGCTAGTTCGAGAGAGCTCCCAGCAGTGGCCGCTCGGGTGCGCGAAGGTTACGGTCCGGACCCCCATGGACGGTCGAGCGGTCCATTGAGCACCTCCACGTTGTTAGCACGCAGTCGCTCGGAGGCGGCATCGGCATCATCGACCTCGAGGGTCAGCCTCATCCGCCCGGGCGTGCCGCTCCCGCCGCAAAACGGCGAGCTCCTGGCGGTCCGCCGGCCGGTCCGCGTTTGCCGGCCGGTCCGCGTTTGCCGGCGGAGCAAGTATCAGCGAACTTGGGCCGATTCGGCCGTCTTCGCCGCCGTGGTTTGCCCCCCTGGCAAACAGCGGACAAGTTAACGATCTCCGCCGCCGTTGTTTGCTCCTAATGCAAACGCGAAGCCGCTCGCCACCTCCAGGCTCACGACCGGCGCGACGAGGCGAATCGGCAGACGGAGAGCACCGGGCCTGTTATACGCCTGCCGTCGTCTGGTCCAGGGATCACACTGTCGGCGACCGCACGGCATGCAGACCACGAGGGCGGACCGATGTTCAGCGACTACCCGGTGTTTCCCAACCTGCTCTCGAAGGACCTCGACGCGACCCGCACGTTCTAACGCGGCGTGACAGGCAAGCTGTCACTCACGTGCGCTACCGTATCGCTGCTCTATGCGACTGGCATTTCGGCGTCTCGGGCCTGATCCGCGACGCGCCGCGCGTGGCCGTTCATGGGTGTGTCGCGCTTCTCCGCGGCATCCAGCAGCTGCAGGAACGGCTGGGCACGCAGCCGCTCGAAGACGGCGCGCGCATCGGCGGCGGCGGCGCGAGCTTCGGATGAGCTGATGCCGAGCATCGTGACGAGGTCCAGCTCGCAGACCGCAGCCCCGAACGCCAGGCCGAGGTCGAGCATTCGGCGCGCGGCGTCCACGAATCCGGCGAGCGCATCCCCGGTTCGTCCCTCCAGCGCGGCCAGGGCCGCCTCACCCTCGCGCCGCAGCGCCGTGGTGAGACGTCCCGGGTAGCGCTCGACGACACGGATCGCATCCCGCAGCGCGGGCGCGTCCGCGAGCCAGGCGGCGGCTCGCATGGCGGTGTGCGCAGCCGTCGCATCGGGCGCCTGGTTCATCGCATATGACTGCTGTGCGAGATCCAGGGCTCGTTCGACCTCTCCCCGCGCCAGGGCGGCGAGGGCTCGGACCTCGAGCACCGTAGCCCGCGCCTGGACCTCGGTGCTCTGCGACACGCGCTCGGCGATTGCCTCGAACTCCTGCTCGACGTCGACGCCGCACAGCGCGCGAAGCTCCGCCAGCCGCATCCGGCTGGCGAGGCCGAATTCGGAGGTGGCGATCTCCTCCTCGAGCTGCGGCTCCGCCCAATCCCACTCGCCGCGCCAGATGCCGAGCTCGACCGCATTGGGAAGCATGTACCGGCCCCAGCCACGCATGCCCAGGTGACGGACGATGTCCTGGCCCTCGCGCGCAACGCGATAGGCGAGCGCCGGATCTTCAGCGGCGGCAGCGAAACTCAGGTTGACTCGCGCGCGCAGCTCCATTTCCGGCATTCCGTAGGACGAGGCCGCCGCAATGGCGCCGGTCAACGTCACGATGGCTTCCCGCACGCGGCCCTCGCTGGCCAACGCCGACGCGCGCGTGACGAGCAGCTCGAGGGTTTCGCGGACCAGGCCCAGCCGTTCTGCGAGCGGCAGCGTCTCGTCGGCGATGCGGATCGCGTCTGCGTGTCGCCCCATGAGCAGGTAGGTCAGCTCCAGCTCGGCGCTGAGCCGCACGTAGGCCGGTGACTCGCCGAGGTCGGCGAACTCAGCGTGGGCGGGCTCCAGGAGGGCGGCGCACTCCGCAATCCGGCCATCTGCCCTGAAGGCCGACGACTGCCCCACGATCGCCGCCATGATCAGCTGCCTGTCGCCCAGCGTCTGCGCGAGTTCGAGCGCTCGCGTCGCATGCCGGATCGGTTCGTGGACCAGGCCGCCGTTCCAGCCCGCATCTGCCGCGGCCGCCTCCAGCTGCGCCTCCTCCACCGGGTCGGAGGTGACCTCCAGTGCCTGCTCCAGGAAGCGCATGGCCTGCGCGAACGAGCCAAGCGAGCGGGCACGCTCCGCCGCCCCGCGCAACGCGACCCGCGCCTGCGCGGCGACGGCATCGGCCTCCGGCCCGTCAGGCTGTGCCTTGTAGGCGGCCACGTAGTGCTCGGCCAGTGCGCCAGCAATCCCCTCGTCGTCGCGTGTCTCGAAGTAGCGCGCGGCCGCGATGTGGAGGCGTCGCCGATCGGCGCGTGCCAGCGTCCCATAGGCTACCTCGCGGACGAGCGCCTGCACGAACCCGTATTGGCCCTGCTCCGGCGACCGCGGATCCGCCTCCAGGGTCAGCATCTCGCGCCGCACCAGGCCGCGCAGGCGCTCGGCGACCTGGTCGACGGAATGGCCGCTGACCGCCGTCAGCGCGGCGACGCTGAACGTTTTGCCGATGACCGATGCGGCCTGCAGCAGCGATCGGTCCGCGGGCTCCAGCCCGTCCAGCCGCGACGCGATCAGCGCGTGCAGCGAGGCCGGGACCGACAGCCCGGCGAGGTCACCCGTTGGCTGGTAGGTGCCGTCCTCGAGGGTGACCAGCCCTTCGCTCAGCAGCATGCGCACCATCTCGACGGCATACAGCGGGATACCCTCGGACCGTTCCAGGATGTGCTCCACGACCGCATCTTGCAGACCGGGGACGAGGCCGGTCAACAGCTCGCGCATCTCGGCGGCATCGAGCGGCTCGAGCACCAGCGAGGCGAAGTTCCGCCGCCCCGCTCCCCAATCCCGCCGCCGGTCGAGAAGCTCCGGGCGCGCGAGGGTGATGATGTAGATCGGCCGCCCACGCGACCATTCGAGGACGTGGTCAATGAAGTCGAGCAGGCCATCATCGGCCCATTGCAGGTCCTCGAAGACGAGGACCACGAGGCCGCGTTCGGCGACGCGCTCGAAGAAGACACGCCAGGCGGCGTACAGCGATTCGCGATTGGGACGCTCATCGGCCTCCGCGCTCTCCAGGCCCAGCAGCTGGAGCAGACGCGGCTCGACCCAGCGCCGCTCGGCCTCGTCGGTCACCCACTCGTCGACCATGGCGCCGACCTTGGTACGGGCCTCGGCGGGGTCGTCGGCCTCGCTGATCCCGGCCCGGCCGCGGACCATCTCGGCCAGCGCCCAGAAACTGATCCCCTCGCCATACGCCGGCGAGCGGCCCTGGTGCCAGTAGACGACCTCGGTCAGGCCGTCCATGTGCTTCTGGAACTCCCAGACCAGCCTGCTCTTGCCGATGCCGCCCTGGCCGATGATCGACACGATGCGCGGCCGGCGCTCGGCGCCGGTCGCGAGGTGGAAGTCCTTGAGCATGCGCAGCTCCGGCCCGCGACCGACGAACGGCGCCTCGAGCTGCTCGTTGCGTCCGGCGCCGCCGCGCCGCGCCACGACGCGCAGCGCTCGATACGCCGGCACGGGAGCGGCCTTGCCCTTCAGCAGCTGTTCGCCGGCAGGCTCGAAGGCGATGGCGTGCGATGCGGCCCGGTACGTCGCCTCGCCCACCAACACCGTTCCGGGCGGCGCCACCGACTGAAGGCGAGAAGCCGTGTTCACGAGGTCGCCGGCGACCATCCCCTGGTTCGTGGCGCCCAACGTCACGGCCGCTTCGCCGGTCAGCACGCCGGCGCGCAGGCTCAGCTCCGCGCCGATCTCGGTGCCGAGCGCCTCGACCGCCACCACCAGGTCGAGACCGCTGCGGACCGCACGCTCGGCGTCGTCCTCGAAGGCCGTCGGCGCGCCCCAGACCGCCATGACCGCGTCGCCGATGAATTTCTCCACCGTGCCGCCGTATGAGCCGATGATCTGCGTCGCCATCTCGAAGTAGCGGCCGAGCAGCTCACGCACCGCTTCCGGGTCGCGGGACTCCGAGAGCGTCGTGAAGCCGACAAGGTCGGCAAAGAGGACCGAGACGAGGCGACGCTCCGCAGTGGGCACCTCTCCGCCGCCTCCAGGCGCAGCCGCTAAAACTGCTGCCGGGCCCGGCGCGGCAGTTCGCAGATCGCTGCCGCACTGGCCACAGAACTTGACGCCAGGCTCATTCGGCGTGCCGCACACCGGGCAGGCGACCGCCAAGGCCGTTCCGCATTCCCCGCAGAACTTCCTGTCGGGCGCGTTCGTGGTACCGCACGCTGGGCAGTTCAAAATCTTCTCCGATGTGACCGTGGGGAGTATCGGTTCGCGAACGCCGCGGGTCAACGCACCAACGTCGTTACTCGACCAATCCAACAAGCTCTGCACGCAACGCCTGCACGAATGTTCCCGGCTCGGAGACCCGAATCCGGTCCGTGCGGAAGTCCCGAAGGTTGAACGTGATCAGCCAACGGCATTCGGCCTCCAGAGCCGCGACGAGGATCGGAGCGTCCTTCGCATCGGCCTCGTCAGCATTTACGAGCTCGGTCACGAGATCCAGAGAGCCCATGGGCAGCAGCGTGCACGAAAGATCGAACAACGTCCGAAAGGCGGGCAGTGCGGCAGGCAGCTTCTGGGCGAGATTGCGCTC
>JBBRXE010000130.1:0-4955 GCA_038248695.1 Candidatus Limnocylindria bacterium | reverse complement strand
CCGAGCGCCTTTCTCGGCTGGAAGCGGCCCATCGAGCGGCTGGCCGCCGGTGACTTCGAGAAGGTGCGCGCCGCGGCCGAGGCGTATGCCGTCGGAGACTTCGCCTGACGCGTCCGGTCCGGCCGCCAAGCGAGCTTCTGGCCCGATTCTCGGGGCGCGTCCTTCGCCAGACCGGCGTCGACATCCCGGCCTTTCCGCCTGACCGGCCGGCATCAACCGCAGCCCGATACCACCGCGCCGGTGATCCCTGGCCCCTCTACGCCGCCCTCGACGCCCCGACGGTCTGGGCGGAGTGGAGCGCCGCGACGCGTGGCGCCATCCCTCCCGAGGATGAGACGCGCTGCCTGTGGGAGCTCGAGGTTCGCGATCTGCCAGTTCTTGATCTGCGGGACGCTGCCGTTCGTGAGGCGTTGGGCATCACCAAGGCGGACCTCGTCGGCGCGCGGGATCGGCCGCAGCAGCTGGGCCGTCGCGCACGGCGCATGGGTGCGCTGGGAATCGTCGCGCCGTCGGCCGCGCATGCCGGTCATTGGTCGCTGGTCGTGTTCCCGGCGGGCTTCGCATCGGTATTGGCCGTCGGGTCGCGTGCGCAGCATCCGGAGCCTCCGACGGCCTGGAAGTCGGACCACTACGTTTGACGCTTCCAGCGCCAGGTGTGCTGGCGGTATGAACCAGAGCTTCCAGCGCCGACGGAAATCGGAAGGAATCTGTCAAACGTGGAAGCGGAGGTACTGAGGAGCCGGCCGCGCCGCCACGCTCAGCGATGTGCCGCGGCGTTCGCCTTGATCGCGTCGTGGAGGTACTGCGCCAGCCCCGGCGCGGTCTTCTCGTAGGTCGCCGTGAAGCGTGGATCGGCGAGGTACATCTCCGCCAAGCCGCTGTGCATCTCGTACGAGCAGGGGTAGAACGCGTCGCTGATCTGCCGCCGATGCGCCTCCGCCCCTGCCATCGCCTCCGGGCTGTCGGCCGGCTTGCCGGTCCGCATCGCCGATACGACCAGCTCGATCGCCGCCTGGCCTTGCGCCTTGATGCGCTCCCAGTCCGCCTTCGTGTACTGCGACGTACGCCGGGCTGACTCGCGATACGCATCGGTCTTGCCCCAGCGCCCGTCGACTTCCGCGGCGTAGTCGTCGGGGTCGTGGTCGCCGAAGACCTCCAGCCGCTCCTCCGGCGTGAGATTGACTCCCATGGTGTGTGCCTCCATTGCCTTCTCGACGGCAGCGCTCATTCGCTCCAGTCTCCCGATGCGGTCGCGCAGCATGGCGTGCTGGCGCCGCAGGTGACCGATCCGATTTGTGCCGCCGTCCTCCAGGACGGTCTTGATCTCGTCCAGGCCGAACCCGAGCTCGCGGTAGAAGAGGATCTGCTGCAGCCGATCCAGATCGGCATCGCCGTATCGGCGGTAGCCGGCGTCAGTGCGCTTGCCGACGCTCAGCAGCCCGATCTCGTCGTAGTAGTGCAGCGTGCGGACGGTGACGCCCGACAGCCGGGCCACCTCGCCCACCTTGAGCGCTTCCGTTCGGTCCATGGCGTGGACCATAAACCATGACGTAACGTGAGAGTCAACTGTTGGTCGATATCGAAAGCGGCGCCTACGCGGTCGAGGATCTGGTCTCGACGGATTACCGCCGCGTCAGGGAGCTCTGCGACCGATACGCCGACGCTGACATCGGCTTCGTCGATGCTGCGGTCCTGGCGGTCGCCGAGCGGCTTGACGAGCCGAAGATTGCCACGTTGGATCAGCGCCATTTCGGCACCTTGCGACCGCGACACGTCGACGCCCTGCGCCTCCTGCCGGACTGAACCGGCGCTCAGCGCGGGCTCGCCCAGCCTTCGACGGTCGCGGCGCGCGGCTGCTTCGCTGTCTCAGCGAGGCCGATCCCCAGCGCGGCGACGCGCGAGGCGAGGTCACGGAGGCCGTCGAGGTCGAGCGACTGCGGGCCGTCTGACAGAGCGTGATCGGGATCGGGGTGCACCTCGACGATCACGCCGTCCAGGCCGGCGGCGAGGGCCGCGAGTGCCATGGGAATGACGAGCTCGCGGCGGCCCGTGGCATGGGATGGGTCGGCGATGACCGGCAGGTGCGTCATCGATCGGACGGCGACCGCGCCTGCCAGGTCGAGGATGTTGCGCGTGTTGCTGTCGAAGTGGCGGAGGCCACGCTCGCACAGGACGACGCCACTGGCGCCTGTCGCGATCAGGTACTCGGCGGCCATCAACCACTCATCGAGGGTGGCGCCCAGGCCACGTTTCAATAAAACGGGTTTGCGGGCGGCGCCGACCGCCGCAAGCAACGAGAAGTTCTGCATGTTGCGCGCGCCGATCTGCAGCATATCGGCGTACTCGGCCACCAGCTCGATCTGCTCCGCGGCGAGTACCTCGGTCGCGACCGGCAGACCGGTCTCCGCGCGCGCCTCTGCCAGCAGCCGCAGACCCTCGGGGCCGAGGCCCTGGAAGGCGTACGGCGAGGTGCGCGGCTTGAACGCGCCGCCCCGCAGCAGCCCGACCCCGACTGAGGCGGCCGCGGAGGCAACCGCCAGCAGCTGCTCCCGCGACTCGACGGCACACGGCCCCGCCGCCAGCACCGGCGCGCCACCACCCACCGAGAGCGGGCCGACCGACACGACCGACGGCGATGGGCGGAAGGCACGCGATGCGAGCGGCGCGGGACCGGGATCGCGGATCACCGACGCAACGTCCTCGCGGGCCTCGACCGCCGCCGCCAGCTCCTCGCGACCAGCGGGCGACAGCGCGCCGACCAACGCCAGGCGCGAGGGGGCAGCCTCTGAATCGGCGACGCATCGGACGCCTGCACGCCGTGCCAGGTCCCGAACCGGCTCGAAGGCGGAAGGCGCCGCCAGGACGACGATCATGTCAGGCACGCACCGGAATGCGGGCAAGGAAGGCGCCGACCAGGGCGGCGCCGTCATCGGTCAGGATCGATTCGGGGTGGAACTGGAAGCCCTCGACCGGATGTGACCGATGCGCGATGCCCATCACCAGCCCATCCGGCGACCAGGCGGTGACCTCCAGTTCCGGCGGCAGCGAGGCGCGGTCGATGGCCAGCGAGTGGTATCGGGCGGCGGAGATGGGGGACGGCAGATCGCGGAACGAGCCGCGCGCCGAGTGGAAGACCGTCGATCGCTTGCCGTGCACGGGCGGCACGCGGATGACGCGCGCGCCGTACGCCACTCCGATTGCCTGGTGCCCAAGGCACACGCCCAGGATCGGGGTGCTCGGGCCGAGCTCGCGCACGAGCTCGACGCTGATCCCGGCCTTCTCCGGCACCGACGGCCCGGGCGAGATGACGATCGCGTCGGGGTGCAGCGCGGCGACGTCGGAGACGCCGACCTCGTCGTTGCGCGCGACGCTGACATCGGCCTCCAGGTAGCCCAACAGCTGGACGAGGTTGTAGGTGAACGAGTCGTAGTTGTCGAGCAGGAAGACCGATGCGCGGGTCATGGACGGTCCCTTCTCTCGCCGCCGAGGGCGACCAGCGTGGCCTGCGCCTTGGCCGCAACCTCGGCGCTCTCGTGCGCGGGCACCGAGTCGGCGACGATCCCCGCGCCGGCCTGCACGTGCGCGATGCCGTCGCGCACCAGGATGCTGCGGATGGTGATCGCTGCCTCGACGTCGGCCGGTGAGAAGAAGCCGATGGCGCCGCCGTACGGGCCACGCTTCTCGCCTTCGAGCGTGGCGATGGCCTGCATGGCGCGCACCTTTGGCGCACCGCTGACCGTGCCGGCGGGGAAGGCGGCGCGCAACGCATCAAAGGCGTCCTTGTCCTGTGCCAGCTGGCCGCGGACCTCCGACACGAGATGCATGACGTGCGAGTAGCGCTCGACGGCGCGCAGCGTCGGGACTTCGACGCTCGCCGGAAGCGACACGCGGCCGACATCGTTGCGCGCCAGGTCGACGAGCATGGCGTGCTCGGCCAGCTCCTTCGGATCGTGCTGCAGCTCGCGTTCCAGGCGTGCATCCTCGGCCGGGTCGTCTGCGCGCGGGCGGGTGCCGGCGATCGGCCGCGTGACGACCTCGCCGTCGCGCACCCGAACGAGCAGTTCAGGCGAGGCGCCGATCAGCGCCGCGCCCGGGGCGACATCCGACAGATCGAGGTAGAAGAGGTACGGTGAAGGGTTGACCCGCCGCAGAGAGCGGTAGATGTCGAAGCCGCTGCGCTGCGTCGGGATGCTGAAGTGCCGCGCCAGGACTGCCTGCAGCATCTCGCCGGCATGGATCTCCTCGACTACCTGTGCCACGCCGCGCTCATACGCGCCGCGTGCCTCCTCGGAGTCCGGCGGCGTGCCGTCGCCGAGCGTTGGCAGGGATTGCGGCGCCTCCTCCGGGCTGGGGCGTGCCAGCAGCTCGGCCACGGCGCGGAGGCGCGCACCGGCATCGGGCGACTCCAGCGTGGCCAGGCGCACGACCTGCGCCAGATGGTCAAAGATGACGACCGCGTCCGGCAGGTGCAGCACGGCGTCCGGCATGTCGAGCGAGTCGCGTTCCGGCGTGGGTACGCGCTCCCAGCGAGCGGCCACCTCGTACGCCAGATAGCCGACGCCCGATGCGAGTGGGAATGGCAGGTCGCTCCTGGCGGCGGGCGCGTCGGGCAGGACGGCGCGCAGTGCTTCGAGTGGATCGGTTGCGGTGAATTCGCGGCCGTCGATCGTGGCCGCCTCGCCACGGACCACCAGAGTCCGGCCGCGAACGCCGAGAATCGAGTGGCGTCCGTATCGGACGCCGCCTTCGACGCTCTCCAGCAGGAAGGCGCATCGGTCACTCAGGCGCAATGCGGCAGCGACGGGCGTCAGCGTGTCGGCCGCCAGCTCCAGGGTCGCGATGCCGGGTGTCGTCTCCGCGAGCGTCATGTTCGTCCTTGCAGGTACAGCAACGCCTCCATCCATTGAAGGGACGGAGGCGTTCTTCCGCGGTGCCACCCTGGTTCGAGTCCGTTG
>JBBRXE010000129.1:0-4971 GCA_038248695.1 Candidatus Limnocylindria bacterium | reverse complement strand
TATCCTCCGGTGCCGACGACGATGCGTCGCCGGACCCTGCGCAACTTCGGACGGGGGAACCTGAACAGACCCATGCGACTCCATCGACGTCTGCGCCCGCTCGTGGCGATTCCGCTGCTGGCGGGTGTCCTGGGCGTTGCCTTGTGGATGCCCATCCCGACAACCGGCAATACACAGCTGAACCAGATCGTCGGCGAGGTGCGCCAGCGCTTGCCCGGCTGGCGCATCGTGCAGGCCAATGCCTCATGGGAGGGCGCCTACACGGTGGTCGCGGCGTGTGGCTCGCGCGAGCTTGGCTTCCAGCTCGTGCCCGAGCACGGCCTGCCGGTCGGCGATTCGTGGGTGCAGCCCAACGACCTGTATGCTCGCAACCGCTTGGAGCACGTCTCCGACCACGATCAGTACTTGGTCTGGTACCAGAACCCGCCACGGCAGCGGAGCCTCAGCTGCCGCTCCGAGCTGGCCCGCGACCCACACGTCCAGGTCGGCTCGCGGACGATGGGTTCGTACAACGACTGAACCCAAGGAGCTTCGACCATGATTGACAGCGACGAACCATCGGGCCTGCCACTGCCGTCCGACGACTATCTGGTCGACGCGGCGGCATCCGGCGAGACCGACGACCCGGAGGTCGCCGCCCAGGAGGGCGTGCCCTGGGTTCCACCCTCGGACCGCGTGCTGAGCGACTCCCGCTACGGCGAGTCCGGTCCCGACGTCGCCGGTACCGCTCCCACGGATGCCGGCGAGCTGGAACGCGAGGACGACATCCAGGTCGATGACGGCCGGCCGCCGATAGACGATGAGCTGCGCGCCGACGTCATCGAGCGCCTGCGCGCCTCGGAGGTGCCTGCCGGCGATCGACTGCAGGTGGCCACCGTGGGCAGCACGGTCACGCTGCAGGGGGAAGTGGAGTCGATCGACATCCTGGAGGAGCTGCTCGGCATCGTCAGCGACGTGCCGGGCGTCGAGGAGGTCATCGACGAGGTGCGCGTCGCGGGCATCTGACGACTCGCCCTGGCCCGGAAGGTGCATAGTACGAAAGTCATGCACACCCGCCTCATCCTCGCAGGCCTTCTGGCGGCACAGCTCGGGGACGCGATCAGCTTCGCGATCGGCGTTCAGGCCATCGGCTTTGGCGCAGAGTCGAACAGCCTGATGGGTGTGGCCTACCGGGCGGGCGGCGTCAACGGCGTCCTGCTGGTCAAGGGAGCCGCGATCCTCATCACCCTGGCGGTGCTGGTCCTGTCGGCACGCCGATTCCCGAAGCTGGTCGTCATGGGCGGCGCCACCGCGACCGCGTTGGGCCTGCTGGGGCTGCTGCTCAACAGCGTCTCGATCGCCATCGCCCACGGCTGAGGCCCCCCGTCGCGAGGTGCCGCACGCCGCCGAGCTGTGCGTCCCGGAAGAGGCGCTCGCTGTCGTGGGGTGACTGAGGCGACGTCTGACCGCAGCTCAGAGCGCGGCGAAGGCCAGGGCGACGGCCTCGTCGCTGCTGAGCCGGCGCCCCTTGGCCCAAGCGGCGTCGAAGATCGAGCCGTCGAGCCGGTCGCGCAGCGTGGCTACCGCCGCGTCGTACTCGGCCCGCTCGAACAACAGCATCGGCGCATCCGCCACCTCGCGAATGGCTTCGGCGGCCGCCAGAAGCTGAGCGGCGCGGAGATGGTCATCCTTCGCGAGCGTGAGGAAGGCGACCGACTCCAGCTGGTTGGCGATCGCCCCCCGGTTGCCCGCGTGCTGCCACCCGTGCAGTGTCTCGCGGTAGAGCTCCGCGGCCTCATCGATGGCGCCATTGCTGCGCAGGGCGTGCGCGAGGTCGCTGCGCGACACGAGGACAAGCCCGCCGTTTCCGACCTGCGAGTAGCCGTCGACGGCTTTCGCGAACCAGCTGCGCGCGCTCCCGAGACGCCCCCCGATGCCGTCGACGCGACCATGGCTAAGGGCTGTGAACGCGATCGCCCCCGGGTTGCCGGACCGCTCGGCGGCCTCCGTAGCCCTGGCCAGGCGCGCCGCGGCGGCTTCGTGGTCGCCCCGCTCCACCTCCCATTGCGAGAGCCCTGACTCGATGAAGGCGATGGACGACCACGCACCCACTTCCTCGGCCAGGCGCACCGATTCATCTGTCCATTCGAGAACCCCGCCGAACTCGCCGGTGAACATGGTGGTCATGGCCATCGCGGTCAGGGCCTCGACAACGGTCCGGGCGTCGCCACCCTGCCGGGCCAGCCGGAGGCTCTCCCGGGCCCAGGGCACGCCGACGGATGCGCTTCCTGCCATCCATGCTGCGTTCGCGGCAGCAGCGAGGACCCTCGCGAGCAGGAATGCCCGCTCCACGTCCGTCTCGGCAGATGGCGGGCGGAGCGATCCTGCGATGTCCGCCGCCCTGCGCATGGAGTCCAGTCCTTCGGCGAGCGATCGGCTCGACCAGTAGAAAGCCAGCGCCAGGCAGAGTCGCATCGCCGCGTTGGGGTCCGCGTCGAATGCCCAATCAAGGGCGGCCCGCAGGTTGTCCGCATCGGCATCGAGCCTGGCGAGCTGTGCCACCATGTCAGGACCGCTCAGCGCCGGCTCGGCCTCGATCGCCATCGCCAGGAAGAACGCGAGGTGCCGATCGCGCATGACGGACGACTCGTCCGCGGCGACGAGCCGGTCGCGTCCGTACTGCCTGATCGTCTCCAACAGGTGATAGCGTGTCGACCCGCCGCGGTCGACGACCAGGAGCGAGCGCCCGACAAGTCGACCGATCGCGTCGAGCGTGTCAAGCGATCGGTCTTCGCGAGCCGGCTCCTCATCGGCGTCGCGGGCGACCTCCGTGGCCGCCTCCAGCGTGAAGCCCCCGGCGAAGACGGAGAGCCGCCTGAGCAGCCGACGCTCCTCATCGCTGAGCAGGTCCCAGCTCCAGTCGATCAGGGCCTGAAGTGTCTGCTGACGCGGCAGCGCCGTCCGCCGCCCGCCGGTGAGCAGACGGAAGCGATCGCCCAGGCGTTGTGCGATCTCCTGCACCGACAGGAGCGGCACGCGCGCGGCCGCCAGCTCGATCGCCAGCGGGATGCCGTCGAGCCGACGACAGATCTCCACCACGGCCGGGGCATCGGCCGGCGTCAATGCAAACGACGGCAGGACGGCCGTCGCGCGATCCACGAACAGGCGCACCGCCTCGGAACCGCTGACGTCCGACAGCGAGGCGCCATTCGAGCTGTCCTCGTCGAGCTCGGCGGGAAGGCCGAGCGAGGGCACCTGGTACACCTGCTCCCCGGTCACCCCGAGCGCCTCGCGGCTGGTGGCGACGAGCGAAACTCCGGGAGAGGTCGCGAGGACCCGCTCGGCCAGCTCGGCGACGTTCCCGATCAGGTGCTCACAGTTGTCGAGGACGACGAGCATCGACTTCATTCTGAGGAAGTCGACGACCGTGTCCATCAGCGGCCGACCGGGATCCTCGCGGATCCCGAGACCGCGCGCGACGGCCTGGACGATCAGATCGGGATCCCTGATCGGCGCCAGCTCCACCAGCCACACCCCGTCCGCCTGCTCGCCGACCAGCCCGGCCGTGGCCTGAAGCGTCAACCTCGTCTTGCCGGTGCCGCCGGTGCCGATCACGGTGACGAGGCGATGCGCTCTCGACAGTGCCTGGAGCTCGCCCAGCTCGCGCCCACGCCCGACGAAAGAGGTGAGCTGCGCCGGAAGGTTGGAGCTGCTGCTGCCCATGGTTCGAAGGGCGAGGAAGTCCTCGTCCATGCCACGAACCGCGAGCTGGAATATCTGTTCGGGCACGGTCAGATCCTTCAGCCGGTGCTGGCCCAGATCGCGGATGGTCACCTCGTCCGGCAGATCGCGGCTGACTAGGGCGCGCGTCGACTCCGAGAGGAGCACCTGGCCTCCGTACCCGGCCGCAGCGATGCGCGATGCGCGGTGGACGTCGAAGCCCACGTAGCCATCGGCGCCAAGGATGGCCTGCCCCGTGTGGAGCCCCATGCGGACTCGTACGCGATGGCCATCCGGCCATGCTTCGTCGGCCAGGGCGCGCTGGCCGGCGACGGCCGCGGCGACCGCATCGGTGGCGCTCGCGAACGCCACGAAGAAGGAGTCGCCTTCGGTTCCGACTTCCGACCCGTCGGCGAAGGCGGCGCGGAGCAGCACCTTGTGCCGCTCGAGGACGTCGCGGTAACGGGGACCCAGCTCCTGTACGAGCCTGGTGGACCCCTCGATGTCCGTGAAGAGGAACGTCACCGTCCCCTGCGGCAGGTTCGCCATGGCCTCTCCGCCCGGATGCCTAGACTCTCTCGACCGATGTTCTACACCCACGGCTGGGTCCACGTGAACGCCGGCTGCATGTTCTGCGCGAGACCGACGAGATCTCCGGCGCACGGACGAGTGGATGCGTCGGGGCTAGAGTCGGGCCTCGAAGGTTGACTGCAGGGTCGCCACGAGTTGATCGGCGTGTACGCGCTGGAAGACCAGCGGCGGGCGGATCTTGAGCGTATTACCGGGGCGGCCGGTGGTGCCGATGAGGACGCCTGCCTGACGCATGGCCTCGACGATCTCCCGGGCCGTCGCCGCATCCGGCTCCGTCGTTCCCGGTCGGACGATCTCCACGCCGATGGCCAGGCCTATCTGACGCACATCGCCTATCAGCGGGCTTCGTGATCCCAGGTCGTGCAGGAGTCGGCCGAGGCAGTCTCCCACGACACTCGCGTTCTCGATGATCAGCTCGTCATCCATGACCTGTAGCACTGCAAGCGCCGCGGCCATCGCCACCGGATTGCCACCGAACGTGCTGAAGAATTCCGCCTCGGGCGAGAACGCCCTGGCCAGCTCATGCCTGGTGATGACCGCAGCGACCGGGATGCCGTTGCCCATAGGCTTGCCCAGCGTCACGATGTCGGGCTCGATGCCCAGGCGCTGGTAACCCCACATCGCGGCGCCGGTGCGGCCGAAGCCGCTCTGGACCTCATCAGCGATCCACAATCCGCCTGC
>JBBRXE010000128.1:0-5103 GCA_038248695.1 Candidatus Limnocylindria bacterium | reverse complement strand
GGAAGCCCTGGGGATCGTGCCGGCGAAACCACTGCCCTACTGGGGCTGGGGCGTCATCCCCGATGCGTACCTGCGCCGCTGGGACGGTGATGACGGGGAACATCGGCGGCCGCGCGACCCGGGCCTGTCCGACCTGCCGCCCCTGCGGCCGGGGTGGGGTTCGCGCGGGTGGCGATGACTGGGCAGGGCAGAGAACGAACATAGAACAGGTGATCTGGTCGGGGCGAGAGGAGTCAGAACATCGATTTCGTTCTCATCGCCTGACCACGAGCCAGCTCTCGCCGGAGCCGTCCGCTTGAGGGCCGTCTGACGTGGTCCGCCTGCCTACTCGGCCGGCGACCCCGCGCCAGCTGGACGTTCTTGCGGCCCACGTTGCGGCCGCGTGCCGGCACGGACTCGCTCTCGCGCTGCCAGACGCTGCCATGGCGCGCCCGACAGGTGTTGGACGCGCGATTACAACCTACAGCATGCCGATTGAGGGTCGCGATGAGTGGCTCGCGGCGGCCAGGCAGCTGGCATGAAGGAGGGGTACCTGCGGGGCGCCCTCCCGCCGCAGCCAACGCGGCGGCAGATGGACGTGCTCGCCGCGTTCGTCGCGGCGGGAGGCTCGGTGCCGCGGGCGGCTTCGCTCCTGGGGATTCGACCGAGCACAGCGAAGCGTCACCTCGCCGACCTTCGCGCCAGGTCGGGTCTCACCACGGAGCAGCTGATCTACAGCGGGCGGGCAGAGGGATGGCTCGTCGTGCCGAGTCTGGAGCTCCGTTGAGCGAGGCGCTCCCACTTGCCCGAGATCGAGTGGCCAAGACGGGGCACCTCTGCGACCTCCTCAGCCTTGTGGCTGACGGGGATCTTCATCCAGCTGACGACCTTCAGCTGGCCCTGTCCGACCGAGCCCCGCGTTGCGCGCCTGAACGATGGCCTTCGGCCGCCCGGCGACCTGGAGCTTGTCGAAGATCACCGAAACGTTGTTGCTGACCGTCTTCGAGCTGAGGAACAGCCTCTGTCCGATCTCGGCGTTGCTCAGACCACCGGCCATCAGGTCCAGGATCTCCCGCTCGCGTGTGGTGAGCTGCGGGAACGGAAGGGACACCGAGTCGGGACCTGCACCAAAGAACTGCAGGAGACGCCCAGCAACGGCGGGCCCGAAGATCGCCTCGCCTCGGCTGATTGCCGCGATGGCGCGCGCCACGTCCTCCTGGGCGGCACCCTTCAGCAGGTAGCCGCGCGCGCCGGCGCGGATGGCCGCGAACACCGAGGCGTCGTCGTCGTACATCGTCAAGACAAGCACGGCCGTGCCCGGAAGCCGCTGGGCGATCTGTCGCGTGGCTTCAACCCCGTCAAGCTCCGGCATCTGAAGGTCCATCACGGCGACGTCGGGCCGCAACGACACGGCGAGCCTGACCGCCTCGCGGCCGTTCGTCGCCTGGCCCACCACCTCGATCCCCTCGAGCGTCTCGAGCAGCGCCCGGAGACCACTTAGGACCAGCGGGTGGTCGTCGGCGATCAGCACGGTGGTCATGGATCGGTTCCAGTCGCGAGCGGGAGGCGCGCGAGGACGCTGGTGCCGCCGCCGGGCAGGGGCTGGATCGTCAGCGTGCCGCCGAGGTCTGCGGCCCGCTCCCGCATCGACCGGATGCCGACACCGGGTATCAGCCGGCCAGGCCAGCCATGACCGTCGTCGGTCACCTCCACCTCGAGCGCCGTGTCCGCGACGATCCGGACGTGGCAGTGTCGCGCACCGGCATGGCGTACGGCGTTCGTGATGGCCTCGGTCGCGATCCGGTACGCTGCCACCTCTACGGCCGCCGGCAACAGCGGGAGCTCCAGCCCGTGGTCGACCACGACCTCGGGTCCTGGCATGCCGGCTCGATCGACGCCGATCGCCTGCTCTCGGATGGCGCTCACCAGGCCGAGCTCGTCGAGCGCCAGCGGCCGCAGTCCGTGCGTCAGCTGGCGGACCTCCGCGATCGCGTCGCCGGCCGCCACGCGAAGCTCGTCGAGCAGCTCTCGAGCTCGCGCCGGATCCCTCGCCAAGAGATTGGTGGCCGCGTCGGCTCGGAGGGTGATCGCCGTGAGCGTCGGTCCCAACCCGTCGTGCAGATCGTGCCTGAGGCGGCGACGCTCCTCCTCGAGCGCGGCGACCAGGCGCTCCCTGGCTCGCTGCAGGTCGCGCTTGAGGCGGACGGCCTCGATCGCGACCGCAAGCTGGGGGCCGAGATCCTGGAGCAGACGAAGATCACCAGCCTTGAGCTCATCTCCTCGGGCCGTCCAGACTCTGAGCTCGCCCACGAGCTCGCCCTGGTGCGCGAGCGAGATACGCGAGCCCTCCTCGCGGCCGGCATCTCCGGCCAAGCGCGCGCCATCGACGGCGTACACGGCGACGGCGTCGAGCTTCAACGCCTCCCTGAGGTCGCCCACGACGTCTGTCAGCAGTCCTTCTGGCGTGCCGGCAGCCTCGAGCCTGCGGGCGACGCGCCCGATGACTTCGAGTGGATCGCCACGCCGCCCGTAGAGAAGCCGGTCGATCGCGTGCTGCAGCGCCTGCCGCGCGGCGAGGGCCAAGAGCGCCGCCATGACGGTCGCCCCTGTTGCGGTCGCCGGCGAGCCTTCGCCACCAGCCAGCCGGGCCAGTGTGGTCGCCAGAATTAGGTAGGCGGCCGCCACGAGCAGGCCCAGGGCGCCATAGACGAGCGCGCGGTTGATGATGAGATCGATGTCGTACAGCCGGTTGCGCGTCACGGCGATCCCAACCGAGACCGGCACGAGCAGCAGTCCCAGGCACGCCACGCCGGCCCACAGGGGCCCGCCGACGCCGGGAAGGATCGAGAGCGGCAGCGGAACCGCGGCGAGCAGGACCGCGGCGATGAACCAGCGGAGCTGCAGACGTAGCGTGGCGCCAGCGGTCCGGTGGCGGGTCAGCACGGCCCCGACGCCGAGGACCGCGGCGAGGGCGACCGCGACTGCGACCAGCGGATAGGCGACCGCCGCGAGGCTGTCCGGCAACCCCTCGATCCCGAATGGGTTGCGGGAGCCTCGCGGCTCTGGCGTGATCGGCCCCGGCAGGATCAGCTCGATCATGGTCCCGGTGGCGATCGCGGCGACGACCAGGCCGACCGGGAGTTTCCAGCGGCGGGACGGGAGACGGCCGGTCGGAAAGACCAGCGCCAGGCCGGGAAGAATCAGGGCGAAGCCCGGTCCGATGGCCAACGGGCCGAGCAGGAGCACGGCATTGGCGAACCCGCTGTGTGGAGCGTGGAATACGAGCTCTCCACCGACGATGTACCCGAACAGCCAAGCCCCGACGCAGGCGCCGCCAGCGAGAAGGATCGCGCCGATCGGGCCCGCACCAGGCCGACCTGCGAGAAAGAAGCCAACCGAGACATAGCTCATCGTGACGGCCGCGAATGCGACGATGACGACGTAGACGATCGCGACGTCGCGGTCGGTGATGCCGGGTCCCCGGAACCGGTCCAAGAAGCCGGTGGCGAAGAAGACATAAAGCGTGACGAAGTTCGCTGCGATCGTCCCCGCCGCAACCGCCGCCGCAACCCGGCGGCCGGCGCTCATCGACTCACTCTAGGAGGCTGTGTCGGTAATGGCCAGCGGGGCGGTCTGGCGGATGAGAGAATCTGGTATGCGCACCAAGACCTTCCGCCCGTATGACCAGGACACCCTGCTGCTGATGCCGCCCTCGGTCCGTGACTGGGTCGGCCCGGACAGCCTGCCGGCGTTCCTCTCCGACCTCGTCGATGGGCTCGATCTACGGCCCTTCCTCGCCGCCCACGACGAACCCCGGGGCATGCCGCCCTATCACCCGAGGCTCATGCTCAAGGTCCTCCTGTACGGCTATGCGACCGGCGTGACGAGCTCGCGCAAGCTCGAGGCGCGCCTCGCCGCCGACGTCGGCTTCATGTATCTCGCGGGGCAGGCCCGGCCCGACCACAAGACGATCTCGAGCTTCCGCCGCCGGCACCTCGGCGCCTTTTCCGGGCTCTTCCTCCAGGTCCTCGTCCTGTGCCAGAAGGCCGGCCTGGTCAAGCTCGGCCGGGTCGCCCTCGATGGGACCAAGGTGAAGGCCAACGCCAGCAAGCACAAGGCCATGAGCTACGGCCGGATGGTCGAACGCGAGGCGGCGCTCGCGGCCGAGGTGAAGGCCATCCTCGATGAGGCCGAGGCAGTCGATGCCGCCGAGGACAAGCTCTATGGGGATGCCCGGGGCGACGAGCTGCCTCCCGAGCTGCGCACCCGGGAGGGTCGGCTCGCCCGAATCCGGGAAGCCAAGGCGGCCCTCGAAGCCGAGGCGAAGACGCGGACCGGGAACCCCGACGCGGTCCCCGAACCCAAGGCCCAGCGCAACTTCACCGACCCCGAGAGCAAGATCATGTTGAGCAAGCCCGACGGCTGGGTCCAGGGGTACAACGTCGGGGCCGCGGTCGACGAGACCGCCCAGGTGATCGTGGCCACGAGCGTCACCGCCGAGGCGACCGATACCCGCCAGCTACCCGCCCTCGTCGATGCGATCAAAGAGAACACCGGCCGCTCCCCCCGGCGTCTCCTCGCCGATGCCGGCTACGCCAGCGACGACAACCTCACCGCCCTCGCCGAGCGCTCGATCGATGCCTACATCGCGCTCGCTCGCGACCGCCACGGGACCACCCCGCCGCCAGCACCACGGGGCCGCATCCCGGCGGGGCTCTCGCGCCGGGATCGGATGGGCCGCAAGCTCCGGACCAAGGCCGGCCACGCCCACTATGCGAGACGCAAGGCCATCGTCGAGCCGGTCTTCGGCCAGATCAAGGAGGCCCGAGGCTTCCGGCGCTTCAGCCTGCGCGGACTCGAACAGGTGCGGGCCGAATGGCTCCTCGTCGCGGCGGTCCACAACCTCGGCAAGCTGTTCACCAGCGGTCGGGCCGACCGGGCCCTCCCGGGGCGGGCGATCGGCAGCGGGCCGTGCCTCGCGGGAGCGCTCGGATGAGGCTTCCGGGCGTCCGCGCCTGCCGCTCTGTGTCGCCCTCGACCCACGTCTGCCGTCGCGGCCACCTCCGCCGGGTGATCGGCTGCCGTCGCAGCGCCGGCGGAACGATTACGGACGCAGGCTCCTAG
>JBBRXE010000127.1:0-5161 GCA_038248695.1 Candidatus Limnocylindria bacterium | reverse complement strand
CTGAACGAGCCCGATGGTGCAGGCGATCAAGCGCGACGAGGTCTACATCGAGCCCGAGGGCATCTACCTCGAGACGCAGCAGCCCGAGCGGCGCTCACGCAAGCCGCCGCTGCTGCTGGTGCACGGCGCACTGACCGGATCATGGCTGTGGTCGAGCTTCGGCGCTTACTTCGCGGAGCGTGGCTGGGAGGCGCACGCCATGAACTTCCGTGGCCATTACACGAGCGACCTCGCCGATCTCGACGAGACGACGATGGATGACTACGTGGCCGATATCGGTGTGGCGGTGCGGCAGGTCGGCCGCACGCCGGTGCTCGTCGGCTGGGGGATCGGCGCGCTCGCTTCAATGCTCTACGCGGCCCATCGACCGGTGCTCGGCCTCGTGCTGCTCGCGCCGTCGCCGTCGGCTGCGGCGTTGCCTCGCCGGCCGCAGGAGCATGAGCTCAAGTCGATCCCTGCCGTCTATGACGCCGCGTGGTGGGGCTGGATCGCGCCCCTCGACGAACTGCGCGAGGCGATGCCCGACATGACCGAGGACGACCTCTCGAAGATGCAGCAGATGCTCGCCGGTGCGAGGGAGTCGGGCACCGCCCGAAGAGAACGCATGCTCGGCGTGCAGGTCGATACCGGACGCATCGACGTGCCCAGCCTGGTCATCGGCGCCGGCCTCGACGATGTCGTCCATCCGGCGGAGGCCAGCCGCACCGCCGATCTGCTGGGCGCGACGTACGAGTACTTCCCCGGCGCCAGCCATTTCGGCCTGGTGATGGGCGAACGGACCTGGCCGGAGGTTGCCGGCTCGGTCCACGGTTGGCTGGAGGAGCGTCGCCACACCATGCTCGCGTCGCTGACCGCGGTTCCCAGCGGCCGATGACGCACCAGCAGTTCGTTGGCGTCTGCGCCACGACGTGAATCGGTCCAATCCAGAAGAGGCAAGCGAATGAGTGAACAACCGGTCATCGCCGTCAAGGACCTCGTCAAGAAGTACGGCGAGGTCGAGGCGGTGCGCGGCATCGACCTCGAGGTCAGGTCCGGCGAGATCTTCGGCTTCCTGGGTCCCAACGGGGCCGGCAAGTCGACGACGATCAATATCCTGTGCACCCTGGTCAAGGCGACCAGCGGCAGCGCGCACGTCGCCGGCTTTGACGTGGACGACCAGGCCGATGCGGTGCGCGCCAACATCGGGCTCGTCTTCCAGGATCCATCGCTCGACCAGCAGCTCACAGCGCGCGAGAACCTTGAGTTCCACGCCTTCATCTACGACGTCCCGGCCGCGATCCGCAAGCAGCGCATCGACGAGGTGCTGGAGATGGTCGAGCTGACCGATCGCGCCGATTCGATCGTGCTGACCTTCTCCGGCGGCATGCGCCGCCGGCTGGAGATCGCGCGCGGCATGCTGCACACGCCCCATGTCCTCTTCCTCGACGAGCCGACCATCGGCCTCGATCCGCAGACGCGGCGACATATCTGGAGCTACCTCGCCGACCTGCCCAAGCGCCACGGCGTCACCATCTTCATGACCACGCACTACATGGACGAGGCCGAATACTGCGATCGGATCGCGATCATTGACCAGGGCAAGATCCAGGCGATCGGCACGCCGGACGAGCTGAAAGCGATGGTCGGCGGCGATGTCGTGACAGTCACCACCGCCGATAACGAAGCAGCCTTCGCCCAGATCGCGGCGCTGGCCGGGTCGGAGCCGATTCGCGACAACGGCTCGCTGCGCGTCGAGGTGCCGGACGGCGCCGCCTTCGTGCCGCGCCTCGTGCGGGAGGCAGGCGCCGAGGTCACATCGGTCCAGTTCAGGCGGCCCAGCCTTGACGATGTCTTTCTCAAGCTGACCGGCCGCGCCATTCGTGAAGAGGAGGCGGGTTCCAAGGACATGATGCGCATCATGGGGCGAGCCTGGGGCGGCGGGAGACGACGATGACGACACCGAACGGAGTGCTGGCCCGCGCTCCCAGCATTACGCAGCCGCGGAGCGGCCGAGTGTGGCCGACGCTGCGCGCGATCTACATCATCTGGTACCGCGACATCCTGCGCTTCTGGCGAGACCGGATGCGTCTGCTCGGCTCGCTGGCCCAGCCGCTCCTGTTCCTGATCGTGTTCGGCACCGGGCTGGGCTCGGCGCTGGGTGGCGCGGGTGGCTTCGGCGGGGGAGGGAGCACGCTCAGCTACACCCAGTTCATCTTCCCGGGCATCATCGGCATGTCGATCCTGTTCTCGGCCATCTTCGGCGCGATGAGCATCGTCTGGGATCGCGAATTCGGCTTCCTCAAGGAGGTGCTGGTGGCGCCCATCGACCGCTCGGCGGTCGCCATCGGCAAGGCGCTTGGCGGTGCCACGCAGGCGATGGTCCAGGGGCTCATCCTGCTGGTGCTGGCGCCGGTGGTCGGCGTGCAGCTGACCGTCACCAGCGTCCTGCTGGTCATCGTCTTCTCGTTCCTGCTCGCGTTCTCGCTCTCGTCGCTGGGCGTGCTGATCGCCTCGCGCATGACGTCGATGCAGGGCTTCCAGGTGGTGATGAACTTCCTGATGATGCCGATCTTCTTCCTGTCCGGCTCGCTCTTCCCGCTGCAGGGCCTTCCCGACTGGATGACCGTGCTGACCCGCATCGACCCGGCGTCGTATGGCATGGACCCGCTGCGCCGCGTGATGCTGGAGGGCGCGGGGATGCCGACGGCGGCGCTGAACCAGCTGTCGCTGACCATCGGTGACTACGTCCTGCCCATCTGGCTCGAGGCGCTGATCCTGCTCGCCTTTGGCGTCGTGGTCCTGGCGCTGGCGGTGCGTAACTTTCGGGTTCGCGACTGAACAGCAGGGCCGATTCGGTGGGCTTTGGCCTCGCCGAATCGGCCTTGTTATACTCGGAGCCCGTCCTGCGACGCGTGCCGCATTCGTCTAGAGGCCCAGGACACCGCCCTCTCAAGGCGGAGATCACCGGTTCGAATCCGGTATGCGGTACCAAATCCACTATCTCTTGAACCCGATCCACGCTCGGATCGGGCTCGTCGGCCTCGACCCACTGGCATTGCCAAGAGTCCGGCTGCAGTCCCGTCGACCGCATCAGCGGGACGCGATGGTGTGGCGGATCAAACTAGCCGGCGTCCGGGAAGTCCGCAGGGGCGGCGTGGTGCCACCACGGCCAGAGCGCGCCGGCGACCGCCCGGTGCTGGGCGGGCGTCAGCCGCCGTCCGAACTCGCGCTCGATGACCTCCCGGTGTCGGGCAATTGCCGCGGTATAGCGTTGCCGGCCGTCGGCGGTGAGCACCACCCGGACGCCGCGACGGTCGCCGGGTACCGGCTCGCGCCGGACCAGGCCGGCGGCCTCAATGCGGTCCACCAGCCGGGTCAGTCCGCCGTGGGTGAAGAGCGCGAGCTCCTCCAGCTCCTGCATACGGAGGCCGGCCGGCGCCGCATCGGCGAGCCGCGAGAGCACGTCGAACCACGTCAACGGGAAGCCATCGTGCTCCAACATGTCGAGGTCGGCGATCCTGAGGACCCGGGCGCTCGCGAACAGGACACCACGCCAGGCGTCGAACCAGGTCTCGTCGGCCGCCGGAGACTCGTCGTTCGGTTGCATGGCGAGAGCGTACCCTAGCTATCCTGTCTTCGCAACTACCCTATTGACAGTCTCTGCCGTTACAGATATTGTCGGAGCACGATCATTCGGTCAAGCGGCGAGAGGTCCCCGCCGCGGCCTGAGTGATCCGGGAGACATCCGATGGCCACGCTGTTCGTTCGACACACGGTCGCCGATTACGCCGCCTGGCGCCGCAGCTTCGACAATTTCGCCCCCACCCAGAAGGCGCTGGGTGTGACCGACAAGGCGGTCTACCAGGCCGCCGACAACGCGAATGACATCACGGTCACGCATGACTTCGCCACGCTGGAGGCCGCCAAGGCCTTCGCCGGCAGCCCGGAGCTCAAGACGACGATGCACGACGCTGGCGTGACCTCGGCGCCGACAATCTGGTTCACGACCCGGGCCTGATCCGCGAGCCTGCCGTGGGCGGGCCGAACAGCTTCGACGGCAGCGGGCGCCTACGGGCGCCCGCTGTTTCGATTCGGTGGGCGACGCCACGGCGTCAGCCCGCACCCTCGTCGAGAAGCTGGCGCTGCTCCATGATCGAGCATCGCGCGTGGCTGCCGAGCCCGCCGCGCTGGCCGGGCTGGGTCGCCACGTGTACTTCGTGTACTGCCTCCTGCGCAACGATGGGGTCCGGCAGGCGATCAGTGTGCCGGGGCTGGTAGCCGCCCTCGCTGCCGATGCGGAGGCACACAGCCGCCGCCATGGCTTCCGGTCGACACTGAGGCCGGAGGCAGGATTCGCGGCGAGTCCGGCATGGGCGGACCCCGGAGATGTGCGCCGGACCATGGCCGCCGTGTACGCCGCCACTCGCGAGCTGGTGTGGGGCTCGTTTCCACCCTCGAGGAGTGCGTTGCGGAGGTGGAGGCCATGGGCGTCCGTCTCTGAGTGGCTCGGCTCCCGCGGTCCCGATCCGTGCCCAACGCGTCAAAGTCTTATCGCGAGGTCCTTGATGCCTCGAGCCGTCGCGGTATCAGATCTAACTCTGAGCGCGCCGTGGCCATCGGCTGAAGCACCCTTATAGGCACCCTTATGGAATCGCACCATGCTCCCCAGGGCGACTCAAACGTGCTCAATCGACCCAGATTGGGTCGCATGACACGGAAACACCACGCATCCGGTATGCGGTACCAGCACGCGTTTCTGAGCCTCGGTTCACGCTTGAATTGGGGCTTTCCGTGCCCGTGGAGTCCGCCGTGCCCTTGGTTGTACCCTCACAGGATCCGAGAGTAGCCGGTCCATGCGCAGCGCCCCCTCCTCCTGCATCGTGGGGACGACGTGCGAATAGCGGTCCAAGATGATGGCCACACTGCTGTGGCCGAGCATTTCGGACACCACCCTGGGGTGCACGCCCGCGGTGAACATCAGTGCCGGCACCGTAGTCCGGACGCGGCCCAGGGACCGCGGCCACCTCGACCTCGCCCCCGGGTGGCAGGACGGGCGGCGCTACTTCCGACCCGAAACGATGGCGCTCATCGACGGCGCTGCCGAACGGGAGGAGGTGAGCCAAGCACTGCTCATCGCCAGCTGACGGATCCGACGTGAGGACGACATGCTCTTACACCACAT
>JBBRXE010000126.1:0-5162 GCA_038248695.1 Candidatus Limnocylindria bacterium | reverse complement strand
TGTAGCCACGGCCTAGAGGTAGACAGGGCATCGAGTGTCCGAACCCGGCCGCGCGTCAGGTGATCAGGCCGAGCCAGCGCCAGTACGGAATGGACGCCAGGATCGCCAAGACCACGAAGAACGCATAGGCGAACGCCAGCGGCCGGGCCTGATCGTGCGTGAATCCACGCTCGCCTGCACCATAGTACGCGATGAGGTAGTAGACGCTCTGTTGCGGATGGAGCCAGAGGTTCGTCGCCATCAAGACGGTGAGCGCCACGATCCACGGGCTCATGCCAAGCGACGCGCCAAGCGGGAACAGCACCAGGCACAAGACCGCCGAGCCTGGTCCCGCCCGCAGCACGACGCCCGCCGCCATGGAGGCAAGCGCGATGGCGAGCAGGAACAATGTCTGGCTGTCACCTACGAGGTCCGTCAGGCCATCCAGGCGGCTGGCGAGCCAGCTATCAAGCCCCGCTGCTGCGAATACGTTGCCGAATCCAAGCACGACCCCCAGGTACAGCAGCAGGCTCCAATTCACGCCGCTGCGGAGGCTGCCGTCGTCCACTGCCCCGACGAGAAACAGGATGCTCAAGGCCGCCAGCGCGAGCCACGCCGGACTCAGTCCATGCCACGGTTCGGTGACGAAGCCCAGCAGCAGCAGCGTGATGACCACCAACACGGCGACCTCGTCGCGGCCGGGCACCCCGAGGATGTCCCGCTGGAGCCGCAGCGTCTCGCGAGAGCCTCCGGGCATCGGCAGCGTCCGGAATCGCCACAAGATGAACCCCATGGTCAGGACGAAGAGGACAAGGTGCGCCGGCAGTGCCGCCACGAGCCAGGTGCCCCACGAGAATTGCTCCTGCACCGCCGGCGGTAACAACCCGTACGCGACCAGCGTGGCCGACGACCCGGTCAGGAACAATGTTCCCATCTGGCCGAAGCCAACGAACACCGACAGCGCCAAAGCCGCCGCTCCTGGGCCACGATGCGGTAGACGGAGCGCATCGGCGATATCCTGGGCGAGCGGGGAGGCCAGCGCGAGCCGACCGGACGTGCTCGGCATGCCGGCCGTGAACAACAGGCCGAGAAACGCCAGCGCCACGCATCGCACCGCATGATTCGGCGGCAAGCGGCGCGTCAATTCGACGGCTAGCCGGAACAGAATGCCGCTGCGAGTCACGGCGACGCCGACGCCGAATGCACCGAGCAGCAGAAACCAGGCCGAGCTTGCCAGCCCGCTCGCCCCCACGGCAATGGGCACGGTTTCCGTCGCAGCCCAGATCACCACCAAGAGCACGGCAAGCAAGTAGTCGGGCAGAATGTCCAGGAGACTGAACACCAGGGTTAGCCCGATCCCGAGAAGAACCCGGAAGCCGGCCGGTGACAGATCGGATGGCGGCGGCCCGAGCGCAAGGACAACGGCCACCAGACCGAACCCGGCAGCAAGTACCCGACGCAGCAGCGTTGTCCAGGGCGTCTCCCGTGCGACCTGAACGGAGAACGCCTGACCAAGCGCTCGCGAGCCGAGCCGCCGCAGGCGCGCCCGAATCGACTGTGACGACGGAGTTGGCAGATCAGCGGCCGACGCTGGCGTGAAGGGCACCGCGTCCAGCGTTAGTAGGATGCCGTGCCGGGCGGCCTCGCGCGCAACGTCGGCGTGACGGTCGTCGCGGCCCTGCGCGCGGCAGGATCGAGCGAGCGCCCGCACAAGGTCGGGGCTGGCCCAGAGCACCCCAGTTGGGAGCGCACGGAGCGCCGCTTCGAGTGCATCGGGGGCGGACGCCAGCAGCGCGTCTTCGAACCGCGCAACGACGGAGCGTATGGCCGACCCATCCTCACAGGCCACGGCCAACTCCAAAGTATCCCTCGGTTGGGCGTCATCGTCCGCAAGCAACACCGCGAGCACGCGCTGCTCCAACTCGCGTCGTCCGGGCGCACCGCGTCCGGCTTCAAGTCGCGTCAGCACGAGCGGGCGCAGCCCGTCGTAGACGAGCCGGAGACGGCCCGACTCGGTGGCCTGAAAGAAGCCGCTGTCGCGCAAGAGCCACGAGAACGTCTCGGCCGACCAGGCACTCCCGAGGATGGCCGAGAGCCGTCGTTCGTCAACCTCGCCGGCGAGAGCTGCCGCCTGCACAATCCGCTGTGCCGACGGGTCGAGCGCATCGAAGGCGACCCCGGCAACGGCCGCCAACCCCTCCTGGCTCAGCGAGAGGCGACGGGTGGTATCGGTCAGGCGGCGCGTGACCTCCGCCGCAGCGTGACGGGTTGCCGTTCGATCAACCGATCAAACCGGTCACGAGGGAGCCGCCACAGATTGAGACTACGCAGCGCGAAGATGGTCGCGCTACGGGGTGCTTCGGAGAGGAGCGCCATCTCGCCGAAGTAGGCTGGTGCGTCGAGCACCGCCACGATGCGCTGCTGCTCGCCGCTCCCGACGCTGACCCCCACCGATCCCTGCCGGATCAGGTAGAGGCCGTCGCCGGCATCCCCCTGGCGGAACACAGTATCGCCGGGCGCGAACTGTAGCTCATTGAGCTCCGGGACGAGGCGTGCCAGATCGACGGCAGAGAGACCCGCGAAGAGTGGCGTTGCGGCCAACGCACGCGCGGCGTCAGTAGTCGATGAAGCGCTCGCGAAAATTGCCACGAAAACGGAGTGTAGGAGGCCAAAGACGGTCGCACAAGGCGGGCAGCATTGTCAGTTCAACCATCAGTGTGAATCCGTCAGGCCCACAGAGCAGCTGCGACCGACGAAGCCGCACGAGTTGCACGTGCGCAACGAAGCATCAGAGCAACAAAGCCGGTGGTGCGCCATCTACACACATCAGGTCGTAAGCGTTCAGGTACAACCGGTTGTGGTTGCAGGTCATCTCGGCCACAGCCGGTTGTGTTCAGGGAAGGGGTCGTAGAGGCCGCTACAAGGCACACCGTCGCCGGCGACACAAGATGTTGTGGTCCATGCGCTCAGAACCACAACCGGTTGTAGTGACGGGAACTGAACGCTTACGATTCGCCATGGACATCATCGACATGTTTTGCATCATCAACATGTCGCCTATCTGACCCATCGGCATGCCGCCTTGCATCGACATTCCCATACCTGGGGCAATCCCCGAGGGATTCATACCCGGCATGCCCTGACCCTGGCCCATCGTCTGGTCCATCATGGGTACCACCTCAATCCGGCAGGGTAGCGGCCCTGGGATGAGTCAGGCAGAGGCGAGAGCAAGCTGAGGAGCGCGGGCGGTAATGCGGGCGGCAATGAGGTCAGCGAGGGGTGGAACCTGGCCGGCCTGAGTGAACCGGTCGCGCAGGTAGGCCGCGAAGTCGACGCCGAGCTTGCGGGTGGTAGCCGCGAGGGTCATGAAGGTGTCCCAGGCAGCAGAGCCGGCTGGACTGCGCGGGCCGAAGCTGACATCGCGCTTGCGGACGCGTTGGCGTGCGCCGAGTTCGGCCGGGTTGTTGTGCAGCGGCAACTCGGGATGGTCGAGCACCAGCAGCAGGTCCGGCTTCTTGTCGCGGGTGAGGGCGAGGCGCCGGTCGAGATCGTGGTAGCCGGTGACGGTGCCGAACAGGTCGTCGAAGCGGGCGTCGAGTCGGGTGCGCTCCGCGGCCGTGGGCTGCTCGCGGTAGGCCAGCAGGTCGCGGTAGTAGGTCCAGAACCGGTCCAGGATGTCGGCGAGGGCGGCCTGATGCTGGGGCAGGTAGGGAGTCAGCTTCTTGAAGTGCCGGCCTTCGTGGATCCAGCAGAGCGCCAGATTCTCGGTGATGGCCCGGAACTGCGGCGCATCGTCACAGACCAGGGTCCGCACGACCGGCCAGTCCGGATCGGCGAGGTAGGCTGCGAGCGCCAGGGCTTCGCGCACCTGCTCCTGCTGCCGGGGACCGAGGTTGAGCGATGGGTCTGCCAACACGGCCGTCAGCGTCGCCTCATCCAGCGTCTGCTCGCGCGGGATCGCCACGAGCTGCGCCTGCGCCGCCGCCGAGAGGCCGAGCCAGGCCAGGTGCCGATCAGCTTCCCGATCAAAGCGATACGCGCGGGGCCGTCCACCGCGCAGCACCTCGATGATGGTCCGCCGATCCTTCCCGGGCCTCGTCTGGTACGCCGTGTACAACGCGTTGCACAGGATCTGGCAGTACTGGGCCTCGCCGTTCACCCGCGTGCTGGTGTCGTCAAGGTGCTGGTACCCGCTGCTTGCCAGCCCGGCCCGCAGCACCTCCCGGGCTTCGTCGCTGAACGCCGCGCGCCCCTCGGTCAGCAGGTTCGACAGCGTTCCGGCCGAGATCACGATCCCGTTGCTCTCGATCAACTCCAGGATCTTGTGCTCGCTCATCCCGCCAGCGTACGCCAGCGTCAGCACCAGTGCTCGCAGGTTCGGCCCGAACGTCCCCGTGTACCCCGCCGGCCGCTGCGCCCGATAGCTCCGCCGTTCCGCTGGCGAGTACCAGACCTCCTGCTCGAACGCGACCGTGTCCGTTCGCAGCACCAGATCCTGCACCACCACCGTCTCGTACCCTTTGAACACCGCGTCCGCCGGCAGACTCGTCGGATCGACCGTCAGCCGCTCGGTCCGATCAATCTGCACCCGATCCTGCTTGCCGCGCTTCTGCCACGGCTTCGGCGCCGGCCGGCGTTCCTGCTCCGACGAGTAGTCGCTCCCAGCCAACTTCCCAGGCGGGATCTTCGGTCGCCCTTGCCCACCCTTCAGCCTCGTCAGTTCATCCCGCAGTTGCTGGTTCTCGATCCGCAGCGCCTGATTCTCCGCTGCCAACTCCTCGACCAGCGTCAGCAGCGCTCGGATCGCCTCCCGCACGCCCACGTCCGCGATCGACGCCAGGTCGAGTCGAGCTATCGCCTCGGGAACCGGCCGCTCTGCCATCTCGCTCCGCCACCAATGGTCAGACCCAGCTTACGTCCATCAACCCTCGCTGCCAACCCCGTTGCCGGCGTCACTTCCCCAGCTTCGCGCAGCCTTCGCTCGCCCACTCCCCGCTACACCCGACCTACCCTGCCCAATTGAGGAGATACATGTACAGGCCATCGTCGCCATCCGGCGCGATACGCACGTAGACTGGCTCCGTTGGGTTGCCGAATTTCGCCTTCGCTTCAAGCACGTTCATGGCACTTGAGATCGCCTCGCCGTTCGGCGCGCGCTCGGTCTCGGCGTAGTACATGCCGAC
>JBBRXE010000125.1:0-5191 GCA_038248695.1 Candidatus Limnocylindria bacterium | reverse complement strand
CCTGTGCTTCGCCGCTCGCTGGACGCCATGCTAAGGGACACCGTCTCGCCGAACATGATCCATGTCGGGCAGAAGATGAACGTCATTCCCGGCGCCGGCGAGGCCGAGATCGACGTCAGGACGCTGCCGGACACGGACCAGAAAACGTTCCTGCGTCGTCTTACGGCGATTGCCGGCGACGACGTGCAGGTCGAGGCGGTGATGGCCATGCCGGCGGTCGAATGGCCGGCCGATGCGCCGATCGTCACGCTCATGCGCGACGCGCTGCACACGGCCGATCCCGAGGCCGCGGCCGTTCCGATGATGATCACGCCGGGCACCGACGCCAAGGCACTGGCCCTGCTCGGCATCCCGACCTACGGCTTCGCGCCACTGCGCCTGGAGCCCGATGTTCCGTTCCTCTCCCTGTTCCACGGCAACGACGAGCGTGTGCCGGTCAGCGCGCTTGCGTTCGGCCTGCCGGTGCTTCACGAGGTGGTCGAACGCTTCGTCGCCGCACCCGAGCCGACATGAACTTCCGTGCCGGCGCGCAGCCACGAAAATCAGGCCGGTGAGCACGCTCGGCTATACTTCAACGGTTACCTGCTAGTCGCCACCAATGACCGATACGACCGAAACTCCGTCGGCTCCACGCGCGCACGCCTTCGTCTTCCCCGGGCAGGGCTCACAATACGTCGGCATGGGGCAGGCGCTGGTCGAGCGCTCCCCCGCCGCGGCACAGGCCTTCGAACGCGCCGACGCGACGCTCGGCTTCCCGCTCTCGCGACTGATCCTCGAGGGACCGGCCGAGGAGCTGGACCAGACCGTCAACGCGCAGCCGGCCATCCTGGCCACCAGCGTCGCCTTCCTGGAGGCGATGCGTGACGATGCCCGCGAGGCCGGTGTACAGCTGCTTCCCCGCGCGCTGGCCGGCCACTCCGCGGGCCAGTACGCCGCGGCCGTGGCGGCCGACGCCATCGACTACCCCGACGCGCTGCATCTCGTCCGTGAGCGTGGCCGCATCATGCAGGAACGCGGCATCGAGGGCGGCATGGGCGCCGTCATCGGCCTGACCGACGAGCAGGTCGACGAGATCGTGGAGCAGGCCCGCGAACACGGCGAGATCTCGGTGGCCAACGACAACGCGCCCGGACAGATCGTGCTGTCCGGCATGATCCCGGCGCTCGTCTTCGCGCTGGAGATGAGCAAGACCGTCGGCGCACGGCGCGCCGTCCGCCTCACGGTCAGCGTCGCGAGCCACTCCCCGTTGATGCGCCGCGCGCGCGAGGAGTTCAGCGCCATTCTGGCCAAGGTTCCCTTCCGCGAGCCGAGCGTGCCGATGCTGGGCAACGTGCACGCCAGCGTGATCCACACCGCCGAGGGGCTGCGCAGCGAGCTCTCCGACCACCTCGTCCACGGCGTGCAATGGACCGATACGGTACGCCGCATGGTCAGCGACGGCGTGACCGACTTCGTGGAAGTCGGGCCCGGGCGGGTGCTGACCGGCCTGATCAAGCGCATCAGTCCGCCGTCGCACACGCACGCGACCGATGCTCCACGTCCCGACGGCACCGGGATGTGGCTGCCAAACGCCGCTGAGGACGAGGCGTGAGACAGCGCCGGGTGGTGATCACCGGGCTCGGGACGGTTTCACCGGTCGGCATTGGCCTCGAGGCGACGTGGGACTCGCTGGTCAACGGTCGGTCGGGCATCGCCGACATCACCCTGTTCGACACGACCGATTACCCGATCCACGTCGCGGGCGAGGTCAAGGGCTTCGACGCCACGCAGTACATGGAACCAAAGGACGTTCGGCGCCATGACCGCAACACGCACTTCGCGGTGGCTGCCAGCGGCGAGGCGCTGCGTCACGCCGGCCTGTTGGGCGACGACAACCAGCTGAGCGGTGTCGACGCCGACCGCTTCGGAATGGTGTTCGGCACCGGCATCGGCGGCATCGGCATCATGAGCGACGGGATCAAGACGCTGCTGGAACGAGGCCCAAACCGCATCAGCCCGTTCCTGCTGCCGCATATGCTCCCCGACTCGGCATCCGGCCAGGTCGCCATCGAATACGGCCTGCGCGGCCCGAACATGGCGGTGGTCAGCGCCTGCGCGACCGGCGGCCACGCCATCGGCGAGGCGATGGAGACGATCGTGCGTGGCCAGGCGGACCTGATGCTCGGGGCGGGGACCGAGGCGGTCATCGTGCCGTTGGCCTTCGCCGGCTTCAGCCAGATGAAGGCGCTCGGCTCCCCCATCGATCCCGATACCGGCGCGTACGACCCGGCCATCGCCAGCCGGCCGTTCGACGCGACCCGCGACGGCTTCGTCGTGAGCGAGGGCAGCGCAGTGCTCGTCCTCGAGGAGCTCGAGCATGCCCGTGCCCGGGGTGCCACGCCGATCGCCGAGGTCATCGGCTATGGCTCGGCCGCCGACGCGTACCACATGGCTGCTCCGGCCGAGGGCGGCGAGGGCAACCAGCGCGCGATGCGCGCCGCACTGCAGCGCGCCGGCATCGGTCCTGGCGAGGTCGACTACATCAACCTGCACGGCACCAGCACGCCGCTCAACGACCGATTCGAGACGATGGCCATCCAGGCCGTCTTCGGCGAGCATGCCAGCGATATCGCTGTCTCATCCACGAAGTCGATGACCGGGCACATGATGGGTGCCGCCGGCGCCCTCGAAGCGCTGGTCTGCGCCATGGTCATCCGCAGCGGCTGCATCCCTCCGACCATCAACTACCGTCACCCGGACCCGGAGCTGACGCTCGACTACGTGCCCAACGTCGCGCGTTCGGCCGACGTGCGGGTTGCGCTCTCGAACTCGATGGGCCTGGGTGGCCACAATTCGACGGTGATCCTGCGCCGCGTCGATGAGCGCTGAGAATCGGCGCGCCGTCGTCACGGGCGTCGGAGCCATCACGCCCATCGGCAATGACGCGCCGACCTACTGGCGCAACCTGCTGGCCGGCGTGAGCGGCGTGGCGCGCATCAGCACCTACGACCCATCCGCCGAAGAGGTCCAGATCGCGGCCGAGGTCAAGGGCTTCGAACCGCAAGACTTCATCGACTTCAAGTCCGCGCGACGCATGAGCCGATTCAGCCAGCTGGCGGTCGCCGCGGCGGCACAGGCGATCGCCGACGCCGGCCTCGAGGTGACCGATGCGAACCGCAACGAGATTGCGGTGGTGGTCAACACCGGTGGTGGCGGCATCGGCGAAGTGGCCCTGGGCGAGCGCGTCTTCGGAGCACAGGGCGGCAAGCGCGTGAGCCCGTTCATGGTGCCCATGCTCTCGCCATCGATGGCCGCCTGCCAGATCAGCATCCAGAACCACCTCGGCGGGCCTGTGGTCACCAGCGTGGCGGCGTGTGCGTCGGGCGTGCAGGCATTCATTGAAGCGCAGCGCATGATCGAGCATGGTGACGCCGACGTGGTGATCGCGGGCGGGACGGAGAGCGCCATCCTGCCGGTCGCGTTCGCGGCCCTTGCGAACATGGGCGCCCTGTCGAAGCGCAACGACGAGCCGGAACGTGCCTCGCGGCCATTCGACGCCAATCGCGACGGGTTCGTCTTCGGCGAGGGAGCGGCCGTCATGATCGTCGAGTCGGCCGAGCATGCCGAGCGCCGCGGGGCCACCGTCCTCGCCGAGATCGCGGGCGGCGGCCTGACCGCTGACGCGTTCCACATCTCCGCCCCGGAGCCATCGGGAAGTGGCGCCGCGCGGGCGATGACTCGCGCCCTGCGCGACGCCGGCATGCAGCCACGGGAGATCGACTACGTCGCGGCGCACGGCACCTCGACCCACCTCAACGACGCGACCGAGACGAAGGCCATTCGCGCGGCCTTCGGCGACCACGCCGATCGGCTGGCGGTGAGCTCCAACAAGAGCATGATCGGTCACACCCTGGGAGCGGCCGGCGCCATGAGTGCCCTGGCCGCCGTGCTCGCCATCCGCGACGGCATCATCCCGCCGACGATCAACTACGAGACGCCAGATCCTGCCTGCGACCTCGACTACGTGCCGAACGCGGCGCGCCGGGCAACCGTCAACGCGGCGATGGTCAACGGCTTCGGCTTCGGCGGCCAGAACGCGGTGGCCATCTTCCGCAGGTACGCGTAGCGCCCGGACCTTCGAGCCGCTGACCCGGCGCCCTGAGGCGCCTAGGCTGCTGACCTGATGACCGAGATCAACGGGCTGCATCTCGCGTACCGCGGCTTCATCACCGGGCTGGCCGCGAGCTACGCTTGGCTGGCGCTGGCGATGACCCTCTCCGGGCTGCTGCTCGGCGACGCCCTGGAACCGCTGCGCCCGCTCGCGGCCGCCGTCTCGCCGACGGCGACATCTTCGGGGCTCGCCTTCGTCATTGGGCTGATGGTGATGCAGGCCGGCGGCGGCCTGGTCGGCATCTGCTTCGCCTACTTCTTTGCCCGCTTTTTCACCGTTCGGGGCACCCTGCTGGCGGCGGCGCCGGCGTTCACACTGCTCGCCTGGGCGCTGCTGCAGGCCGGGCTCTCGAGCCTGGCCAACGTCCCTCCCGGCCTCGCACCGATCGGGGTGCTCGCGTGCCTTGGCTACGGCCTGCTGCTCGGTGTCGGCGTCCCGGTGCGCGGCGAGGTGGTTCGCGCTCAGTCGCCGGTGACGTAGAGCTCCGGCTCGTGGTGCGGCCCGCGGCCGGGCAGTGACGCGATCCAGTCGCGCAACACAGACTCAGTGGTGCTGAAGGCCAGCTCGTCCCAGGGGATCTCATCAGGGTCGAAGGCGCGCACCTCGCTGGTCTCCGCGCCGGGCAGCGGTTCGCCGCCGACCACGTTCGCCTCGTAGATCAGTGTCACGACAGCGGCATGCGGCCGCGAGTAGGCGCCGATCAGGCGGCCGATCTCGACCAGCAACCGCGTCTCCTCCTCCGTCTCGCGCCGCGCTCCCTCCTGCGTCGACTCGCCAAGCTCCAGGAAACCGCCCGGGTAGCTCCATCGACCCCTGGCCGGGTGGATGTCGCGGCGCGCCAGATGGACCCTGCCGTTGGCCACCGGCAGAGTGCCGACGACCATCCGCGGGTTGCGCCAGGTGACGTGCCCGTTGGGGCACACCAGCCTTGGCCGATGATCTGGTTCGAGCAGCTGTTCGGTCACCGGCTCGCCGCACGCGGGGCAGAAGCGTGGCTCCTCGCCGAGGCTCAGCGGGTATTTCGATCTGGCGTCGCGCGTT
>JBBRXE010000124.1:0-5204 GCA_038248695.1 Candidatus Limnocylindria bacterium | reverse complement strand
GTGCGGGGCAAAGTCGAAGTCGCCACCGCGCTTGCCGGTTCCGGCGGTGCGGGAGTAAAGATCGAAGGTGACGGCGTGGACGCCGGCCTCGGCAAAGCGCAGCGTCAGCTCCTCGTAGTAGGGATGCAGGCCGCGGATGTCGGGGATGATCACGATGCCGGCGCCGCTCGGCTGCTCGGCACGCGCCGCGAAGGCCGCGACCCGCGTTCCGTCGGCGGACGCGAACGTCAGATCGCGCGAATCGAGCGCGGACCCGCGCATGGGAGGGGGTGGTGGTCGATCATCGACCTCGAAGCACATGCGTCGATCCTACGCGATCGCTGCGGCCGACAGCCGTGCCACAGCCTCGCCGACCGCGGCCGAGCCACCATCGCGCATGGCGGCGACCAGAGCTGAGCCGACGACCACGCCGTCGGCAACGGCGCTCAGCTCGCGCGCCTGCCCGGGCGTCGAGATCCCGAAGCCGGCCGCGACCGGCACGCGTCCGGCGGCGGCGCTGCGAACCCGCGCGAGGAGTTCGGCGGCGCCCGCTGCCAGTCGCTCGCGCGCGCCCGTCACGCCGAGCAGCGGAACGACGTACAGGAAACCGGTCGAGGCGTTGATCGCGGCATCCAGGCGGGGCGCAGCCGTATTCGGCGCAACGAGGAAGGTGAGGGCCAGCCCATGGTCGGCCGCCAAGCGCTCGAAGCCGGGCATCTCCCCAGCGGGCAGGTCCGGCAGGATGAGCCCGTCAGCGCCGGCATCGGCCAAACGGCGCAGCGCGACATCCGCGCCGATCGCCAGCAGCGGGTTAAGGTAGCTCATCGCCAGGATCGGCCGCTCCAAGCGGCGCGAGCGGAGCGCAGCCACCGTCCGTACCGCCGAATCGAAGCCGCCTCCGTGGGCGAGGGCCACGCGACCCGCATCGGCGACCACCGGCCCGTCTGCCAGCGGGTCGCTGAACGGGACGCCCACCTCCAGGATGTCGGCACCGCACCGCAGGGCAGCCTCGCCCGCATCGGCCCCGGCGTCGTCGGTGGGGAAGCCGGCCATGACATAGGCGATAAATGCCGACCCGCCGGCATCGGTCGCTGAGGAGAAAGCGGCGCGCACCCGCGCGGCGCCATCGGGCCCGGACGAGGTCATGCGGAGGCGGCAGCCAGCGCCGATGGCAGCGCGCGCTCGACGATCGCCAGGTCCTTGTCCCCGCGCCCCGACAGGTTGATCAGCACCGCCGCGGAGGCCGCGAGAGAGGGCAGCAGGTGCAGCGCCGCGGCCACCGCGTGAGCTGATTCGAGCGCCGGCACGATGCCACAACGACGCGACAGCCAGTGCAACGCCGCGAGCGCCTCGTCGTCCGAGGCGCGCTCGACCTCCAGGCGGCCAGACGCCGCCAGTGCCGAGAGCTGCGGACCGACGCCGGGGTAGTCGAGGCCCGCCGAGAGCGAGTGTGGCTCGACGACCTGGCCGTCAGCCGTCTGGGTCAGCATGGTGAAGGCGCCGTGCAGCACGCCGGGCCGGCCGAGGCCCAGGGACGCCGCGTTGTCGCCCAGCGCGTCGCCGCGGCCACCGGCCTCCACGCCGATGAGCCGGACCGGGGTGTCGAGGAATGCGCGGAACAGCCCGATCGCGTTGCTGCCGCCGCCGATGCACGCCATCGCGACGTCCGGCAGTCGCCCCAGGCGCTCGAGCATCTGAGCGCGCGCCTCGCGGCCGATGACCGACTGCAGCTCGGCGACCATATCCGGGTAAGGGTGCGGCCCGGCGGCTGAACCGAGGACGTAGAACGTCGAATCGACATTCGCCACCCAGTCGCGCAGCGCCTCGTTGAGCGCATCGCGCAGCGTGCCGTTGCCGGTGTCGACCGGATACACGGTCGCGCCCAGCAGATGCATGCGCTGGACGTTTGGCGCCTGGCGCTCGATGTCGGTCGTACCCATGTACACGACGCATTCCAAACCGAGCAGCGCGCATGCTGTCGCGGCGGCCACGCCGTGCTGGCCGGCACCGGTCTCGGCGATGATCCGAGGCTTGCCCATTCGTTTCGCAAGCAGCGTCTGCCCGATGGCGTTGTTGATCTTGTGCGCCCCGGTGTGCGCCAGGTCCTCGCGCTTGAGGAATACCCGTTGACCGATGCCGCCGCGCTCGGCGACCGCGTCGGAAGGGATCTCGAAAATCGGGGTGGCGCGGCCGATGAAATCGCGATGCAGCCGCCGAAGCTCGGCGACGTACGCCGGGTCGCGGCGGGCTGTATCCCAGGCGGCGGCCAACTCGTCGAGCGCCGGGATGAGCGTCTCGGGAACGTACCGGCCGCCAAAGCGTCCGAAACGACCCGTGGCGTCGACCCGATCCGCACCGGTCGGGTCGCGGCGGGCGTTGCGGACGAAGCGCTTGAGGCGTTGCGCGTCCGCTTCACCGTTGCGCTCGAGACCGCCACTCGCGTCGACCAGCGCGGGGCGCGCAGTGGCGACGACGCGAGCCACGTTCGCAGGCGTCAGGCCGCCGGCCAGGCCAACCGGCAGGATGCGGTTGAGACGCCTGACAAGCTGCAGGTCCGGCGTGCGTCCCGATCCCCCGCCCTCCGCGCCGGTCGCACCTTCGAACAGCAGGCGCGTGGCGCCGGCCGCGTACCAGGCTTCGGCAACGCCGAGCGTTCCACGCACGCTGTCCGCCCCGTGCAGCACGCCGATCAGCTCGTCGTGGTCGGTGACCGCCAGCCAGCCCGGCGGCTCGCTGAATCCTGACAGCTGCACGTTGCGGATGCCGCTTGCGCCGACCGCGGCCGCGACCTCCTCGCGCGTCGGCCGATGGAAGACGAGGACCGGCTGCGGCCCGCCGTGGAGGCCTTTGGCCAGCTCACCGGCGCGCTCCGACGAGATGCTCCGATGGCGTCCCGAAGCCGCCACGAAGCCGGCAAAGTCCGCGCCAGCCGCGACGGCGGCTCGGACGCCCGCCTCTGATCGCGTGCCACACACCTTCACCAGCGCGCGAGTTGGCGGTTCGGGGATGTTCAGCGGCGCTCGCCGCGGCGCAGTCTCGATGAGGCGACGAGCCGCGGCCGGAGCATCGCCGGACAAGAGCAGGCTGGTCCCGACCAGCGCGCCGTGCGCTCCCGCCGCGGCCGCCGCCGCTAGGTCGGCTGAGCTCGCCAGGCCACTTTCCGCGATGAGCGTGGCGCCGGAAGATCGCGCCCGCTCGACGATGCGAAGGGCGCGTGGCACATCCGTCTTCAGCGTCGCCAGGTCGCGGGCATTGACACCGATGAGCGTCGCGTCCGCTCGCAACGCGCGTGCCAGCTCGGCCTCGTCGTGCACCTCGACCAGCGCATCCAGGCCGGCCTCGCCGGCGGCTTCAAGCAGCTCGCGCAGCGAGTCGTCGGTGAGGGCGCGGACGATGAGAAGGACTGCATCGGCCCCCAGGGCTCGCGCCTGGAATACCTGGTAGCGGCTGGTGGTGAAGTCCTTGCGCAGGATTGGCAGGCCGATGCCGGACGCCGACCGGAGGTCCTCGTCACTCCCGCCGAAGCGAGTCGGCTCGGTGAGGATCGAGAGGGCGGCCGCGCCGGCCTCGGCATAGGCGCGCGCCAGCTCGCCGACGTCGCCGACGTCGCCAAAACTGCCCGCCGAGGGCGACGCGCGCTTGATCTCGGCGATGATGCCCAGCTGATCGGCGTAGCGCAGTGCCGCCTCGAAACGGCGGGCGGAGGGCAGGGCGTTCACCTCGCGCCGGAGCTCGCGCATCGGGACGATCCGGGCATCGTGGCGCGCACGCTCGCGCGAGGCGGCAAGCAGCTCGTCGAGAACGTTGCGCGTCATGGCTGTATCGCCGCTGCGGCGGTGACAACCTCGGCGGCCCTGCCGGAATCGACGGACGCCGTCGCCAGCTCGACGCCCTCCGCCACGTCCGTCGCGCGACCGGCGGCAAACAGCGCCGCGCCGGCATTGAGCAGGGTGACGTCGCGCGCCGGACCTGGCTCCCCGCCGAGCACCGACATGGCGATCGCGACGTTGAGCTGCGCGTCGCCGCCAACCAGCGCCGATGCCGGCGCGCGCCGCAGGCCGATCTCGGCCGCATCGATCTCGATCTCACTGACCATGCGGCCCTCGACCAGCATGGCCCGATTCGGCCCGTTGAGCGTGAGCTCGTCGAGTCCCTCCGGCGAATGGATGACCAGTGCGCGCTCGGTCTGCAGCCGCGCCAGCGCACCGGCGATCAACGGCAGCAGACGCTCGTCGGCCACGCCCAACAGCTGCCGTCGCACACCGGCCGGCGACGAGATCGGGCCCAGGAGGTTGAAGACGGTGCGCATCGGCAGTTCGCGGCGGATCGGTCCCGCGTGCTTCAGCGCCGGATGGTAGGAGGGCGCGAACATGAAGCCGAAGCAAGTCTCGCGGATAGATCGCGCCACCGTTTCGGGACCGGGATCGAGCGTGATGCCCAGCGCCTCGATCAGGTCCGCTGATCCACAGCGGCTGGTGATGGCGCGGTTGCCGTGCTTGGCCACCGGAACGCCGGCGCCGGCCACGACGAATGCGGCCAGCGTCGAGATGTTGAACGTGCCGCTGCCGTCCGCGCCGGTGCCGCACAGGTCGACAGCGTCGTCGGGCGCCTCGACCTTGACGGCCCGGGCGCGCATCACGCGGGCGAAGGCCGCCAACTCCTCCGGTGTCTCTCCGCGAACACGCAGCATCGCCAGCAGCGCCGCAACCTGCGTCGCCGGCGCGCTGCCGTCCATCAGCTCGCCCATGGCGGCCTCCGCCAGGGGTGCCGGCAGGGCTGCGCCGTTCGCCACCAGCTCGACTGCCGCCTCCACCGCAGGCCGATGCTGCTTCGTCTCATCCTTGCGCGTCATGTTCGTCCTTGCAGGTACAGCAACGCCTCCATCCATTGAAGGGACGGAGGCGTTCTTCCGCGGTGCCACCCTGGTTCGAGTCCGTTGCTGCGGGCTCGCGCTTGGTTCGACCGATGCTAACGGGCGGTCAGTCCGTCGTCGCCTAGTGCCGCAGCTGTGCGCCACGGGTTCGGAGCGAGGCTCGCGGGTCCAGTTCAGCGGAGCGGTCCACGCCGGCTTCCACCCTCCCGGCTCGCTGTGTGTGGCCCGCCAACCCGACTACTCGTCCCGGTCAACGCCTGTGTCGTGTTCGATTGAGCGCGCATCATGGGCCGCCGCGGGGCGTGCGTCAACTGGCACGCCACGTGAGTCGTGTGGCGCCTCAAACGAGTGG
>JBBRXE010000123.1:0-5218 GCA_038248695.1 Candidatus Limnocylindria bacterium | reverse complement strand
TACCTGCTCAGCCATCCCGGGGCCGACGGCGGCTTCGAGAGCCAGAGATTCACCAGCCGGCTGCTCGAGACGTTTGGTCTGGCCGTGCTGATGCCGCTCGTCTCCCTGCTGCTCGGCACAGCCGCCCTGGGCGCAGAGATCGAAGATGGCACGGCGGTCTACCTGCTCGCCAAGCCGATCCCTCGCTGGACGGTCGTGCTCACCAAGCTGGCGGTTGCCGCAGGCGGCGCGATCCTGCTGACCAGTGGGCCGATCCTGCTCGCCGGCCTGATCGGCCTGCAAGGCCCCGGGAACGGCATGGTGGTCGCGTTCGCGGTGGCGGCGGCCATCGGCTCATTGATCTACTGCGCCATGTTCCTGGCATTCAGCCTGCTGACCAGCCGGGCATTGATCTTCGGCCTTTTGTACGTCCTGGTGTGGGAGGGTCTGCTGGCGGGACTCTTTCCGGGGACGCGCACGTTCAGTGTCAGGCAACAGACACTGGCGTTCGCCGACGGACTGACCGATGTGCCCCAGACGGTCCTTCACGCGCAGCTCGACGTGACTACCGCCGTCGTCATCGGCGGCATCCTGCTGGTGGGCGCGACTGCACTGGCGATCTGGCGCCTGCGTCGCTTCGAGATCGCCGGTGAGACGGCCTAGGCCGTCTCCAGCTCGCGAGGATGAAAACGCCGTCGGGGGCGCTTCACACGGCAGACAGGCATGATCTGATCCGCGTGGTTGGCGCGCGCGTGAACAACCTCAGGAACGTCAGCGTCGAGATCCCGAAGCGGCGGCTGACCGTGTTCACCGGTGTCTCCGGCTCGGGCAAGAGTTCGCTGGTGTTCGACACGATCGCCGCCGAGTCGCAACGGCTCATCAACGAGACGTATAGCGCCTTCGTGCAGGGCTTCATGCCCGCGCTGGCCCGGCCGGACGTCGACCTCCTCGACGGGCTGACCACGGCGATCATCGTCGACCAGGAGCGGATGGGCACCAACCCGCGCTCGACGGTTGGCACCGCCACTGACGCGAACGCCATGCTGCGCATCGTGTTCAGCCGGCTCGGAGAGCCGCACATCGGCTCGTCGCAGGCGTTCTCGTTCAACGTCCCATCGGTGAGCGGAGCCGGCTCGGTCAGCTTCGAGCGGGGCGGACAGAGCGTGAAGGAGTCTCGAAGCTTCAGCATCACCGGCGGCATGTGCCCACGCTGTGAGGGGCTGGGCTCGGTCACCGACTTCGAGCTGACCGCGCTCTACGACGAGGCGAAGTCCCTGAACGAGGGGGCCCTCACCATCCCCGGCTACAGCGTCGACGGTTGGTACGGGCGCATCTACCGTGGCTGTGGCTTCTTCGACCCTGACAAGCCGATCCGTGACTTCACTCCGAAGGAGCTCGATCACCTCCTCCGCAGGGAGCCGACAAAGATCAAGGTCGATGGGATCAACCTGACCTACGAGGGCCTCATCCCAAAGATCCAGAAGTCGATGCTCTCGAAGGACCCCGAGGCGATGCAGCCGCACATCCGGGCCTTCGTGGACCGTGCGGTGACGTTCATGACCTGTCCAGAGTGCGACGGAAGCCGCCTGAATGCGGGCGCCCGTTCGTCCAGGATCAAGGGCAAGAACATCGCGGACGCCTGCGCGATGCAGATCAGCGACCTGACCGAATGGGCCCGTGGGCTCCGTGAGCCGTCGGTGGCGCCCCTGATGACATCACTTCGGACGACACTCGACTCGTTCGTGGAGATCGGCCTCGGCTACCTGAGTCTCGACCGCCCGTCTGGCACGCTCTCGGGCGGAGAGGCACAGCGCGTCAAGATGATCCGTCATTTGGGCTCCTCGCTCACCGACGTGACCTACGTCTTCGACGAGCCGACCATCGGCCTGCACCCGCACGACATCTCGCGCATGAACGACCTGCTGCTGCGGCTCCGTGACAAGGGCAACACGGTGCTCGTCGTCGAGCACAAGCCCGAGGTGATCGAGATCGCCGATCACGTCGTCGACCTTGGGCCTGGTGCCGGGGCCGCAGGTGGCGGAGTGGTCTTCGAGGGCAGCGTCGAGGGACTGCGGACCAGTGGCACGCTCACCGGACGGCACCTGGACGACCGCGCTGCGCTCAAGCCATCGGTACGCCTGCCGTCTGGGGCACTGGAGGTGCGCGGGGCTACCACTCACAACCTGCGCGGCGTCGATGTCGACATCCCGCTTGGCGTGCTGGTGGTGGTCACCGGCGTGGCCGGCTCAGGCAAGAGCTCGCTGATCGAAGGCTCGGTATCAGGGCGAGACGGCGTGGTGTCGGTTGACCAGGCCACGATTCGCGGCTCACGCCGGAGCAATCCGGCGACGTACACCGGCCTGCTCGACCCGATCCGCGCTGCATTTGCGAAGGCCAACGGCGTGAGGCCGGCGCTGTTCAGCGCGAATTCCGAGGGGGCGTGCCCCAATTGCAACGGTGCCGGCGTCGTCTATACCGACCTGGCGATGATGGCCGGCATTTCCGTCACCTGCGTCGAATGCGAGGGAAAGCGATTCCAGCCTGCGGTGCTCGACTACACCCTCGGCGGCAGGAATATCAGCGAGGTGCTGGCCATGCCGGTCAGTGAGGCGCTGGAGTTCTTTACCAGTGACGAAGCGCGCATCCCGGCAGCACATACGATCATGCAACGGCTCGCCGATGTGGGACTGGGCTATCTCAGCCTCGGCCAGCCGCTGACGACGCTCTCCGGAGGTGAGCGACAGCGGCTCAAGCTTGCGATCCGCCTGGCTGAGCAGGGAGGCGTCCTGATCCTGGACGAGCCGACGGGTGGCCTCCACCTCGCAGATGTCGAGCACCTGCTGGGCCTGCTCGACCGGCTCGTCGACTCCGGCACGTCGGTCATCGTCATCGAGCACCACCAGGCGGTCATGGCCCACGCCGATTGGATCATCGACCTCGGCCCGGGTGCCGGCCACGACGGAGGGCGGATCGTCTTCGAGGGCACACCCGCCGACCTCGTCGCCGCCGGCTCGACCACCACCGGCCAGCATCTCGCTGCCTACGTGGGAATCTGAGCGAGCCGGCGCCAGCCTCGCACCCACCGCTGCAGAAGATCGCGGCGCGCTGGCATCTGGCAAAGCAGGGGTGGACTCAATGCGGATCAACCTCACCAGGGTGATGGGACGACCAGGACACGGCGCAGGCCTTCGACATTGGCCGGCTGGTACGCTTGCGTTGCATGCAGCCTTGGAGCCACCAGTTCGCCGGACGCCTCGATGAGCATGTCATCGACAGCCAGGCGCTGACCGGCAACCCGCTTGGCGATCCGCATCGGCGACCGATCTGGGTCTACACCCCGCCCGGCTACGAGACTGAGGCCGACCGGCGCTATCCGAGCATCTACGTCATCCAGGGCCTCACCGGCCAGCTCGACATGTGGCGCAATCGCAAGGCGTTCGCCCCGAACCCGATCGAGCTGACCGACACGATGTTCGCAAGCGACGATGCGCCACTCGCGATCATCGCGTACGTCGACTGCTGGACCAGCCTGGGCGGCAGCCAGTTCCTGGACTCGCCGGCCATCGGCCGCTACCACACCTACCTATGCGACGAGGTCGTGCCGTTCGTCGACGCGCAGTACCGCACGCTGGCCGCACGCGAGCATCGCGGCATTGCCGGCCATTCGAGCGGTGGCTACGGCGCCATGGTCACCCCCATGCTGCGGCCGGACCTGTTCGGCGGCCTGGCCACCCATGCCGGCGACGCGCTGTTCGAGGTCAGCTACGAGCCCGACATCCGCGATGCTGTTCGCGCCCTGCGAGACAGCTACGGCTTCAGCTTCGAAGCCTTCTGGGCGGACCTTCGTTCGCGCCTGGGCCGACCGAAGACGACGGATGGCTCGCTGCTCAACGTCTACTGCATGGCCGCCTGCTATTCGGCCGATGCCGACGGCACGGTGCAGCTCCCCTTCGACCTGCAGACGGGCCGGCTCCGCCCCGACATCTGGGCACGATGGCTCGCGTGGGATCCCGTCCGCATGGCGCCCGATCACGCGGACGACCTGCGCGGCATGCGGGCCATCTGGATCGATGCCGGGCGTTCGGACGAGTACTACCTCGACCTGGGGGCAGCGGCATTCCGCGCCGAGCTCGAGACGCTCGGCATCAGCGATACGGTTCACTTCGAGCTGTTCGATGGGAAGCACGGCAACATCGAGTGGCGCTACCCGGTGGCGCTGCGCTTCCTCGCCGAGCGACTCGCCTGAGGGAGCCCGCGCCGGCCGCGGTCTTCCGTGGCCAGGTCGCTCACGATTCGGCCTTGCCCAGCCGCGCGAGGATCTCAGCGACAGTCGCCGCTGTGCTCACGGCGGCATCTACGACGACCCCCGGCTCCGACGCATCGAGCGGCTCCAGGTCGGCGAACTGGGCGTGCAGCAGCGAGGCCGGCATGTAGTGGTGCGGTCGTTGCGCCATGCGCGCGGCGATGACATCACGAGGTGCCACGAGGTGCGCGAACCAGACCGAGGGATGATTGGCGCGCAGCACATCGCGGTAGGCACGCTTCAGCGCCGAGGAGGCGACGACCGCGTCCTGGCCTGCCGCCTCCTGCTGTCCGATCCATGCGGCGATGGCCTCCAGCCACGGCCAGCGGTCCGCATCGGTCAGCTCGTGGCCACTGCGCATCTTCTCGATGTTGGCTGCCGAATGGAACTCGTCGCCTTCCGCCGACTCCCAGCCCAGTCGCTGCGCAAGCAGCCGCATGACGGTGGATTTTCCGCTGCCCGATACGCCCATGACCACGATGGTGGTGGTGCTCCCGTCTCGGGAGCGAGGTATGGCCACATGGCCTCCTTCCGTGGAGGGGTGGATAATCGGGAGCCTCGAACCGCATCCTCGAAAGGAGGCACCCCACGAATCAGGAATCCATCGAGGTCTTTGCCTCGGACGTGCTGGCCGACAAGGTGGCGTTGGTCACCGGAGCCGGATCAGGCATCGGTCGGGCCATTGCGATTGCCTTCGGCGCGGCCGGCGCCCGCGTCATCGTCAATTATCACTCGGATCACGGACGCGCCGAGGCGGACGAGGTTGCCGCCCAGGCCGGACGCGGCGCCATCGCACTCCTGGCCGATATCGGCGATGACGAGGCCGTCGCCGAGCTCTTCCGCCAGATCGACGAGCGCTATGGACGCCTGGACATCCTGGTCAACAACGCCGGCATCGAGAGCGAAGCGACGACCATCGACGCGTATCCGGTCGCG
>JBBRXE010000122.1:0-5229 GCA_038248695.1 Candidatus Limnocylindria bacterium | reverse complement strand
TCGTCGAGGTCGCCGATCATGACCAGCGTCGGCGCGTGCAGGTCCGTCAACCGCTGGTTGGCCGGCGGCTGCATAGCCTGCGGCTTGCCCTCGTTCTTCTCTTCCTGGTAGGTGGTAAGGATCCAGTCGTGGACACGCTCGCGGATGGCCGGATCGACGCGGTCCGCCGGCTGGCCGGGACCGTCGACCCAGAAGCGCGTCTCGAAGTCGGCGACCCACTCCCAGTCATGCGCCTGCTCGTGCGTTTCGGCATCAGTGAACACGGCCTGTTCCTCGGGCGTCTCCTCGGCCTCGAAGCCGCCGACACCGCCGGCGGCAACGATCAGGGCGTCGGTCCGGTCGGGGAAGTCGAGCGCGAAATCGAGGACGATGCTGCCACCGCGCGAGAGCCCCAGCACATAGGCTGATGGCGCGCCCAAGTGGTCGAGCACCGCTGCCAGGTCGGCCCGGTTGCTGAATTCGACCTGCTCGCTCTCACTGCGTCCCCAGCCGCGCGTGTCATATCGGATGACCCGGTAGCGTTCGGCGAACGCGGGGACCTGCTCGTCCCACATCCGCAGGTTCGCCACACCGGCGTGCACCAGGACGAGCGGGTGACCGGAGCCATCCGCCTCGTAGTAGAGGCGGCCACCGTCGACTTCGAGAAATCCTGAATCTGTCATGGCGCCATGATGCGCTGCATGAAGATCGGCGTGCAGCTTCCCGAGGTCGAACGCGTGGCCCGTTGGCCGGAGCTGCGGGTCATGGCGCAGGTGGCCGAAGGCATCGGTCTGGACTCCCTCTGGGTCGGCGAGCACCTGCTGTACCGATACGACGGGGGCGATGAACGTGGCCCATGGGAGGCCTGGACGCTGATGGCGGGGCTGGCCGCGGCGACAGAGCGCGTCGAGATCGGTCCGCTGGTGGCCTGCACCAGCTTCCACAACCCGGCGGTGCTGGCCAAGCAGGCCGCGACGCTCGACGAGATCAGCGGCGGTCGGCTGGTCCTGGGGCTTGGAGCCGGCTGGAACGAGATCGAGTTCAGCGCCTTCGGCGTTCCGTACGACCATCGCGTCAGCCGCTTCGAGGAGGCGTTCACCATCATTCGCGGGCTGCTGCGCGACGGGCACGTGGATTTCTCCGGCGCCTACTACTCGGCGCCCGATTGCACGCTGCTGCCGCGCGGGCCACGACAGGACGGGCCGACGTTGATGGTCGGCTCGATGGGCTCGCGAATGCTCGAGATCACCCTGCCGTACGTCGACGCCTGGAACGGCTGGTACAGCTGGTTCGGCAACGCGTTGAGCGGTTATCTGGCGTTGCGCGATCGGGTGGACGCCGCATGCGAAGGGGTCGGCCGCGATCCGGCCGAGGTGGAGCGCACCGCGGCGCTGTTGGTGACGTTCCCGAATGCAGTCGGCCGGCGCACCACGCTCGGCGAGCCGCCCATCGAGACGATCTCGTCGGAGGCAGGGGTGCTGGCTGACGTGCTGTCATCGTTCGCCGATTCTGGCGTGGCCCACGTCCAGCTCGTCCTGGACCCCATCACCGTTGCCTCGGTAGAGGCGCTGGCGCCGACGCTGGAGCGGCTCGACAGGCCTTGATTCGCGGCGCGAGGCGTGGGGAGCACGAACGGGCGGCTGCTACCATCGGCGCCGTGGAGCCCATCGAACTTCCGCCACTGCCGCTGGGCAGAAGCAGCCGCCTCGAGGCCGCCCCGCTGGCGAACAGCGACGGTGACCATGCGGTGCTCGTGCGCAACGGTGACGAGCCACGTGCCCTGCTGACCACTGAAGGCAGGGATGACCGCCTGGTCCTCATCCCGCTCGACGATCGCAGCGAGATGCGCATCGACGGCGATGCGCTCGCCATCTGGCTGACACAGGGCTCGCTGCGGCCGGATCGGGCGCCGCTGGCCGGTTGGGCCAGCGCCATCGGCATGCTGTTGCTGCTGGTCGTCATCGGCTTCGCCATCCTGGGCAGCCTCACCTTCTTCGGTTGGCTGTTCACCAATCTCGGCGTCATCTGACCTGACCGATGCCGTCCGACCCGCACCTCATTCTTCCACCGAGCGGCGGCGTGATCGCCATGCGCATTGGCCTGGAATTCGGACCGCCCGATGAATTCGCGCACAACCTGGACAGCGCACTGGCGAAGGGTGGGGAGCGAGGGGCGACGCTCACCGCGCTGCTGGACCGGGGCGACATGACGATCCACATCCCGCGCGAAGACGGGCCGTGCTGGAATGCCGTTCCGCTGGTGCACCTCCATCGCGGCCGGCAGCCCAGCGGCGACGATTGGGCGACGGCCAACGCCATCATGGAGAAGCTGGAGCGCTATCGATAGATGCGCATCTACACCGACGTCCCGGTGAGCTGAATGCCGACGCTCGAGAGCACGCCGCAAGGCCGCGCCCTGCGCGACATGATGGCCCGCTTCGCCACCGGAGTGACCGTCGTCTCAGCCCGATACGGGCCGTTGATGGCCGGCATGACTGCCAACGCCATCGCATCGGTCAGTATCGATCCGCCGCTGATGATGGCCAGCATCAACCGGCAATCGGAGACGCACCGGGCGATCGTGCAGAGCCACTCGTTCGCGGCATCGGTCCTGTCCGATGGGCAGCGGGAGCTGGCGACCTGTTTTGCGCAGCCGACCACCGCCATCAAGCTGAAACGATTCTGCGATGCACCCTGGCACGAGGCCGAGACCGGATCGCCAGTTATCGATGGCGCGATAGCCTACTTCGACTGCCGCTTGGTCGACCGGCATGACGGCGGCGACCACACCATCTTCATCGGCGAGATCGTCGCCGCGGGCTATGAGGAGGGCGTCGAGCCGCTCATCTGGTTCGGTTCCGGGTACCGCCGTCTGGCAGCCGAATGAGGACGCTGAGGCGCTGCGGGATTTCGCCAATTACCCATTGGATGGGTGATTGGCAGGTGCCAGCGCCCGATCTCCGCCAGCCCACGCCCGCGCTACCCATGGGGCGAGTGGATTGGCGGCGCGCGGCCGCCATATCGCGCCATGCACCCAGGCCGTGGGTATCTGGCGAGGAATTGCAGCGAAGCGTTGCACATGCCTGAGATCCCGCCGCGGCTGCCCGTCTGGGAGCGGCTGCGCGCGCCTGACCATCGTCCGCTCGACGTCCGATCGGTCGAGCGACGCGAAGTCGACGTCCTGCGCATCGTCGACGGTGATGTGCCGGACCTCGGCGCGACCGTCTTCGACGCCTGGACCGATGCGGACGGCTACCTCGTCCGCGCCGCGTGCCTCGACGACGTCAGCGTCACGCCCTACGAGCTACGCGCGCGCCGCCTCGCCATCGAGGCCGGCGACGGGCGGCTGGAGGCGCTGCTGGCCGGTTCGGGCACGGTGGCGACCCTCGGCGAACTCGAGCACCTGGCCTGTGCCTGCCGGGGGGTCGCCGCGGATGTCGTGTACCGGGCAGTCAGCCACGGCTGGGAGACCGTCGACCAGCTCAAGCGCGCCACGCGCGTCGGTTTCGGCGTGTGCCAGGGTCGTCGCTGCGTCCCGTGGCTCGCGGCGCGCCTTGAGCTCGACCCGGACGACCCCCGCGCGCAGGTCACGCCGCGGCCTCCGCTGGTGCCGGTTCCTGCGTCGGTCCTGGCTGCCTTCGCCCAGGAGGAACCGGCCATCAAATGAGCGCCGTGGTCCTCGAGCTGCGGGGCATCGGCAAGCGATACGGCCGCCGCATCGTGCTCCACGAGCTCGACCTGAGCGTGGCGTTCGCTGCGCTTCGGCTAGGATTGCGGCATCCGGGGGATATCCGCGTTCGCTCTGCAGCCATGAGGTTCCCGCGATGACGGCCACCGCCAGCCCAGCCAGGAAGATGTTCATTAACGGCGACTGGACCGATGCGGCCAGCGGCGAAACCACGACCGTTATCAACCCCGCCACCGAGGAGGAGATTGCCCACGTCCCGCGTGGCGACGCCGGAGATGTCGACCGAGCCGTAGCGGCGGCACGCAGCGCCTTCGAGACCTGGTCGCAGACGACACCAGCTGAGCGCTCGAAGGCTCTGTATGCGTTCGCCGATGCTATCGAGCGCGATACGGAAACCCTCTCCGCCCTGGAGCAGGCCAATGTCGGCAAACCGAAGGGCACCGCCGATTTCGACGTCGAATTCAGCGTCGACAACGTGCGCTTCTTTGCGGGTGCGGCCCGCGTCGTCGAAGGCAGGGCCGCCGGCGAGTACCTCAGCACTCACACGAGCATGATCCGGCGCGAACCAGCCGGCGTCGTTGGGCAGGTCGCGCCCTGGAACTACCCGCTGATGATGGCAATCTGGAAGCTCGGCCCGGCGCTGGCGGCCGGCTGCACCGTGATCCTCAAGCCTGCATCCATGACGCCGCTCTCTGCCCTGCGTCTCGCCGAGATCGCGGCCGACATCTTCCCGAAGGGCGTCCTGAATGTAGTCACCGGCCCGGGCGAGACCGTGGGGCATCGGCTGATCACCCATCCGCAGGTCGACATGGTCTCGCTGACCGGCGATACGGCGACCGGCCGCGAGATCGCTGCGGCCGCCGCGCAGACGGTGAAGCGCGTGCACCTCGAACTCGGCGGCAAGGCACCGGTGCTGGTCTATGACGACGCGGATATGGATGCCCTGGCCGAGACGATCAAGCTCGCCGGCTTCTTCAACTCGGGCCAGGACTGCACCGCCGCGACGCGCATCATTGCCATGGGCGACGGCTACGAGCGAGCGCTCGCGGCGCTGGTGCCGGCCGTCGAGTCTCTCAAGGTCGGCGATCCCGCATCGGACCCCGATCTCGACATGGGACCGCTCGTGTCAAAGGCTCAGCGTGAGCGCGTCGCGGCTTTCGTCGAGCGCGCGCGGGGCTACGGTGCCGAGGTTGCGACCGGTGGCGAGGCCTTTGGCGACCGCGGCTTCTTCTACAGGCCATCGGTCGTGGCGGGCGTCGCCCAGGATGCCGAGATCGTGCAGAACGAGGTCTTCGGCCCGGTCATCACGGTTCAGCGCTTCAGCGACGAGGCGGAGGGCATCCGCTGGGCGAACGGCGTGCCGTACGGCCTGGCGGCATCGGTCTGGACAAAGGACATCAAGCGCGCGCTGCGGGCAGCCAAGGCGCTGCGCTACGGCACGGTTTGGATCAACGACCACCTGACCATGGCGTCAGAGATGCCGCACGGCGGCTTCGGCCAGTCAGGCTACGGCAAGGACATGAGCAGCTACAGCATCGAGGACTACACGATCGTCAAGCACGT
>JBBRXE010000121.1:0-5271 GCA_038248695.1 Candidatus Limnocylindria bacterium | reverse complement strand
GTCATCGGTCTGGCGCTGGTCATCGGCGTCAACGTCTGGGCAAGCCTCGCCGGCGGGAAGCTGATTCAGGGCGGCTGGGTCATCTCCGGCTCCCAGGAGCAGCAGGCGAGCGCACTGCTGGCCGACCGGTTCGGCGAACAGGCGACGACCATGCTGGTGGTCTACCGCGACCCGGCTGGCGACGCGGCGTCGCCCGCGTTTCAGCAGACGATCCGGGAGAGCCTGAGCGAGGTCGCCAAGGACCCGGTGGTCGCCCGCGTCACGACCTACGCCGACGCGCCGGATCCGCGTTTCCTGAGCCGCGACGGCACGACGGCCCTGGCCGTCGTCACCATCGACAAGCAGATCGAGGACTCGGTCGAGGATGCCGCGCGACTGACCGGCAAGGTCCACCGACCCGACGGCGTCACAACGTACGTCACCGGCATTCCGCAGCTGTATCACGAGTTCAACGGCAAGATCGAGAGCGACCTGGTGCAGGCCGAGCTGATCAGCCTGCCGATCGCGCTGCTCATCCTGCTGGTCGTCTTCGGCACGCTGGTAAGCGCCGCGCTGCCGCTCCTGATGGCCGCCGTGGCGCTGCCGTCCACGTTCGCCATCATCAGCCTGCTTGCCAGCGTGACCGACATGAGCGTCTTCGTGACGAATATCGCCACCATGATCGGCCTGGCGCTGGCCATCGACTACTCGCTGTTCATGGTCAGCCGCTTCCGTGAGGAGCTGCGCCACCACGACGTGGAGATCGCCGTCGAGCGGATGATGGGCAGCGTCGGCAAGGCGGTGGCAGTCTCCGGCATCGCGGTCGCCATCGGCCTTTCCAGTTTGACCGTCTTCGAGGCCGATGCGCTTCGCTCCATGGGCTGGGGCGGCGTTGTGACCGTGCTCTCCACGCTCATCTTCGGCCTCACCGTGCTGCCGGCTCTCCTGGCGTTGCTCGGGCATCGCATCAACCGACTGCGCGTCCCGCTGCCAGGTTGGCTGCGGCGGATCGAGGACGACCCCGACGTGGCCGACGCGCGCCAGGGCCACGGCGCGTGGGGCTGGATCGCGGCACGCGTGATGCGCCGCCCGGTGCTGGTCGCGGTTCCGGTACTTGCCGTCCTGCTGGTGCTCGGCTCGCCGTTCCTGTCCATCCAGCTGTCGACCGGCCAGAACCTGGAGGACCTGCCGAACACGCCCGCGCGAACCGGCTTCGAGGTGATCGCCGACGAGTTCCCGGGTGGCCAGAGTGATCCGGTGACGGTGGCGCTGACCTGGCCGCGCGACGACCTTGCGAGCGGCATCAGTGCCGACCGGCAGGCGGCACTCGGAACCTACGTCGATGCGCTGCGGGGGATCGACGGCGTGACCGACGTCCAGAGCGTGCTCGATGCGCCCGGCGGCATGGACCAACAGCAGTACCGGCAACTGTTGGCGCTGCCACCTGCGCAACGCCCGCCGCAGGCACAGGCGGCGCTGGCGCCATATCTCGGTGGCCTCGTCGCCGGCGATACGGCAAAGCTCACCGTCTTCAGCTCGCTGCTGCCCGACTCGGCCGAGGGTCGAGCGCTGGTCGACGCGGTCCGCGGCGTGCCGACGCCCAATGGCGCACAGTCGCTCACCGGCGGCCTGCCGAGTCGCTCGCACGACTTCATGGAGAGCTTCCAACACGCCGTGCCGCTCGCGGTGCTGATCGTCGTCGGCGTCACCGCCGGGGTGCTGTTCCTTACCTTCGGATCGGTGTTCCTGCCGCTCAAGGCCGTGCTCATGAGCCTGATGAGCATCACCGCCTCCTTCGGTGCGCTGGTATGGATCTTCCAGGAGGGCCATCTTTCGTCGTTGCTGGGCTTCCAGACCGGGGGCACGACCGCGGCGTGGCTGCCGCTCATCATGTTCGCCATCCTCTTCGGCCTGTCCATGGACTACGAGGTGCTGCTCCTGTCGCGGATTCGCGAGCGCTACCTGGCGCATGGCGACAACACGCGGGCGGTGGCGGAGGGGATAGGCATCACCGGCGGGATCATCACCGGTGCCGCGCTCATCATGGTCGCGGTCTTCGCCGCGTTCGCGCTGTCGTCGATCACGTTCATCAAGGCCATCGGCTTCTCGATGGCGCTCGCCGTGCTCATCGACGCGACCATCGTTCGAGGACTGCTGGTGCCCGCCTTCATGCGCGTGATGGGATGGGTGAACTGGTGGGCACCCGCCTGGCTGCAGCGCGGCGTCGCCCGCCTGGGCCTCTACGAAGGACCCGATCCGGTCGCGAGCGCGCAACTCTAGGCCCACGCCGTTTACTCCGGGTGCAACTAACGGCCACGCAGCGGCCGCGTGAGGCTCCAACCTCCCCGCGGAGTGCCTGGGGCGCAAGCCACGGCCAAGCAAGCCCACCTCCGTGTCCGATAGTTGCCCCGCATGCAAACGCCCGCCGGTTGAGGCTGCGATTCCTGCTCGCATGTGCAAGCGCGCGTCGGTGAGCCTCCGTTACGATCCGCGCGTGACCGAGTTCAGCCGCGCCACGCCCGCCTGGGCCAGATCCTTTGTCGGCCAGGTCTGTGCTGAGGCCGATACGGCCGCTCCCGCTCGCCTGCGCTGGAGCTCACGCCCGCGCGATTCGTCGTCTGGCGTCACACGTCGGCACGACGGCTCCATCTCGGTGGTCGCCGGGACGGATCTCGCCGACCAGCGCCTGACCCTGCTCCACGAGCTGGCGCACTGGCTGACGCCGGTGAAACGGCAGCGCGGCCGCCATGTGCATCACGACCGCCGCTTCTATGCGATCGCTTTCGAGCTCTACGCCCACCATGGCCTGCCGGCCGATGACGCCGTCCGGCGCGAGGCGGGCCGCTACCCGAGCTCGCTGCGGCACGCCGTGGCGCTCGGCGTGCCCGGTGCCGAGGCAGCCTGGCGCGCCCGACGGCTGACCATTCGATCGCGCATCCGCGCGCCGCTGCGAATTCTCGTTCCCGAGCACCGCATCCAGCTCGCCCGCGACGGCCGCTGGACCGTCTGCGCGGTCTGCCGCCAGCGGATCGTGGGACCGAACCTGGTGCGCCTGCGACGGCGCGGCGGCCGACACACGCTCCTCACCCGCGAGCTCGCCTCCTAGCCCGTCGGGCTCGACGCAGCGCCGTCGGCCCTCCACTGAAGGTGGAAAAGTCGGACCTACACCGAAGGTGCAAATGTCGCCCTGGCGCGACGTTAACGTTGCCCAGCACCGCCTTGAGCTCGCGCTTCGACGCCAGCCACGCTCGTCGCAGAGCCCATCAGCCACCGATGCGGTGCTCGACGGCGTTAGCGCTCCCACCACCGACTTTTGCGATGTCGGCGGCCGCGGCGGTCGGCCCGAGCCACACGCCGAACGGTCAGTGCCGAGACCTTCGGCCCGAGCCACACGCCGAACGGTCAGTGCCGAGACCTTCGGCCCGAGCCGTACGCCGAATGGTCAGATGTCGGTGTGATCAGCGTTCGACGACTCGAGAGGGCCGACGGGGCACGGTGCCGCGCCGAGTCACGGTCAGCCCGGGGCGGGTGCGGATCTCGGTCCGCCTTGGAAGCGATGAACGCTGATCACAGCGACATCTGTCAAGTCGGAGCTCCACTCACGGGATGGTGTGATACCCTATGCGCAGAGTATTGCACACGGGATGGGCCGCCGATGCCACTGGCACGAACGAACCTCACGCTTCCGGAGGATCTCCTGGCCGAGGTCGATGCGCTCGCCGGCCCGCGCGGGCGGAGCAGATACGTCGCGGAAGCTGTGGCGCGGCGGGTCAAGCGCGACAAACTGGGCAAGGCCATCCGCGAGAGTGCCGGCGCCTTGGTAGGTACGCCGTCGGCGATGAACCGGGAGCAGGTATCGGCCTGGGTCGAGGAGCTGCGGTCGGGCGAGACGGACTGACCGGTGCGCTTCCTGCTCGACTCGACGCTTTTTATCGACCACGCCAATGCCGACGAGCCGGCATCGGCGTTGTTGAGGCGGCTGTATGCCGAAGGCCATGAGCTCTACATCTGCGATGTGGTGACCTGCGAGGTACTGTCCGGCGGCGACGAGCTCGATCGAATGTACATTCGGAACCTGCTCGACGCGATGGAATACGTGGCGACCTCACCCGAAGCAGCCAGATGGGCTGGCTGCTCCCGGCGGGAGCGCCGTCGCGCGGGCGGGCGGCGCGCGCTGGCCGATGCCCTGATTGCCGGCGCCGCCTGGCAGCTGGACGCGACCATCGTGACGCGGAATCGGCCGGACTTCGAACGGCAGGGAATCCCCGTCCTGACGTACTGACAAGTCGGCCGGCCTGCAAGCCCAGGCGTCGCGCGTCGAAGGCCAGCCGGGCGGGCCCCTCGACCGTGTCGCGGGGGGCATCGGTCCAGATGGCGAATCGAACGAAGGAGACGAACCGATGCCGTCGACGACCCTGACGAATCCCCAGACGCGCGGCCGCGTCATCACGCCCGCCTGACGGCGGCCGAAGGAGATTTCTTCATGCAGTTCCGCACGATCATCCTGCAGACCGGGGCAACGACGACCGGCATCCGCGTCCCGGACGAAGTCGTCGAGAGCCTTGGCGCCGGGAGGCGCCCGCCCGTCAGGGTGACGATCAACGGGTTCACCTACCGAAGCACCGTGGCGGTGATGGGCGGGGAGTACATGGTCAGCGTCAGCGCCGAGAACCGCGCCGCGACCGGAGCGAAGGGCGGCGACGAGGTCGACGTCGACATCGAGCTCGACACCGCGCCGCGCGTGGTCGAGCTGCCGGCCGACTTCGCCGCGGCTCTCAGCGCGGAGCCGCGCGCCGCTGAGACATTCGAGCGGCTCTCGCCGAGCCTGAAGGGCTACCACGTGACCCAGGTCACCGGCTCCAAGACCGATGAGACGCGTCAGCGCCGCATCGCGAAGTCGGTGGCGACACTGGCCGAGGGCAGGCCGCGCTGACACGCCCGTTGCGGGGCGAGTTGAGTCATGTGGTGACTCAAACGAGGGAGAGGCGCGGGCTCACCTGCTGTTCATGCGTGTGGTGACTGAAAACGCCGGCTCTGAGGGCCCGTGACCATCAATCCGGTCGATTTCAAGCACCTGGCGACTAAAACACAGGACAGCCCGCGCCTCTTTCTCGTTTCAGTCGTCAGGCGACTCACCGGCAGGACGCCGGGGCCCCGCCTTCCCCTCCTTTCAGTCGTCAGGCGACTCACCGCCCGCGCTACCGACGCGGACCCGGCGCCATCAACCCATGCCAAGCAACCTGGCAGCGGCCGCGGCACCGGCGGCCACCAGCACGACCACGAGGACCGGGG
>JBBRXE010000120.1:0-5283 GCA_038248695.1 Candidatus Limnocylindria bacterium | reverse complement strand
GCGGTGCAGCCCTCGACGTAGTGCACGCTGCTGCCCTCATCGGCGATGATCAGCGTCCGCTCGAACTGGCCCATGTTCTCGGTGTTGATGCGGAAGTACGCCTGCAGCGGCAGCTCCACATGGACCCCGGGCGGCACGTAGATGAACGACCCGCCGCTCCACACCGCGGTGTTCAGCGCCGCGAGCTTGTTGTCGTTCGCCGGAATGATCGTCCCGAAGTACTGCTTGAAGAGCTCCGGGTAGCGCACCAGGCCTTCATCCGTCCCGACGAAGATGACGCCCTGCTTCTCGAGGTCCTCGCGGATATTGTGGTAGACGACCTCGCTGTCGTACTGCCCGCCGACGCCCGCCAGGTACTTCTTCTCTGCCTCGGGGATGCCGAGCTTGTCGTAGGTGCGGCGAATGTAGTCCGGCACGTCGTCCCAGGACTGGACCGCCTTGTCGGTGGCCGTGACGTAGTAGTAGATGTCCTGGAAATCGATCTGCGACAGGTCACCGCCCCAGGTCGGCATGGGCCGCGCCTCGAAGTGGCGGTATGCCTTGAGGCGCAGCTTGGTCATCCACTCCGGCTCGTGCTTGATACGGCTGATCTCGGCGACGACATCGGCGTTGAGCCCCTTCTTCATCACGTGAAGCGGCTTCATCTCGCTGTCGTGCCAGCCGTACTTGTAGCTGTCCGGGATCTGGCTGAGAGCTGCGTTGGGAAGGGCCATCATTCCTCGTGGGTGTGCTGCGTTTGCTTGGGCAGATGAATCCCGACTGATTTGGTCGGTGTTGGGCCTCATTCTCCCCCATGCGGCCTGCCGGCGCAAGGCCCCCGGCCATCGCTCGCTCCGGCCCCAGCCGATTTTCACCTGGTGGACGTATCGGCGAAGCGGCAACCGGGTCTGCGGTCCTCAAGCTCCCTCGATGGCCGATTTGCCAGCTGCTGACCAGGATCGGCCAACGAACGGCCCCTGGTGAGCTCTGCCCGCCCGATTCTCCCAGCCCCCTTCGCCGTTACCACCGCTTGCTGAAATGGCGCTCCTCGAAACGCCTGCGCAGGAGAGCGACCGAGGGCCACCCGTCCGACACCCCACGTCCTTCACCGAACCGCTCGCTTCAAGCGCGGTCAGCGAGCTCGCGGAGTGGAGGTCGGCGCTCGACAACGTCGCGGGCATCCTCGACGGGGAGTGCCGAATCCATGACCGCCAGTTGGGCCACACGGCCGCCGACGAGATAGGCCACGACCCCGCCCCCCACCATGACGGTCTCGTCGAAGGCGGGCGCATATCCGACCACGTCGAGCAGGTGGCCGGCAAACTCGGAGTAGACCCACGGCGCGCGCGGCGACGGCATGGGCTCGCCGAGCATGGCCAGCGCGACAGCCTCGCCGCCCTCCCGCGCCGCATGCCAATGCTCGACGCGCCGACCGTCAACGCGAGCGACGTCGCCCGCCGCGAAGATCCCCGGCGCCGAGGTGCGACGTGACGAGTCCACCGCGATGCCGTCATCCACGGCCAGGCCGGCGGCGACCGCCAGCTCAACCCGCGGCGTGACGCCGACAGCAACGACCAGAAGGTCTGCCGCAAGGTCCGACAGCGACGTCACCCGCTCGCCCAGGCGCACCCCCACGCCGGCTTCTTCCAGGATGGAGGCGGCCCACGAGGACACTTCGGCGCCGAGCACGCCGCCCCACAGCGCCGACGCCATTTCGACCACCGTCACCGGCACGCCGATCGCGGCAAGCGACGCCGCCACCTCTACACCGATGAACCCGCCGCCCACGATCACCGCCTGTGCCCCGGGAACCACCGCGGCACGCAGCGCGCGGGCATCGGCCAGCGTGCGCAGGGTGAGCGCGCGCTCCACACCCGAGATCGGCAGACGTCGAGGCAACGCCCCGGTGGCCAGCAGGCACTGCCCGAACCGGATCAACGTCCCATCCGCCAGAGTGGCCAGGCGAGACGCTGGGTCGAGCGACACGGCGGGTGCATCGGTCAGAAGGCCGACGCGTTGGCGGTCGTACCAAGACGCGGGCTCGGCGGCGATCAGCTCGAAGTCGACCTCGCCCCGCAGCAGCTCCTTGGAAAGTGGCGGCCGGTTGTAGGGCACCACGCCCTCGTCCCCGACCAGCAGGATCGAGCCGGCGAACTTGCGACGTCGCAGGGTGCGGGCGCATCGGACCGCGGCGACGCCGCCGCCAATGAGCAGGACGTCGACCTCACGGTCAGGAAGCATCGGTCTCGGAGGCTTCGCGGGCCAGGCCGGAGGGCGTGTGCTGTTCTGCCAGCAGGCGCGCGAAGCCGGTGGTCTGGCCCTGCACCTCGAGCCAGTCGCGAATCAGGCGCGAACCCGCGGAATACGTGAACAAATAGGTTCGACCGATGGGGTCCATGAGCGTCCGCATCATCTGCGCGACGAGCTCCGGGGGGCGCGCGGTGGTTTCGAGCAGGAACTCGCGGACCTCGTCAGCCGGGCGACCTTCCTCCTGGAGCATGATCGCGGCGTTGCCGTTCGCGGCGTCCGTGAGCGCACGATTGGCGGTGCCGACCTGCACCGCTGCCTCCAATTCCGCCTGCGCGCCCTCGATGCCGGCCTCGCGGGAAATCCTGCGAAGCTCGGAGCTGAGCTCGACATCGGTCATGACCACCTCGCGGGCGACGTCCGCCAGGCCCTCCGCCAGGACCGATTCGGGCGTGTCAATGGTCCGCAGCGTCGCCTCGCCGAAACCCCGCTGGCGGACGAGCGTGCGCTCCTTGGTGATGTGGTCGAGGTGATGTCCCGGATAGCCCTCGTGCGACGCAAGGTAGGCGATCACCGTCACGTCGCGCGGCAGGTCGAGGTTGAGGCGGACGAGCGTGCGGCCGTCGCCCGTGAACCGCGCTTCGGCGCCCCATGGCTGATCGTGCACGTCGCCCCAGTCGATGCCTTCGGCGCCTTCGGCTGCCGGGAAGTCGAAGTCGCGCCGGCTGGCCGTCCTGAAGCGTTCGGTCGAGCCGCGCATCGCGTCCATCACCCGGCCGGCCGGCACGTGGAGGGCCGTGGTGAACTTTGCGTATCGGTCGGCCAGGGAGCCGCCAGGCGGCAGCGCTGCGTCGAACCTCGCGCGAATCTCGGCGAAGTGTTCCTCGGGAACGATTGCGGGCCGGATGTCCAGGAGCTCCTCAACCAGGTCGAGGTAGCCGATCTCCTCGCCGGCCGCCTCCCGTGCGAGCGCCTTGATCGCACGCAGCTGCGCTTGCAGCCAGTCGCGACGCCGGCCCTGCTCCTCGTCTGTCGCGGGCAGCGCATCCGCCAGCTCCTGGAGCCGCAGCGCCTCGTCGTGCAGGGCCATCGCGGTGACCGGCTCCTCGCCGGCGACCACCTCGGCAAGTTCAGGTGGCCCGATGTACGAATCCACGAAGCCCCGGACGTGGCGCTCAATTCGCAGGCCCAGCAGCACGTAGCGGCGCGCTATCTCGTCCATTTCGGTGAGTTGCATCGCATCGTCATGCTACCGAGCCTTGCGCGACTCCCGCGTGCTATTGCGGTACGACAACCGCGCGTTCGCCAACTTCTATGAGACTCAGGGCGATTCGCTCTTGACGGCCGGGTAATATGAGCGCACCGTGCGCCGAACACTAGCCACGCAGGATCCAGGCACATCCCGCGTACCGAATTGCCTAACGGGAACGCGTTAGGCACGCTGCCGATGGAGCCTAGTCGGCGTTCTGAGCGTTTTGAAGACCTCTTCGCCCGATATGTGCCGAAGTTGCTCGGATACGCCATGCGCAGAGTGCAATCGCCGGTAGACGCCGAGGATGCCGTGGCCGAGGCGTATGTGGTGGCATGGCGTCGGTTCGATGAGGTGCCGGACGAGGATGGTGCACTTCCGTGGCTGTATGCGGTTTGCCGTCGCGTCATTGCAAACCAACGGCGAGCAACTCGCCGACGCGAGAGTCTGCTGAACCGCCTTCGACGGCTGGGCCATGACAACGTCGAGCGAGGTGATGGGGACCCTGGTCCCGCATCCGCGGCTCTCGGCACGCTCGGGGACGACGATCAGGAGCTATTGCGACTGATTGCCTGGGATGAGCTTCCCTATTCGCAAATTGCGTTAATGCTTGGCGTGACCCCCAATGCCGTTGCTGTGCGCGCTCACCGAGCACGAGCGCGCCTCAGGACGGCACTGCAGCGAGCCCTCCCGAGTAATGATCAGGTTGCTTCTGGACACTCCCCACCTAGAGCAGCCAAGTCAAGGCGAGAACAGGAGAGGGACGATGGGCGAGACGAGCGAGCATGGTGACCTCACACCCCTTCGGCGTGAGAATCCAATAGATTCCGACGCCATTCTTACGTCGAGCGTCATCCGAATCCGCTCTCGGGTTCTGAAACTGATATCGAAGGGGCCGTCAGAGGGCGAGGGACGCACTCCAGTCGTCGGTAGGTCGCTACTGGTGGGCGGCGGATCGCTGTTTGCTGGGCTCGCAATTGTAGCCCTCATCGCTAGCTTGGGCGGTTCGAACAATCAGCTTGGAATGGACACCCGTGGAGCGACTGCCACGCCCGTCGATACCCGTGGCCTGGGCAGTTGTGTAACGGTGTTCACACCAACCGGACTGGCGGCAAGGTCCTACGCGTTCGATGGCACAGTTGTCGCGACGACAGGCGACCACGTGGAGTTCGTAGTGAACGAGTGGTTCCGTGGGGCGAAGGCGAGCTCGAGTGAGCTCCGATTGACGCCAGGTTTGGGCCGGGCCCAGACAGACGATGAGGGTTCGCCGGCAATGGTGGCCGGCCAACGGTATCTGGTGGCGGGCGACGGAGGGTTCGTATGGGGCTGCGGATACACACAGCCCTACACCCAAACGGGGGCTGCGACCTGGCGCGCTGCCGTCAAGCGATAGCGGAACAGGCACTCCGAAACGGTCTCGCGCCCGCAGACATCGCCAGACGTACGGCGCAATACGCGGGACTGCGGCATTGACGGCAGGTCAGTGCATCGGTACTGTGCGCGCCAACCAACGAACGAAGCAGACAGGTGAAAGGAGCGAAGCCATGACGACGCAAGCGATTGTCCGATCCGCACCGCGCGCCCGCCTGCACGAGGCTCCGACTCGAGCCTGAGGCATCCACGCTGAGGCCCAACCGGCCCGGCTCGCCCCGCACCTGGGCGCGCTCCGCGCCATCCGCCGACCCCAGTGGAGATGCACCCGTGATCTCAGCTCCCCCGTTGCTGCGCGGCACCATCCTGCGTGCCCGGAGCGGCTTCTGCTCGGTCCAGACTGCCGAAGGCATGGTCGAGTGCCAGCTGCGCGGCCG
>JBBRXE010000119.1:0-5309 GCA_038248695.1 Candidatus Limnocylindria bacterium | reverse complement strand
CCGGAGAACCGCCTTGGTGGCCACGGTTGTCTCTGTGTGCAAACGGCGGCCAACATCAGGCCCTTTCGAGGCCCTCCTTCTCCGATACTTGCTGCTCCGGCAAACGGGGGAGGTGCTCACCTGTGCTCACGTGAGCGGATCAGAGTCGCCGGCCGGACGTGCCAACCGGCCGCGACCTCGTTCCGGCCGGCGCCCTATACTCGGGCGAAACGCAGCGATCGATCCGTGCAGCACATCCGAGCAGTTCCGATCACCAGCAATACCCCAAGCCCGCGCCGGCCGAAGCCGCACGCGGGCGTTCTTGTACCGGGGAGGAGGCGCCGTTGACCGACCAGGCGTTTGCGATTGCCGAACCCAGCAGTGAACACGGCGAGCGTGGCGAGCGACGGCTGCGTCGCGCCTATGGCTTCGAGGAGATCGCGCTCGTCCCCGGCGCCGTGACCGCCGACCCCGCCGAGGTCGACCTGACGCTCGAGCTCGCCGGACTGCGCCTGGAGATCCCGTTCATCGCCGCAGCCATGGACGCCGTCGCGGACGCGAGTTTCGCTGCGCAGATGACGCGGCACGGCGGCCTGGCGGTCGTCAACCTCGAGGGGCTCTACACGCGCTACGAGGATGCCTCGCCGATCATCGAGCAGGTCGCCGCGGCGGAGAGCGGGCACGCGGCCGCATCGGTCCTCACGAGGGCCTATTCGCAGCCGATTCGCGACGATCTGATCCGCGGACTCATCGCCGAGATCAAGGCCCGGGGCGGCATCGCCGCGGTGGCGACGACGCCTGCGTCCGCCTGGCATCACGCCGAAGTCGCGGCCGATGCGGGCGCCGACCTGTTCCTGGTCCAGTCGCAGGTTTCGAGCGCCCGTCATATCTCGACATCGGGTCGCGTCCTGTCGCTGGCCGACCTGACCGGGGCGCTCAAGCTTCCCGTCCTGGTGGGTAACACGGTCAGCGGCGAGGCCGCTTACCAGTTGTTGCAGCAGGGCGCTGCGGCGGTGCTCGTCGGCGTCGGGCCGGGGGCGGCGTGCACCACGCGCGAGGTGCTGGGCATAGGGCTTCCACAGGTGTCGGCGACGTTGGAGGTTGCTGCTGCGCGCGATCGGTACGAGCGCGAGACTGGCCGCTACGTGCCGGTCGTCACCGACGGCGGCATGAAGACCGGGGGCGATATCGCCAAGGCGATTGCCTCCGGGGCCGATGCGGTCATGCTCGGCTCCCCGTTCGCCGCCGCCCTCGAAGCACCGGGCCGCGGCTTCAACTGGGGGATGGCCGCGCCATCGGCCATGCTTCCGCGCGGTACGCGCATCAAGCTCGGTGAGCGGCTGCCGCTGGAGCAGATCCTGTTCGGCCCCTCGTCGACGACGCACGGCACGCAGAACCTGGTCGGTGCACTGCGGGCCTCGATGGGCGCGCTCGGTGCACGGAGCATCCGCGAGATGCACGAGGTCGAGATGGTCATCGCCCCGTCGATCGTGACCGAGGGCAAATCCTGGCAGCTGGGCGGGCGCGAATAAGCTGGACCCATGGTGTGGCCGAGGTGATTGAGGTTCTTCAGTGACGAATGTGTGGACCGAGGTGGGCGAGTGCGTGTTCGTGCGGCGCTACCGGACCTGGAACGGCGAGCCGTTCGACCAGAACATCGGCGCCATCCTGGGCACGGAGGGCGTTATCGTGGTCGACACGCGGGGGTCGCACCGTCTCGCCGAGGAGCTGCGCGGGGAGCTGGCTCGGCTGACGCGCCAGCCGATCGCCGCCGTCGTGAACACCCATCACCACTGGGATCACACCTGGGGCAACGCCCGCTTCGAGGGGGCCCCGATCTGGGGCCACGTCCGCTGCGCCGAGCGCGTCGTGGCCGACTCCGCGACGGCTCTCCACCAGATCCTCGCCCAGGAGCCGGCCTTGGCCCAAGAGCTCAGTGAGGTCGTCGCCACGCCGCCCGACCGCACGTTCGCCGAGGCCACCACCATCGATCTCGGCGACCGGCAGGTCTCGCTGCGCCACATCGGTCGCGGGCACACCGACAACGACATCGTGGTGATGGTTCCGGATGCATCGGTCCTGTTCGCCGGCGACCTGCTCGAGAACGATGCGGCGCCGTCGTTCGGCGATGCCTACCCGCTTGCCTGGGCGGCGACAGCCGCGCGACTGGCGAAGCTGGTCGACGGGGCGGTCGTGCCGGGACATGGCGGCGTGGGCGATCGGGCCTTCGCCGAACGTCAGGCGGCCGAGCTGGCGGAGCTTGCCACGCTGGTGCGGGAGGTGACCGGCGGGTTGCTGGACCGGGTCGACGCGCTGCGGCGGTCGCCGTTTCCGGCACAGCCCACTGAGCAGGCGCTCGACCGTGGCGCGCTGGAGCTAAAGGCGGTGAAGGCATGACTCACGACAACGTGCAGGCGTGGCTGGATCGTTATGTCGTGGCGTGGCGATCGAACAACGCGGAGCTCATCGGCGACCTGTTCACCGAGGACGCGTCCTATCGCTACTACGCCTATGCCGACGCCGAGCGGGGGCGCGAGGCGATCGTGGCCGGGTGGCTCGACGATCCGGACGACCCGGAGAGTTGGGAGGCAAGCTACGAGCCGTGGGCGGTCGACGGCAACCGGGCCGTCGCGATCGGCACCAGCCGCTACGCCCCGACTGGCGACCAGCCCGAGCGCATCTTCTGGAACTGCTTCCTGCTGACCTTTGGCCCCGACGGGCGCTGTGCCGACCTCGTCGAGTACTACATGAAGCAGCCGCTGTAGCCTGGCGGCCGGCCGCTCAGGACGTTGAGTAAATCAACTCAGCTGATTGAGTAAACTCAATTTCCATGGTCCGACGAGCTGCCCGCGCCCCTTATCGGCGGCCGATCTATGACACCATCCTGTCTCGCGCCCACGAAGCGCGGCGCTTCATCCAGGTGCTCGCCGGCCCGCGGCAGGTCGGCAAGACGACGCTCGCGCGCCAGGTCATGGACGCGGTCGGCGTACCGGCCCATTTCGCATCGGCCGACGATCCGGCCCTGCGGGAGTCGGGCTGGCTGGAGACGCAATGGGAGATCGGCCGGCTGCGCGCCCGCAACGGTGGTCGCGCCGGCGGGCTGTTGGTCATGGACGAGATCCAGAAGATCCCGACATGGTCCGAATCGGTCAAGCGCCTGTGGGACGAGGACACCGCCAGCGCCCTGCCGCTGCGTGTGATGCTGCTTGGCAGCGCACCGCTGTTGGTGCAGAAGGGCATGACCGAGAGCCTTGCCGGGCGCTTCGAGCTGATCCGGGTCTCGCATTGGTCGTTCACCGAGATGCGCGATGGCTTCGGCTGGAGCCTGCCGCAGTACCTGTATTTCGGCGGCTATCCCGGCGCGGCTGACCTGATTGCCGACGAGGACCGATGGCGCCGCTACCTGCTCGATTCGCTGGTCGAGACGACGCTGGCTCGCGACGTCCTGCTGCTGACCCGCGTCGACAAGCCGGCTCTGCTGCGCCAGCTCTTCCGCCTGGGCTGCGAGCGATCCGCCGAGGTCGTGCCCTACCAGCGCATGCTCGGCCGGCTCTCGGACGCGGGGAACACCACTACGTTGGCGCACTATCTCGAGCTGCTGGCCGGGTCGGGGATGCTGACCGGCCTGCCGAAGTACGGCTTGGTCGGTCGGCGGCGCGCATCGAGCCCGAAGCTGCTGGCGCTCAACACCGCGCTCATGACGGCCTCCGCCGGCGTCTCATTCGCCGATGCCCAGGCCGATGCGGACTTCTGGGGTCGCCTGGTGGAAACCGCGGTCGGCGCCCACCTCGCCAACGGCCCAGATCCCTCGCGGCTCGGCTACTGGAAGCAGGGAAACCGTGAGGTTGATTTCGTCGTGACGCCGCGTGCGCCGGGGGCGTCGGCACTGGCGATCGAGGTGGTGAGCGGGCGACGTCGCGAGATCGAGCCGGGAATGTCGGCCTTCGAGCGGGAGCACACCGGTGCCCGGCGCCTGCTTATCGGCCCGCGCGGCATGGCCGTAGAGGAGTTTCTGTCGGAACCGGCGGGGACTTGGTTGAGTTGAAGCCCAGGCTCAGGCGAGCGGCCAGCAGACCTCGGTGCGCAGCTGGGAGACGTCGTCCACCTCTGTCGGGTCGTCGACGTACGACTCCCACGGAGCCGGACCTTCGTCGCGGCCCTGCGCATGGATCCAGTCGCGGAGCCGGTCGTACGTCTGCGGCAGACCCTCGTAAGGACCCATGTGCACCGTGATCGCCGCGGGACCGCCGGGCAGCTCGCCCGCAGCCATCTCGCCCTCCTCGGCCTCGCCCAGCGGCCGTACGTTTGGAACCGGCCGGTCGACGGGGATCCCGATCTCGACGTCGACCTCGTCGGGGTCGTAGCCGTGGTAGCGGGCGTACGGTGGGCCGGCCGGATCGACGCCCATGTCGCCCAGACGATCGGCGATGTTCGGCAGGTGCAGGTCGAACAGCTCGCTGAGCTTCAACGTCGGCGCGCGGAGGCGCACCGCGGCGGTCGGATGTGGCATCAAGTCGCGGATCTCGGGATCACTCATCGGTTCAGAGCCTCCTGTCGCCCTGGGGCGTCGCTACACTTCGATGACCATCATCGCTGACGGAGTGGCATTGAGCGACACTGCACGAACGCGTCCCGCCACCGACCGTGGCAAGACGGTGCACGGCGAGGCGGCGAACGCCGGACATCGGGTACTGGCACCCGACGACGCCGAGGTCGAGGCCTACCTGGAGACCGCGCTCCACGCGCCGCCGCCGCAACGCACCGAGGCGCCGGCGCACCCCGACACCATCATCGTCCTCGACTTTGGCGGGCAGACCGCGCAGCTCATCGCCCGCCGCGTGCGCGAGCTGCACGTCTACTCCGAACTGCTGCCGCACGACACCCCGTGGGCTGACATCGAACGGCGAAATCCGAAGGCGATCATCTTGTCGGGCGGTCCCGCATCGGTCTACGACGCCGGCGCACCAAGAGCCGATGCGGCCGTGTGGTCCGGCCGCATCCCCCTGTTGGGCATCTGCTACGGCCTCCAGCTCATGGCCCACGAGCTGGGTGGCGAGGTCGTCGCCTCGCAGCGGCGCGAGTACGGCCCGGCGCACGTCGCGATCACCGAAGCTGATGGCCTGTTCACCGGGCTGGAGCGCGAGCAGCCGGTGTGGATGAGCCACGGCGACACCATCCTGCAGCCGCCGCCCGGCTTCCGGCCCACCGCCCAGACTGATTCCACCCCGTTCGCCGGCCTGGCCGACCCGGCCCACCACCGCTACGGTATCCAGTTCCACCCCGAGGTGGTGCACACGCCGCAGGGTCGCCAGATCCTGCGCAACTTCGTG
>JBBRXE010000118.1:0-5342 GCA_038248695.1 Candidatus Limnocylindria bacterium | reverse complement strand
GTGGCCGGCAGGTCCGCAACGACATCGCCGAGCAGGTGGAACGTGAAGCGCGGGTCGGCGACGAGATTCGCGTACCAGCCGCGCCGGCCTGGCCGGCCGCTGATGTAGATCCGGTCGTCGACGGTGTGGAACGCCAGCGGCACGCGTCGCAGCTGGCCGGACTGGCGTCCGTGCGTCGTGATCTCGATCATCTGCCCGTGGTCGAGCGCGCGCGCCACCTCGACGTTGAAAACAGGACGAGCCGTCACGGCGTCACGGTGACCTTCCGCTCCTCGTCGCCGCGCAGCAGCGCGAGGTCGAGCGGCGCATCGGCCGCAATCGAGCCCAGGACGTCGAACAGGTCATCGGCGCTGGCCACCGGCCTGCCCCCGGCCTCAACGATGAGGTCGCCCTCGGCGACGCCAGCGCGCGCGGCGGGCGAGTCGTCCTCGACCTCGCGGACCAGCAACCCGTCGCGTTCGGACAGGCCGACCGCGCGACGCAGCCGCCGGGCGACGTGCGCCGGCGCCAGGCCGACGCCCAGGTGACGACGTGAAGGTGTCTCGCCCCGACCCAGCGCATCGACGCGCGAGCGCAGCGTCTCGTCTGCGGGGATGGCCAGGTAGAAGCCACTTCCCAGGCGGTTGGTGTTAATGCCGAGTAGCTCGCCGGCGACGTTCACCAGCGGTCCGCCGCTCGAGCCGGGCATCAGTGGGGCGGTGTGCTCCAGGCTGCCGCCGATGCGCCTGCCGCGAGGCCCGCGGAAGGCGCGGCCCACGCCCGAGATGAAGCCGAATGTGATGCGTGCCCCGGCACCCGCCGGGTTGCCCAGCGCCACGACCGGGCTGCCGACGCCGACGCTCTGCGGCGCCCAGGTGACCGCTGCCGTCCCGTCCGTCGCCACGCCGAGCATGGCGAGGTCGTTGTCGGCATCGATGCCGAGCACGGACGCATCGGCCTCACGCCCATCCGCGAAATAGACCCGCGCCTCGTCGCCGTGGAGGTTGTGCGCGTTGGTCAGGACCTTACCGTCATCGACGACCACGCCGGACCCGCCGCGCCATCGGTTGCCGATGCCGACTGTCGACGGACCGACCTTCTCAGCGATCTCCATGATCGCGTTGCCGAGCTCTTCCAGTGGACCCATCGGTCTCTCCTCTGCTAACTTGCAAGTTGCAAGTTACACCGTCAGTGAGAGATGTCAAGGCCGATGCCGTACGATCCGACAATGACCGATGCCTCACCGCTGGCCGCCGCGCTCGAACGGGTGGGCGACCGATGGAGCCTGCTGCTGGTCGAGGCGCTGCTGCCCGGCCCGCGACGCTTCAACGAGCTGGCGGAGGCGGTCGAGGGGATTGCGCCGAACATCCTCACTGACCGGCTGCGCCGCCTGGAAGCCGAGCGCGTGGTGCGTTCGAAACCGTACTCCCAGCGGCCGCCGCGGGTTGCCTACGAGCTCACCGCCGAAGGCCAGGAGCTCGCCGGGGCGCTGCGCCTCCTGGCCGACTGGGGCTCGCGCGTGTCGCGCGACGCGGAGCCCATTCATCACGCCGTATGCGGCACCCCCGTCGAGGCGCGCTGGTACTGCCCGACCTGCGACCGGCCGGTCGAGCCTGCCGAGGCCGACGAGCTGCGCCGCCTGTAGCAGCCTCTGCGGCCGGCGCCGCAGCTACCGGGCCTTGCGCGCAACGAGGCTGACGACCGGCGCACGCCAGACGAAGGCGGCTGCGGGCAGATCCCCCCAGCGCCGTAGCGTCTCGTCGCGAACGTCCTGCCGTTCGTCTGGTTCCAGTGGGCCGAAGACGTCGTCGCGCTCCCAGTTCTCGAGCAGGTCGAGGTACGCCTGCGGCGTCAGCGCGTGCTCGACCGCATCCGGGCGCGCGTCGACATCGCTGAATCCGGTCGCACGCAGTTCCTTCGCCGCCGAAACGACCGATGCGAAGGGATCGGTGTCGTGGCCCGATGCGTCCTCCGGCAGGTCCCATTCGTCCGCCAGATCGTCGAAGATGCGCAGCGGCTCGAAGTCGGAGGCCTCGTCGAGCCAGGTGACCGCCGCCAGCCAGGCGCCCGGCCGCAGGATGCGGCGGATCTCGCGCAGCGCCGCAGCCCGGTCCGGGACGAGCTGCAGCACGAACGAGCTCACCGCCAGGTCGCAGGAGGCATGGGGCAGAGGGATCGCCTGCGCTTCACCCACGACCAGCCGCAGGCGGTCGGCGACCGTGCCCCCTGCCGCATCGGCCCGGTCGCGCGCCAATGTGAGCATGCCGCTCGATGGGTCGACGCCGACGGCGTGCAGCGCCGGCCAGCGGCCCAGGGCGCCGACGGCCAGGAGCCCTGTGCCGGTGCCGACGTCGAGCAGCGTCGCAGCCGGCGCCACGTCGATCAGGGGGGCGATACGGTCGAGCAGGCGCAGCCCGGTCGCCGCAATGACCGGGCCCCAGTGGTCGCGGTACCGCTCGGCGGCCTGGTCGTATGCGGCGCCGACGTCGCTCATGCCCCGATTATGGTGGCGCTCGCTCGCCTAGAGTCGTGCCCCGGTGGTATCCGGCGGCTCGGGCCGCTCGATCGGATCGTGGGTCAGCTCCAGCTTCAGCCCGTCGAGGATGCGGTCCTCGGCGCGCTGCGCCTCCTCGAGGACGATCGCTGCGGGCGGCCGCTGGTGCAGGATCTGTTGCTCGAGTCCTGCCAGGAACGTGCCGATCGATCGGCTCGCGCCGGAGAACGACGGCAGTGGGCGTCGGCGCTCGGACTCAGGCATGGATCAGAACGGCTTGACCACCATCAGCCAGATGATGGCCACCAGGCCGATGCCACCGAACCATGCCAGAGTCATTGGGCGCGACGAGTTCAGCAGTGCTGCCAGCTGGTCGGAAGGCATCGGTTCGGGAACCGCGTCCGCAGGCTTGGCGCCGGGGCCGGCGATGCCGGCAGCCAACCGAACCTCTTTGTAGTAAGGCGTCGCCATGGCGTACATGCCGAACAGCATCAGCACCAGCACGATGATCGCGGCCCACAGCCAGCCGCTGCCCCACCAGTCACCCATAAAGCCGGCGATCACGCCCGCGACGATCAGGACCAGCAGCGAGACATAGGTCACGCTCATGCCTGCGGTCGAGACCCCGAGCAGGGTGGCGACGCGCTCCGGCGAGCGCTCGGCGCGGAGCCGGAACGAGACCATTGCGGAAGCGCCGTGGCCGAAGACGAAGCCGAAGGCGCCCAGGACGTGAAGCAGGACGACCCACGTGTACCATTCCATGCCACCAGCCTAACCGCCTGGCGCCACCCTCTGTGGTGCTCAGCTGCCGCCGATGAAGTGAAAGACCGAGTCGAGATCGGGCAGCGTGCCCTCTGCCTGGAACAGGAACAGCGCCCCGACCAGCAGGCTGAAGGTGCCGGCGACGACGCCGACCACGATGTAGATCCGCTGGCGCAGCTGGCTGGCGACGAAGCCGGTGGCCGACAGGATGATGATCGCCGTGTTGCTGAGCAGCAGGCCGATGATGAAGGCGAACATCATGGGCAGCCCGAGTCCCATGCTGGCCGCGCCGCCGACGCCGGCGATGAGCAGCACCTGCGACCCCGTCTCCGCGCCGACGCCGTGGATCATCCCCACCCCGAAGGCAGTGCGCACCCCGTACGAGCTCATCTCCACGGGCTCGACGTGCTCGTGGCCGTGGAACCGCGCCTGCAGCCGGCGCCATGAGTAGCGCACCGAGTCGAAGACGAGCATCCAGCGACTGCGCAGCCGGAATTCGTGGCCGTGTCGCGCGTACTGGTACAGCGAGAAGAAGACCCAGACGCCCAGCACCACGAGCGTGATCCCCACGACGCGGCCCATGATCGGGTCGACCCAGTCGGGAAGCAGGGCACCGAACATCAGCGCCGCGATGCCGAGCACCGCCACCACGAACGCATGGCCCAGGGCGTACAGGGTGCCGAGCAGGATGGCGCGGCCCTGCTCCGAGGCGAACCGACGACGCGTCAGTCGCTGGACGTGCTCGTGTTCGCCCGAACCATGCTCGGCGCGGTGCGCCTCGAGCTCGGCTGGCCCACCGTGCGGATGCGCCGTCGCGCCCGCGGCGTGATGCTCGGCATGGCCCTCCTCGGCCGCCTCGGCGGCCGCGGTGGTGCTGGTGATGTCGACGATCGCCGCGATATGGTCCCAGTCGATCCCGTGACGGATGCCGAGCAGCAGTGCGGTGAGCAGCAGCGTCCCGCCACCGGTCGTCGGCGTCAGGCTTGCATCGCCGACACAGCCGGCTGCCACCAGGGCCAGCGCCGATAGGCCGACGGCCAGGGCGACACGCCGCGAAATGGATCGAGGTACGCGCATCGGACGGCATCCTACCTCGTGCGGTCAGCTTATTGCAACGATCTGCAATAACAGTCCCGCCGGTATACTGACGCCATGTCCACATCCGTGCGGCCTCCGTGGTCGGACGGCACCATGCCGCGCTGGCGTGACGTGCCGGATAAGTTCCGACGGCGCGGCCTCCGCTGGACGCGCCAGCGTCGGGCCGTGGTGGATGCCCTCGCGCGCGCCAGCGGGCACGTAACTGCCGCGGAGCTGGTCGAGCGCTGCCGCACCGATGACCCGACGACGACGCCGTCGACCGTCTATCGCACCCTGGACGTGCTCGAGGAGCTCGGCCTGGTACGGCATGGCCATGGCGTCGACGGTCGCGAGGAGTTCCACGTAGCGCCGGTCGCCGAGCACGGTCATCTTTACTGCACGTCGTGCGGTGGCCGCTGGGAGATCGCCGACGAGCAGGCACGCGGTGTCCTGGAGGCCTTCGCCTCCGTCGACGGCTTCGGCGTCGACCTGGCACACATGACCGTCGTCGGCACCTGCCGAAGCTGCGCGGCGGCGCGCGTCCCGTGACCTTCCTGGGTTTTCCCGGAGGCTCACCGGGCGACCCGGCCGAGATCGCCATCCTGGGCGTGCCGCTGGGTGTCTCGTACCCGGACTCGACCGACGCCTGCGCCGATGCGCCAAGGGCCGTCCGCGCGCGCTCGCAGCACCTGGCGCGCTTCGTCGACCACCACGACTTCGACCTTGGTGGACCGATGCTTCCCGACCCGCTGCGCGTCATCGATTGCGGCGACGTCACGGGGCCGGCAGCGGCTGAGCGAGCGGTGCGCGCCGTGCTGAGCGGCGGGGCCGTGCCACTGGTGCTGGGCGGAGATGACTCCATCCCCATCCCGGTGCTGCGCGCCTTCTCGACACCGCTCATCGTGCTGCAGGTGGATGCCCATCTGGATTTTCGCGACGAGGTGCATGGCGTGCGCGAGGGCTACTCGTCGACGATGCGCCGTGCGTCGGAGATGCCGCATGTCGAACGCATCGTGCAGGTCGGGCTGCG
>JBBRXE010000117.1:0-5383 GCA_038248695.1 Candidatus Limnocylindria bacterium | reverse complement strand
GAGCGGTAGCAATTCCCGGGTTCGCTGCGTCTACAGCGCGGATCGTGCTCGTCGGGCACGATCGACATTGTTGCCGAGAGGATGCATGCGCCACTCCAGCCGCTTCCTGATCCTGCTGCTCATGGCGGCATTGAGCGCCTGCTCACCGTCGGCGGCCGTCTCATCACGGCCCGTGGTTGCAACGGATACCCCGACGCCGTTCGCCGGCGGCTCGGCGTGGTCTGTTCCGGAACCAAGCGAAACGCCCGCCCTCAGTGTTCCAGAGCAGCCGAGCACGCCGGAGCCAACCTCTGCCAGCACGGCCAGCCCATCACCGACGGTTGCTCCGACCAGCCTGCCGAGCGCCACGCCGGTACCCATTCCGCCCAGCTGCGCCATCCAGACGCTTGACGCCATGACGGAAGAGCAGCGCATTGGTCAACTGTTCATGATCGGCCTGACCGATGACCAGCTCACCGCGAGCCTGACGAGCGCGATTGCGACGTATCACTTCGGATCGGTCCTCTTCGCGAAACGGACATTCGCGGGCGTCAAGGCGGTGCGGGCCGTCTCCGACGCCGTGCAGGGCCAGGCCAGCGCGTCGGCCACTCGCGGCGTGCCGTTCTTTGTCGCCGCCAACCAGGAGGGCGGGCAGGTGCAGGCCCTCGCGGGGCCGGGCTTCGCCGTCATCCCGTCCGCGCTCACGCAGGGAGGTTTCTCGACCGCCAAGCTCCAGGCGAGCGCGGCACAATGGGGCGCCCAATTGCTCGCCGCCGGCGTCAATCTCGACCTGGCACCCATCGGCGACGTCGTCCCCCCGGGCAGCGACGCTCAGAATGCGCCGATCGGTCACTACGAGCGCGAGTACGCCCATGACCCACCGACCGCCGGCAGCCATGTCGCCGCCTTCGTGGCGGGGATGCGAGCCGCGGGCGTCGGGACGACGGCAAAGCACTTCCCCGGCCTGGGACGGGTGGTCGGCAACACCGACTTCACGGCTGACGTGGTCGATTCCGTCACGACGCGCCACGATCCGTATCTGCAGCCGTTCGCCCAGGCGATTGTCGCCGGCGTGCCGTTCGTGATGATCTCCGAGGCGACCTACCAGCAGATCGACCCGACGCACTTGGGCGTTTTCTCGAACACCGTGATCAACGGCATGTTGCGCGGCGACCTCGGGTTCCGCGGGGTGGTGATCTCCGACAGCCTCGGCTCGACGGCGGTGGCCCCCATGCCGCCAGCCGACCGGGCCATCGACTTCCTGAACGCCGGCGGCGACATGATCGTCCTCAACCAGCTCGACCAGGCCATCGTCATGGTCAAGGCGGTCCAGGCGCTGGCGGCACAGAAGGACTGGTTCCGGGATCGCATCGAGAACGCCGCCTGGCACGTGCTGCGGGCCAAGGAGGCGGCCGGTCTACTCGAGTGTGAGTAGGAGAAGCGTCCTAACCCCTATGAACCGGACGAAGCGTGTGCTACTGTGCGCGCGCCGGGCAGGCTGCTCGTCGCCATCATAGGAGGACGCCTCGTCACATGGACTTCTCCAAGCTCAGCCAGAATGAGAAGCTGGCAACCTACGGCGCCATCATCTCAATCATCGGGGCGATCGTCGCCGCGGTGAGCTTCGGGATCGCCGGCGGCCTGTGGTTGACCGTCATCCTGGCGATCATCATGCTCGTGATCGTCTTCTTGCCGCAGTGGTCGCCGCAGACCAGCCTGCCCGGCTCAAAGGGATCGCTGATGCTGATCGTCGGCGGCATTGCCGCCATCGGATCACTGTTGGCGCTGCTCAGTCTGCTGGGTGCATTCGCCTTCATGGCGCTCTACGGCGGGCTCTGGTTCCTCGGCCTCCTCATCGGCATCGTCGGCGGGCTGATCATGGGCTGGGCCGGATGGCAGGAGTTTCAGGCTGAAGGCGGCAAGTTCCAGATCGGCAATGCGCCAGCCGGCACCAACGCGCTGCCGCCGACCGCTCCTCCAGCCGCCCCTCCGGCCGCTCCGCCCGCGGCTCCGACGGACAGCGCGCCGCCGAACGACGTGCCTCGCCCGTAGTCGAGGAACGAACTGCGCTCAGGAGCTGAGCGCGCGATAGCGATCCGAGAGCAGGTCGATGGGGTCGGCCTGCTCATTCGCTGCGCGGCACGCGTCGAACGCCGCCGACAGGCGGCTGACCATGACATCGCCGGCCAGGCCGTCGTCGATCCCCTCGATGGCCTCGAGCAGCAGGTGCGCGCGGGCCGGCTCGGATTCCGCGGCGTGCACCGAGCGGAGCAGCAGCGCCAGGTCGTGATGCGTCGCCTCGAGCTCGGGGGGCGCATCGTCGACCGTCTCCTCGAAGTAGCCGATGGCCACCGCCAGCAGCTCGGCCGCCGAGGCCGGGGCGCTCAACGGAGAGCCATCCGCCCCGCCGAAGACCAGATCGTAGCCGGCATCGGTTCGGCGCAGGCCGATCCAGGCGCCACCGGGCTCGAGCCGGCCGATGGCAAAGGCCGATGCGTCCGCCATGCTGACCGTCCTCGGCGCTACGCCTCCACCTTCGCCGCCGGCAGGATCACGACGCGCCGGGTCGGCTCCACGCCGACGCTCTGGGTGCGGACCTTCGGATTCTCGGCCAGGATCATGTGGATGATCCTGCGCTCGACCGCGGGCATCGCCTCGAGCTGGATGATCTTGCCGCTCTGGGTGACGCGCTTGGCGGCCCGCTCGGCGACCTCGCGGAGCTGCTCCTCCCGCCTGCCGCGGTAGTTCTCGACGTCGACGGCGACGCGGGTCCACTGGCCCTCGCGCTTGGCGACGATCAGGTTGACGATGTGCTGCAGGCTGGCGAGCTTCTCGCCTCGGCGGCCGATGAGGATGCCGAGCTCGTTGCCCTTGACGTTGAGCTTGGCGGTTTCGCTGCCCATGCCGATCTCGACAGTCGCCTCAACATCCATCAGGCGCAGCATCTCCTCGAGAACTGCCTTCGCCTCCGTGAGGATCTTGCGCTGGTCGTCGGTGAGCTCTTCCAGCGGCTTGGCCGGGATGAACTGCGCCGGCTCCCGCGGTTCGCGCGGCTCACGTTCCGTGCGCGGGGCGCGCGCGGGACGGTCGGAACGCTCGTGCCGCCCCGGAGCCTCGCGCTCACGTCCATTGCTGCGGCCGCGGCCACCGCGACCTCCGCGGGGACGACGCTCATCGCGCTCATCGCGCTCATCCGGGTGCGGGGCCTCGTCGAGAGGCAATCCGTCCTCGAGACGCGGTGTCTCCTCGAAGTGTGGCGCCGCCTCCTCGACGGGTGCGGCGACCTCGGGGGGCGGAGCAGCGACCGTATCGGCCCGGGAAGGTCGGACCGTCGAAGCCTGCGCGACCGCTGACTTGGGAGCAGCCAGGATGCGGGCATCCTCGCCGCCGACTCCCAGGATGCCGCGACTGCCCTGGGAGAGGATCTCGATATCGAGGTCGGAGAGGTCGGAGCTGAACTCCTTCATGGCGGTGCGGATCGCCTCTTCGACGTTCTTGCCGTTGAACTCGCGGAATGTCATCGCTTTCGTCCTCGTCGTTTCTGCCCCGAGCGCTGCTTCGGCCGGTTGCCGGAGGCGGGCGCCGTCGCGGGACGCGTGGTGGATGGTGGGCCGCCGGGCTTGCGCTCGCGCGGGCCGTCAGCGGCGTCCTGGCGTCGTGGTGGCGCGCTGACCAGGCCCGTCTCAGCGGCGAATGCCGGTCGCCAGCCGAAGATCGGGAAGAGATTGCCCCAACCCATGATCAGGAACTGCTGCACGACCAGGTAGGCCGTGTAGACGATCCAGTAGAGAATCAGGCCGCTCGGGAAGATGCCGCCCCAGAAGATGGTCATCAGCGGGAAGAGATAGGCCATGGTGCTGGTCATGCCCGACGTGGGATCGTCGGGATTGCGCGACGGCATTGTCATCTTGACCTGGACGAACTGCAGCAACGCGGCAAGCACGGCCAGGAACGACAGCGCGAAACCGGCCCCGCCGCCGAACGACAGCGAGAAGGCGCGATCGATGCCGGCCAGGTCGAGATGGACGCCGGTGATCGGGTTGACGAGCCAGCCGACGACGGTGTTGATCGGGTCGGCAAGCTTGACCGGATCGATGATCTGGCAGTTGAGCGGCAGGAAATGGGTGTACGTCCCCCCGTCGAAGGCGGGCAGGTTGCAGGCACCGTTGATGGGCGCGTGAAAGGTGGTCGGCGAAATCTGGGTGACACCCGGCAGGGCGGCCTTCAGCTGGCCGAACGCCGGCGCAGCAACCTGGTCGGCGCTCAGGGTGACGAGATTCGACGCGCGGATGAGCGCCTGGTAGAGCGCCCACAGGATAGGCAGCTGGAGAACGACCGGCAGGCAGCCCGCCGCCGGGTTGACGCCGTGCTCCTTGTAGAGCGCCATCGTCTCTTCGCTGATCTTGGTGCGGTTGCCCTTGTGCTTGCGCTGCACCTCCTTGATGAGGGGCTGCATCCGCTGCATCTCTTTCTGGGAGCGGATCTGCTTGATGAACAAGGGCGCCAGCACCGTCCGAATCAGGACCGTGAAGACGATGATCGCCAGCGCGAAGTCGTTGAACAGGATGTTGTAGAAGAAGACCAGCAGGTTGAAGAGCGGCAGGAAGAAGACATCCCAGGGCGGGCTGAAATGCTCGATGCCCAGGAAGCCGGCGGCGAAGACGGGTGGCACTGGCGTGATGCTTCTCTAGCGGGTCGGTACCGGGTCGTGGCCGCCCGGGTGGAATGGATTGCAACGGGCGATACGACGAGCGCCCATCCACGAGCCGCGCAGCAGACCGTAGCGCTCGATGGCCTCATACGTGTAGCGAGAGCAGCTCGGCGTGTAACGACAGGATGCCGGCATCCAGAAGGTGAGCTTCTGGTACGCGATGATCAGTCCCAGTCCGATCTTCCTCATTACGTGATTCCCGATCGCTCCAGGAGCGAGGCGATCGCTTCTCGCAGCTCGACGTAGGTCGCTGTTGTTGCCTCCGGACGCGCGATCAGCAGCAGGTCCCAGCCGGTCGCCATCTCGTCGTACCGCTCGCGCATCAGCTCCCGCAGTCTGCGTCGGACTCGATTCCGCTCGACGGCGCCGCCGAGCCTGCGCGGCGTCGACATCCCGATTCGCGTGCTCGGCCCGTCCGTCCGCAACGCCCGCAGGACCAGCAACCGGCCCGACCTGGCCGTTCCCCGACGGCCGATGGCGTCGAAGTCGGTCTTGCGCCGCAGCACGGGAAGCGCGGTCACGCGTCGTTGCGTCAGACGGTCAGCTTCGAGCGTCCCTTTGCCCGTCGTCGAGCGAGCACGCGGCGTCCGGCCTTGGTGGCCATGCGCGCCATGAAGCCATGCTCCCGCTGCCGGGCGCGCTTCTTGGGCTGATAGGTCCTCTTCATGGCTGAATGCCCTTGTGTCCTCTCGT
>JBBRXE010000116.1:0-5405 GCA_038248695.1 Candidatus Limnocylindria bacterium | reverse complement strand
GAGCTCGATGGGCTGCAAAAGCTGACCGACCGTTACACCGACGCGATCGACTCGCGTGGTGAGCGGAAGGAAGCTGACGTGATGGAGGTCTGACGCGCTGCTGCTCCGTGATCAGCCGCGACACGTCGCGATCATCGTGGATGGCAATCGCCGCTGGGCGGCGGCGCGCGGCCTGCCGAGCATTGCCGGCCACATCCAGGGCGTCGAGACCATCAAGCCCATCGTTCGCGTGGCGCCCGATCATGGGATCGAGGTGCTGTCGCTGTATGTTTTCAGCCAGGAAAACTGGCGTCGTCCCGACGAAGAAGTCAGCGGCCTGTTTGGCCTGATCGACGGGGCCGTGCGGCAGAACGTTGACGAGCTCATCGAGCAGGGTGTGCGGGTTCACGTCATCGGTCGCCTTCACGAAGCGCCGACCGACGTGCAGCGATCCATCCGCGACGCCGAGGAACGCACCCGTGGTGGTACCCGGATGGACCTCAACATCGCCTTCAACTATTCCGGCCGCAAGGAGATCATCGACGCAGCGCGCGCGCTGGTGGCGGCCGGCGTGCCGGCCACCGACTTCGACGAAGCGCGCTTCGAGGAACAGCTGTACACCGCTGGCCAGCCGGATCCCGACATCATCATTCGCACCGGTGGCGAGCAGCGAACCAGCAACTTCCTGTTATGGCAGGGCGCGTATGCGGAGCTCGTCTTCAGCCAAACACTGTGGCCGGACTTCACGATCGCCGAATTCGAAGCCAGCCTCGCGGAGTTCGCCCGCCGCCAACGCCGATACGGCGCCTGACGCATGCTGCGCACCCGCCTGCTGAGCGCCGCCGCGCTTGGCCCCGTGGTCATCGCCGTGCTGCTGCTCGGGGAGCCGTGGGTCTCGCTGCTTGTCGCGCTGGTTGCCTTCCTGGCCCTCGTCGAGCTCATCGCGCTGCTCGATGCCGGCGGCTTCGCGCCGCCCCAGGTACTTGGCCTGCTGGTTGGCCTGGCGATCACGGCGGCCGGCCTGCTTGCGGCCAACCAGGAGCAAGTCGGCGGCATGCTGAGCGACCTGCTGCGCGTCACCCAACCACCCGGGCTGGTGACCCTGGTGCTTGCCGGATCGATCATCCTGCTCGGCCTCCTGGGATTCACCCGTTCCGATCCGCGCGAAGGATTCCTGACCTGGGCGGTGACGGCCTTCGGGGTCACATATGTCGGCATCCTGGCGCCGTTCTTCGCCGTCGTCGCGCATCTCGGCCCGCCGACCGGCACGGCTGCCACCTCCGTCGGCATGCTTGGCCTCCACTCCGGGGCGGCGTGGGGCCTGATGCTGGTGCTGGTGGTGTGGGGCTACGACAGCGGGGCATATCTCAGCGGCCGCTGGCTCGGACGGCGGCAGCTGATCGACCACATCAGCCCGTCGAAGACGGTCGAGGGACTGGTCGGCGGTCTGCTGGCGGCCACCGTCGCCGCCGGGATCGGCGCTGCGTTGATCGGTCTCGCGCCCTGGCAGCCGCTGGTGATCGGACCGCTGGTCGGGCTCGGCGCGCAGGTGGGCGACCTGGCCGAGTCGATGCTCAAGCGTGCTGCCGGCCGCAAGGAGTCCGGCTTCCTGGTGCCCGGGCACGGCGGCGTGCTCGACCGCATCGACTCGTTCCTGTTTGCGGCGCCGCTGCTCGTGGCCTGGGCGCTGCTCGTCGCCGGCTACGCGCTGTGACCGGCGTCGTCGTCCTCGGCTCAACCGGATCGATCGGACGCCAGACGCTCGAAGTTCTTGCGGCCCACCCCGAGCGGTTCGAGCTGCGCGGGCTGGCGGCCGGCCATGGCGGGCCGGCATTCGACGATCAGCTGCGGGCGTGGCCGCATGCGCGCGCATGGACGCCCGATGCGCCTGCCGGCTGGACCGAACGTCGGGCGGAGGGTGGCATGGTCGACCTGGCCACGGCCGATGGCGTCGACCTCGTGGTGGTGGCCACCACCGGGATGAGCGCGCTGCCTGCGGTGCTTGCCGCAATCGACGCCGGCCGCCGCGTGGCACTCGCCAATAAGGAGACGCTGGTGACCGGCGGTCATCTCGTGCGCGCGCGTCTGGCGCGGCGCGGCGGCGATACGCTGGACCTGCTGCGGCCCATCGACAGCGAGCATTCGGCGATCTGGCAATGCCTGCTCGGCGAACGGATCGAGGACGTCGCGCGGCTGGTGCTCACCGCCAGCGGTGGTCCGTTCCGCGGCCGGCCGGCGAGCGAGCTCAGCGCTGTCGCGCCTGCCGAAGCGCTGGCGCACCCCACCTGGCGCATGGGCAACAAGATCACGATCGACTCGGCGACACTCGTGAACAAGGGGTTCGAGGCGATCGAGGCCAGATGGCTCTACGAGATGCCCTACAGTAAGATTGCCGCCGTGATCCACCCGCAGAGCGTGGTGCATTCGCTCGTCGAGTTCGTCGACGGCTCGTACAAGGCCCAGCTCGGCCTTCCCGACATGCGCCTCCCCATCCAGTACGCGCTGCTCCACCCTGAGCGGCTTGCCTCGCCGGCCCGGCACGTCGCGCCGGACGCGTGGCCGGCGCTGAGCTTCGGTCCGCTGCGGCCGGGCGACTTTCCGGCCTACGATGCGGTGCGTGCCGCCGCGGCGGACGGCGGAAATCGGGGGACCATCCTCAACGCCGCCGACGAGGTGGCCGTCGCGGCGTTCCTGGCCGGCGAGATCGGCTTCACGCGCATCGGCGAGCTCATAGGCGAAGCGGTCGATCGCTGGGGGGGCGACCGGGAGCCGGACCTCGACGAGATCGTGGCGCTCGATGCCGAGGTTCGACGGGGCCTGGCGGCGCAGCTGCGGACGGGCGCGGCCTGATGGACGTGCTGAGCACGGTCCTGGCCTTCATCGGCGTGTTGGTGGTGCTGGTCGTCATCCACGAGCTTGGCCATTTCACCGTCGCCAAGCTGGCCGGCATCACGGTCCAGGAGTTCGGCATCGGCTTCCCACCGCGAATTGCCTCGACGACCTGGCGCGGGACACGCTACTCGGTGAACTGGATCCCGCTCGGCGGTTTCGTGAAGATGCTCGGCGAGGACGGCGAGATCGAGGCGGACAAGATGCGCGAGCGCGGTCTCTCCGAGGCGGCGATCGATAGCGCGATGGTCGGCGCCTTCAATCGCAAGCCGATCCTGGTGCGCCTTGCGGTGCTGCTGGCCGGTGTGGTCATGAACTTCCTGCTGGCGATCTTGCTGTTCACGGCCGCCTTCAGCGTGGCGCAGCCGATCCGGGTTCCGCCACTGACCGTGACCGAGATCCAGCCGGACAGCCCCGCACAGGGCAAGCTGGAGATCGGCGACCGGATCACCTCGGCCGATCACCGCGAGTTCGATAGGGCGAACGGCCTCATCGATTACATCGGCCAACAGGCGGGCCACGCCGTCAGCCTGCAGGTCGAGCGAGATGCACAAGCAATCGATGTCAGCGTCACGCCGCGTCAACTGAGCGACGAGCAGCGTCAGGCGGGTCTGGGCGCCGTTGGCTTCGGCCTGCGCGCCGAGACGGTGATGGGACCGCCGGTCGCCGGGTCGCTGCTGGACGCCTTGGGATCCGGGGCGCAGACGACCGTCGAGCTGGCGCGCCAGATCCCCGGTGGCCTGGCCAGCACTGTCGCGGGCCTCATCGGCCTGGCGCCCAACACCGGAGAAGCGCGCGGTCCGATCGGCATCGCGCAGGTCACCGGCGAGGTGCTGCACCAGAGTCTTTTTGATCAACTGGTCTTCGTCGGCCTGCTGTCGGTCAACCTGGCAGTCCTCAACGTGCTGCCGTTCCCGCCACTCGACGGCGGCCGCATCGCGGTCACCGTTCTCGAGGCGATCCGGCGCAGGCGTCTTCCCGCGGAGCGCGAGGCGCTCATCTACCTCACGGGCTTCCTGGTGCTCATCGCACTGGTGATTCTGATCTCGATCCAGGACATCCAGCGCGTCTCCGGCGGCTAATCGGAGCACGAAATAGGCCCTCCGGCGTTCGATCCCGGAGGGCTGTAACCCACGGTGTAACCCTCTAACCGAGTACCTCCGCCATCCGTAGCGCGAGCCGCTCCTGCATGGCCGGTGTCCAGTGGCCATAGATATCGGCCGTGGTCGCGACCGAAGTGTGGCCGAGCGCCCGACTCACGGCGTCGAGTCCCTCGCCAGCGTCAAGGGCCAATGTGGCGACGGTGTGCCGGAAGGCGTGGCCGATGACGTGGCGAGCGCCATCATCGCGCTCGTCGAGCCAACCTATCGCAAGCTGCAGGTGAGCGGGATCGGCTCGGGGGAGGCCCTCGTCGGCCACCTCAAGCGCCTCCAGGCCGATGGTGGCGACGAGCATCGCGCCATCGTGCGCGCCAGCGAGCTGAGCGGCCTGTTCACGGTCATGGCGCGTGACGGCAGCATCCTGTCGCAGAACCTGCGGGATGCCTTCGACGGCCAGCCAATCGGACGCTACCTTGCCGACCGCGAGAAGCAGATCGAGTTTCACCACGTCTGCATCCTCGGTCACGTCACGCCGGCCGACCTGTCCGCTCATCTGATGGCGATCGAGCGCTCGAATGGATTTGGTAACCGCTTCCTGTGGCTCGCTTGCGCAAGCAGCGCTCGCTGCCCCGACCGCCGCAGATCGCCAACCTGGTACGCGGCAGGTACCCCGAGCTGGCACACGGCCTGGTGAAGGCCCGCAAAGAGCGCTGCCTGACCTGGACGGCCGACGCGGCCACGCGCTGGGACAGCTACTATGCCACCTTCGAGAAGCGGCCCTCCGAGGGGACGGTCGCCCTGCTCACCGCGCGACAGCCCGCGCAGCTGGTGCGCGGTGAGCAGGTCTACGCCCTCGCCGAGTCGGCCGACGCGCTCGGCGTCGAGCACTTCGAGGCGGCCAAAGCGGTGGTCGAGTACGCCGAGCGCAGCGCGCGCTACATCTTTGGCGACTCGACGGGCAATCGCCACGCCGATGCGCTGCTGCTGCGCGCGCTGCGCCAGGGGGACATGCCGCGCTTGGACGCGCAGCGGTTCCTCGGCCTGCGACTCGCCTCGGACCTCGACGAGATCGAGGATCTGCTCGTCTCATTGGGACTAATCCGAGTCCTCGAGACGGTGCCAGCGGGCGGCGGACGACCCCGGCGCGTCTACCGAGCGATGTCTGCAAACTGGGGCGACCAGGTACGAGCGGACCAGAGAGGCTGCCGCACGTTGGCAGCGACGCGATGCTGATCGCGATTAGATCGGGCTCCTCCGGCCTGAGAACGCGAGGTGGGGGCTCCGGTCCCTGCCTCGCGTCATACACGCTGAGACGGCCGTCACGCGCACCTGTGGTGCTCGACGCATGCAGCGCCGCGTCATACGCTGGGCGCCGTGGGGGGCCGTCCTGGCGCCTCGTGGGGTGGCGCAGAGCGAGCTTTGCTATACATGTGTTCT
>JBBRXE010000115.1:0-5431 GCA_038248695.1 Candidatus Limnocylindria bacterium | reverse complement strand
TGCTCGCCCTGATTCGGATGAGGCCGACCGGCCACCCCGTGACGGAGTCCATCGAGCGCGCCGCCCTCTCCGCCTGGCGCCGGCTGGTCCACGAGTGGCGTGCAGGCCTGCATGTGGTGCTCGAGGAGCCGATCCTGCGCGCGCTGCTCGTCTTCGCAAGCATTACGGCGATCGGCGAGGGGCTGACGTCCGCCTTGTTTGTGGTGTGGGTCATCGGTCCTCTGCACTCGGACAGCACCGGCTGGGGGCTCGTCCTCTCGACCCAGGCGATCGGTGGCCTGGCCGGAGCCCTGGTAATAGCTCGGCTCGGAACGCGACTCCGGCCGGCCCCGCTGTTGATCGGCGGTGCGTTGGCCTTCGGGGCGATCGACCTGGTGCTCTTCACCTACCCCGTGCTCTACCCCCACATCGGTCCGGCGCTGGTGATGCTGGTGATCGTGGGCGTGCCGGGCGCCGCCATTGGCGCGGCGACCACGACCCTCCAGCAGGTGCGGACCGAGGACAGCCACCGCGGGCGGGTGGCCGGTGCGATCGGCGCGGTCGCCGGGTTGGGGGCGCTGATTGGCGCGGTCGCCGCCGGCGTGCTGGGTGAGTTCGTCCCGGTGATCCTGCTGCTCGTGACGCAAGGTAGCGTCTACGTGCTCGGCGGCATCGCCGTATGGCTCATGTCCCGCCGGCACGCGACCGTGGCGTCGACCGCCTAGCGCGGACTGGTCGTGGTCGATCGCCATTCGGCCGGACCCAAGTGCGTGCCGCACGCGATAATTGGGCGATGCAGCCGGCGGATCGGTACTTCGACAACTCCGACAGGGACGACGTGCTGTCGGGCGGCGTGAAGCTGATCCCCATCAGGACGCCTCGTGGCATGTTTCGGGTGTGGACCAGACGGGTCGGCAACAACCCGCGCATCAAGGTCCTGCTCCTGCACGGAGGGCCGGGTGCGACCCACGAATATCTGGCGGCCTTCGACTCGTATTTTCCCGCCGCTGGAATCGAGTACTACTACTACGACCAGCTCGGCTCGGCATTCAGCGACCAGCCCGACGCCCCTGATCTCTGGAACATCCCTCGCTTCGTCGACGAGGTCGAGCAGGTGCGCCGCGCCCTCGGCCTCGATCGGGAGAACTTCTACCTCTTCGGGCAATCCTGGGGCGGCTTGCTCGCGATCGAGTACGCGCTCGAGCACCAGGCGCACGTCAAGGGGCTGATCGTCTCCAACATGGTGAGCAGCGGCCCGGCGTACAACGCCTACGCCGAGACCGTGCTGATGCCGGCCATGGACCAGGGCGTGCTCGCCGAGATCAAGCACCTCGAGGCGACGAACGCGATCGACGACCCGCGCTACATGGAGCTCCTCATGGAGCACCACTATGTCCATCACATCCTGCGTATGCCGGCCGACGCATGGCCGGATCCGGTCAACCGAGCCTTCGCCGCCACCAACCAGGCGATCTATGTGCCCATGCAGGGCCCGAGTGAGCTCGGCGCGGGGGGCGTGCTGAGCACCTGGGATCGGACCGCCGATCTCCCGATGGTCGAGGTTCCGACGCTCGTCATCGGGGCTCGCCACGACACCATGGATCCCGCCTACATGGAGATGATGGCGGGCAAACTCCCGCACGGGACGTACCTGTATTGCCCTGATGGCAGCCACCTGGCGATGTACGACGACCAGGTCGCCTACTTCACCGGCCTCATCAACTTCATCCGCAAGGTCGAAGAAGGGGCGCCGGCGAGCACCTGAGCCACGGTCGGCCGAGAGATGCTCTGCGCGCCCGGCGCGATTGACCCCTCTCACGCTCACTGATAGACTCCGCAGGCTTCAGCGCGATGGCCTGCGGTGCGTCGCAGTACGCGCATCGGTCCACACGCGCCAGTCAAAAGCGGAGAGGAGGCGAGACGTTTGGCAGAAGTTCGCGTGGGCGAGAACGAGTCCTTCGAAAGTGCGCTGCGTCGATTCAACAAGAAGATTCAGCAGTCCGGCATCCTGGCCGAGGCACGACGCCGCGAGCACTACGAGAAGCCCAGCGTGAAGCGCAAGCGCAAGGAAGCCAAGAAGCGCAAGGTCTCCCGCCCCTAGGTTCGCCAGACGCTCACCTCAGGCGGCCCACACTTCAAAGGACTCCGGTCAAAGACTCCGCATCGAGAGCACTCAGGAGGACCGATGGAGCCCGCACAGCACTCAGCCATGACCCTTCAGGAACGCATCGCTTCCGCCATGCGTGACGCCATGCGCGCCCGCGATGAGCGGCGCACGTTGACGCTGCGCATGGCGATGGCCGCTGCCCAGAATCGGCAGATCGAGCTGCATCGGCCGCTGACCGATGCGGACATGCTCGACATCCTGGGCCGCCAGCTCAAGCAGCGCCGCGAGAGCATCGAGATGTTCCGTGCCGGCGGGCGTGATCAGCTGGCGTCCGATGAGGAGGCCGAGGCGCTCATCCTCGGCGAGTTCCTTCCCGAGCAGCTCGCGCCCGAGGCGGTCGAGCGCCTCGTGCGCGAGGCGATCACCGAGAGTGGCGCCACCAGCCCCGGGCAGATGGGCCTCGTCATGGGCCGTGTCGCGCCGCAGATCAAGGGACGCGCCGACGGGCGAGCGGTGAGCGAGTTGGTGCGCCGCCTGCTGGCCGAGCCGCGGGAGAGTGGCGCCTGAGGGCGCGACGCATGTTCATTCCACGCACGCTGGCACAGACTGAGGGGAGTCCGGGCCGCGGTGCGGTGGCGCGCGCCGTCTTTGTGGGCGGCCTGCTGGCCCTGGCACTCTTCGCCATCCTCGCAGCGCCCGTCATCCCCGGCCAGGTCAGCGTGCGTGTCGGCGACGTGGCGACCGACGACATCCGCGCGCCGCGCAGCATCTCGTTCATCTCCGAGACGCAGACCACGGCTGCGCAGCAGGAAGCCGGCGCTGCGGTCGCGCCGGTGTACGCCGCCATTCGGCCGCTCGCCGACATCCGTGCCGATCAATTGCGTGCGTACGACTGGCTCGGCAGCCAGGTGGCCGGCGTGCTTGGCCGTTTCGCGGCGGGCAGCCTCACCGCGGACGAGGTGCCGGCGGCGCTGGCGAGCGCCGCGCCGGATCTCACCCAGTCGCAGGTCACCCAGATCAGCGGCATGACGCCAGCGCGCTGGGATTCGGTGACGGCCGCCGGCCGCAGCGCCCTGGAGAGCGTGTTCGCTACCGTCATCCGGGAGGATCAGCTCAGCGACGCGCGACAGGAGGCGCGCACCAATGTGACCGAGGAGCTGAGCCAGCAGGACCGTGAGCTTGCCGGCGATCTCGCCGCGCGGAACGTGGTGGCCACCAGCGAGATCAACGCCGAGAAGACGGCCCTGGCGAGACAGCAGGCACGCGACGCCGTGGAACCGATCGTGGTGAACGTCGGACAGGACACGATCGTGGTGCGCGACGGCGATCCGGTGACCAAGCAGGACGTGGAGACGCTCGAGCAGCTGGGGCTCACCGGCTCGAGCGCCAACACCACGGTCCTGCTCGGGTACCTGCTCGTGGCGCTGCTCGTGTCCGGCATCACCGTCGCATTCCTGTGGCGCTTCCAGCCCGAGCTGTGGCATCGCAACCGGTCGCTGCTGCTGTTCATGCTGTCGCTGGTCGTCACCGCCATCGCCATGCGCATCGCAGCCGACCGCACGGTTCTGACCTTCGTGGTTCCGACCTCCGCGACGGTGCTGCTCGTCGGCCTGCTGCTCGGCGGTCCTGCCGGTGCGACGATCGCCACTGCGCTGGCGGTGCTCGCGGGGATCATGAACCACGTCACGCTGGAGGCATCGGTGTTCGTGCTCGCCGGCGGCGTGACCGCGCTGCTGTCGATCGTACGCGCGGAACGCCTGAACGCGTTCCTGCGTGCCGGCGTGCAGCTGGCGCTCAGCAACATCGCGGTCCTCGTCGCCTTCAGCCTGCTCAACCAGAACGACGTCGCCGCGGTGCTCCAGGGAGCCGCCGCGGGCGCCGTCAACGCCGGCCTCTCGGTCGTCCTGGCGGTGGGATCCTTCACGATGCTCGGCAACCTGTTCGGGATCATGACCGTCTTCCAGTTGCTTGAGCTGGCGAACCCGTCCTCGCGTCTGCTGCGCCGGCTGCTGCTCGAGACGCCGGGGACGTATCACCACAGCGTCATGGTCGGCAACCTGGCCGAGCGCGCCGCCGAGACGATCGGCGCCGATCCGCTGCTCGCTCGCGTGGCGGCCTACTACCACGACATCGGCAAGATGAAGAACCCGCTGGCCTTCATCGAGAACCAGGCCGGCGCGCGCAACATCCACGATGACCTGACTGCCGAGACGAGCGCCAGGATCATCTCGAGCCACATCCGCGACGGCATCGACCTGGGCTACGAATACGGCCTCCCGGTGCAGATCATCGGCTTCATCCCGCAGCATCACGGGAGCAGCGTGATGAGCTACTTCTACGGCAAGGCGCTGCGCGAGGTTGGCGGCAATGATGAGGTGGTCAACCAGGACACCTACCGCTATCCGGGGCCGAAGCCACAGAGCCCGGAGGCGGCGATCCTGATGCTCTCCGATGGCGTCGAGGCCAGCGTCCGCTCACTCGACGAGAAGGACGAGCCGTCGATCCGTGCCATGGTCGATCGCATCGTCGACGCGCGCGTGGAGGATGGCCAGCTGGATGACGCCGAGCTGACGCTCAAGAACATCTCGCAGATCAAGGAAGCCTTTGTCCAGCAGTTGCTGGGCATGTACCACCAGCGCATCAAGTACCCCGACAACGTGGTGCCATTGGAGCGTCGAGAACAGGCCTAGACTCGTGCGCCCGCTGGCGCCTACGATGGTCCGACCATGGGCTGCGCCGTCACCATCCACGATCGCATCGGGCCGGAACGACTGGCTTCCGCCGTCGAACCACTCTCGGCCGAAGATGCCTCAGCGCTATTGGAATCGGCGATCGCCGAGACGACCGATGCGGCGGCCAGCCTGCGCGGATGCGAGGTCGAGCTCACGTTGTGCGGCGACACCGGGATGGAGCGCCTGAACTTCGACCACATGGGCGAGCGTGGCCCAACCGACGTGCTCTCCTTCCCCCTGCACGAGTGGTATGTCGACGACGGTCGCTCACACCTGACCGATGATGACGGCGTCTCGCCACCGGGCGCCATGCTGCTCGGCGACGTGGTGATCGACGTGGACCAGGCGGTGCGCCAAGCGGCCGCGGGCTCGTGGAGCGTGGCGGAGGAGCTCGTGCTGCTGGCGATCCACGGGACGCTGCACCTCCTCGGCCACGACCACGCCGACCTCGACGAGGAGGCAACCATGCGCAGCGCCGAGCACGAGATCCTGGGAACCATGCATCGCAGGCATCGCGACATCGCCTGGCAGCCGGGCTCGCTGTTCGATCGCGCCGGACACGCCGTCACCACGGGGAGCTGATCGGGGACCACGGACCGCTGACCGCCCCGAG
>JBBRXE010000114.1:0-5495 GCA_038248695.1 Candidatus Limnocylindria bacterium | reverse complement strand
TGGACGTGCATGGCGGCGCGTCGGCCAGCCTGGCGCAGCGCGCCGAGCTGCAGCGTCTCGCAGCCCGGTTGCCCGCCGATCGCGTCGGCTTCGGCTGGTTCGACGCCACGTCCATGATGCAGCAGATTCGCGCCGATGCCGACAAGCTGGATCCCGGCATGGGCCAGATGCTTGATGGGCTGGCCGGCTCGACCTCGCTCTTCGGCGTGGCGGCAGCACGCTTCGAGCACGATCGGCTTACGTTCGAGAGCGTCGGCGATGCCCCGCAGGGAGCCTTCGCGCTCGAAAACCGCGATCGCGGCCTGGCACGCTGGGTCCCGTCGGATGCGATCTACTTCAGCGACGCGCCGAACCTGGGCCGCACGCTGGCGCAGGTCGTTGGCGGCCTGAAGACCGGACTCTCGAGCGCTGGCGTCACCAAGGGTGCGCTCCACCAGGTGGAATCGGCGCTGGGTGGTGACCTCGAATCGTTCGTCAGTTGGATCGGCGATGGCGCGGTGGTTGCCGGCTGGGATGGCGAGCAGCCGTACGGTGGCCTCGTCCTGGTGCCGAACGACGTCGCCGCGGCACGGCAGCACCTGGCACAGCTGACCGCCCTCGCCCGCCTGGGAACGCTCCAGCCTGGCGGCCCCATCTCGGTCACCGACGAGACCGTCCAGGGCGTGACGGTGACCACCTTCCGCTACCAGCAGCCCCAGGGCGGGTTCGACGGCTTCGACCTGCCGGGCGCTGCGCTCCAGTACGCGGTGACCGACGAGCGCGTGCTCATCGGTTTTGGCGACCACTTCGTGGGACGCGTGCTCAGCCTGTCCGAGAGCCAGTCCCTGGCGGCGTCGCCGCGCTACCAGAAGGCCATCGCCGCTGTCGGGGGGTCGACCAATGCGGGGAGCAGTTTCATCGACCTGACCGGGCTGCGTGCGGCGGTCGAGAAGGCGATCCCGGCAGCGGAGAGGGCGCCGTACGACGAGATGGCGGCGCCCTACCTGGCACCGCTGGATTACATCGTCGGCGTGACCCGCCTGGACGGCGGCGTGGCGGACACCCGGGCTGCCCTTGTGGTCAAGTAGCGCCTAGAATCTAGGCCTGCAACTCCGGGAGTTCCTTCGGTCGTGACCCGCATCCTGCTGTATACCGGGAAGGGCGGCGTCGGCAAGACGAGTGTGGCGGCGGCAACTGCCCTCGCCTGCGCCGAGCGCGGCTATCGCACCATCGTGCTCTCAACCGATATCGCCCACAGCCTGGGCGACGCCTTCGGGGTCGACCTGTCGCCCGAGCCGCTCGAGGTGGCACCCAACCTGTGGGGCCAGGAGTCGGAGGTTTTCCACAATGTCGCCAAGTACTGGGGGCGAATCCAGCAGTACGTCGCATCGGTCCTGCGCTGGCGCGGCCTGGACGAGGTGCTCGCCGAGGAGATGACGGTGCTGCCGGGCATGGACGAGGTCGGCAGTCTGCTGTGGATAGCGGAGCACCACGACTCGGGCAACTACGACGTGATCGTGGTTGACGCCGCGCCGACAGGCGAGACGCTGCGGCTGCTCAGCCTGCCGGAGGCGGCGAAGTGGTGGATGGAGAAGGTCGAGCCCCTCGGGCGGCGCATCACAAAGCTGACCGGGCCGCTGATCCATCGCGTCGTCGGCATGCCGATGCCCAACGACGAGGTCTTCAACGCCGGGGAGGAGCTCTTCCGCAAGCTCGAGCATATGCGCGAGTTGCTCGCGGACCGCGACAAGACATCGGTCCGGCTGGTGCTCACCCTCGAGCAGGTGGTCATCAAGGAGGCGGAACGCTCCTTCACCTACTTCCACCTGTATGACTATCCGACCGATCTGGTCGTGGCCAACCGCGTGCTGCCGGCCGACGTCGGGCCTTATTTCCAGGGCTGGTACGACGCCCAGCAGTCGTATGCGCCCATGGTTGAGCAGGCATTCATGCCCATCCCGGTGCGCCAGGCGCCCTATTTCGACCGCGAGATGGTCGGCATCGAGATGCTGCGCGAGCTCGCCACCGCGCTCTACGGCGAGACCGATCCGACCGACTTCTTCTACCGCGGCCGGCCGTACACCGCCACGCGGCGAGACGGCGTTTTCGAGCTGGCTGTCGAGCTGCCGTTCACCAGCAAGGAGCAGATCCAGCTATCGCGGCGCGGCGACGAGCTGCTCATCGATGTCGGAACCTGGCGCCGCAACCTGGTGTTGCCACGGGCCATGGTGGAGGCCCCGACGCTCGACGCCCGCTTCGACGACCATGTGCTCAAGATTCGCTTCGCGGCACCTGCCGTTGAGCCCAGCAAGAGGTAGTTGAGAATGAAGGATCAGGATCGCGTCGTGGCACTCGAGGAGCGCCTGGCGCAGCTCGAACAGCGTGAGCATCGCGGCAACCCGCGCTCCGCGGCTGAGACAGCGTTCTGGGCGGTGATGCACAACGTCTTTCCCGAGGATGCCCGTCGCCATGTCAAGGCGGCTGGTCGCGAGCAATTGCTTGCAGCGCGCGTCTATCTCGACACGTGGATCGGCAAGCTCGACAACTCGAAGACTGACGCGGACGAGCCGGCACCCATCCACGAGAACATCGAGGTCAGGTAAGCGAGGTGGCAGCCTCGCCGAGACGGCCGACGTGGCGGTCGGAAGCGAACCCGTCGGGCCAGCGCTGATCCACCTGAACCCAGAGCCGGCGCTGCGCCAGCTTGAGGAAACCGAGCAAGCGCTCCTCGACCAACTGGCAGCAACGGTTGATGTCGGGCGGCTGCGCGCCGATCTGGAGAGGCTACCGGCGCCTCGCCATCGCCGTTCGGAACCGCAGCTGATGGCGGCGGCCGAGGCATTCGTTGAATCGAGGTTTCGCGACGCCGGCTGGGATGCCGGGCTTCGACCGTTCGACGGGGGAGCGAATGTCGTGGCACAGCGCGAGGGCGCGGATTCGACCGCTCTCGTGGTGCTCGCGCATCTCGACACCGTCGCCGGCTCCGGTGGCGCCGACGACAATGGCAGTGGTGTCGTGGCCCTCCTGGAGCTTGCCCGCCTTCTCGCACCGCTCGCCTTCGAGCGCTCGATCATCCTGGCGGCGGTCGACCTGGAGGAGACAGGCGACTTCGCGGGCAGCGAGGCGCTCATCGGTGCGCTGTGCGCTGAGCGACAGATCGCCGGCGCGATCGTGTTCGAGTGCATCGGCTTCACCGATGCGCGTGCCAACAGCCAGCGAATTCCGCCCGGCCTGGGCCTGCTTTATCCCGGACAGCTGCGCCGTGCGAAGGCGCTGCGGATGGCCGGCACCTGGACGCTGCTGATCTACCGTTCGACCGGCCTGCCGCTGGCGCGCGCGCTAGGCGAGGGGCTGGTGTCACTGGCAGGCGCCGACGCCGCGTTGCTGGTCCGTGATCCGCTCAATCTGCCGGTCATCGGTCGGATCCTGCCCTGGATGGTCCCGACCGTTCGCCATTTCGGGCGAAGCGACCACGTGGCCTTCTGGCGGCACGGCATTCCCGCCATCCAGGTGACCGATACCGCCGACCTGCGCAACCCGCGCTACCACACCGGCCTCGACCTGCCCGACAGCCTCGACTACGACCGCCTGACCGATACCGTCGTGGCCACCGCGTTCGCCATCTGCCGCCTGGCTAGGGTCGCCCGGGTGGCGTGACGAGGTCGCGCCGATCGCCCCAGTGCTTGAGGAAGCGGTAGAAGTTGCGCTTCGAAAGCCGATCGCGCTCGGCATCGGGCAGCGACGTCCAGCCGCGGTGCTCGTGGCGTTCGAGCGGCAGGTCGACCGCCACTGCGCGCCAGCCGGCGTCGCGCACCGCGAAGCTGAAGTCGAGGTCGGCGTTGCGGTAGAAGCGGAAGTGTGGATCAAAGCCGCCACCGATGGCGCGCAGCGCCTCGCGACGAACGGCCAGGCAGTATCCCTCGACGGCGTGCACCGCACCTGCCGGCGCGTCCTTGAACTGGCGGCCGTTCTCGGTCATCACCCCCCAACCACCGGCGATCCCCACGCGCGGATCTTCGAACGTGGCCAGCAGGGGAGTCACGAAGTCTCCCTGCGGTTCCACCGAGGTATCGAGCAGGATGGCGACCGCCCCACGCGAACGCCGCAGGCCGAGGTTCACGGCGTCGGCCCAGCCGAGCCGCGCTGTGGTGGGCAGGAGTGTGACGTCGGGTGGCAGGAGCTCCGAGGCGTCGTAGGACGGCGCGTTGGCGACAACGATGAGCTCCCACGACGCGGTCGGCCGATGGGCCGCGAAACCGTCCAGGAACTGCTCGAGATCCTCACCATGCTCATCGGCCACGACCAGCAGTGACGCGTCGAGCGACGCTGCATCGTCGAGCAGCGATGCAAGGTCCTCGGGACGGGCATAGCCGGTGGTCACCGGCGCCTCGGGCAGCACGGGCCGCAGGACAGATCCGCGCAGCGTGTCCTGGACCTCCCAGCCGATGGCACGCAGCTCGTCGCGAAGCGCATCGGCCCGGGCGAAATCGCCGGAGGCTCGGGCGGCCGTTCTGTCACGCAGCAGGTCCGCCTGCCGGTCCGCATGGTTCATTCGATGACGTGACCCGATACGTCGCGCGGCAGCTTGTGTGACCCCATAGTGGGTGGGTCGTAGCGCAGGCGCTCGACCGGCCGCCCGCCAACGAGATGGCGCTCGAAGATCTCGTCGGCGTCTTCGGGAGAGACGCCGGCGTACCAGACGGCGTCGGGGTAGACGACCAGCATTGGCCCGTGGCCGCACTGGCTGAAACAGCCGGCGTGATTGATTCGCAGCCGGTCGCCCATGCCTGCGGCCTTGACCAGGGCCTTCAGTCGGGCATGCACGCCGAGCCCGTCGCCATCGACTGCGGGGCACCACTCGCCGCTCGTGCAGACGAAGACATGACGCTCGTAAACGGGCACTGCGGCGGAAAGTACTCCTGCGGATGGCCCGAACGTACCGGGCGGAAATACGGCACCGCAACCTTACTATCTGATCACGAACCGCGCCCACCGCACCCTTCAGGTGGCGTGATCGGGAGATACGAATTCGATGATGACAAACGAAGTGGGGAAGCTGCTCACGGCGTCGGAAGTCGCCGAGATGCTGCACCTGCACGTCAACACCGTGAAGCGCCTGGGGGACCGCGGCGAGTTGCCGTTCTTCCGGGTCTGCAAGCGCGGTGATCGTCGCTTCCGCTACGACGACGTGCTCGACTTCCTCCGCCGAGCCAAGTAACCAAAGCGACGCGGCACATCGCCGCACATTGATGCTTGCTCCGGCGCCCACCGGAGCGGCGTGTTCCGCAGGGAACGACTGAACGACCGTCGAGGTGCCAACTTCTCGGCGGTCGTTCCGATTGCCCGGCATACTACCGCCCGATGACTGACGAACCGCAGATGCGCCTGGCCGAGGGCCGACGGCTGCTCGACTCCGGCGATCTCGACGCGGCGGTGCGCATCCTTGGCCCGCTGACCGGACACCCCGATCACGAACTCGCCGGGGAGGCGTGGCTGTCGATCGGCCAGGCTCGCTA
>JBBRXE010000113.1:0-5501 GCA_038248695.1 Candidatus Limnocylindria bacterium | reverse complement strand
CTGCCCGCCGTGCCCCGCGCCCATGATCCGCGCGGCGCGATGCACGTCGATGCCCACGTAGCCCTCGTCGGTCAGCAGCGGTTCGCCGGTGTGGATCCCGATCCGGATACGCGTCCGCCGGTCGTGCAGCGCACGCTGCGCTTCAGCGGCCGCCTGTACGGCGCCGCGCGCCGAGGGAAAGGCATAGAAGAAGCTGTCGCCCTGGGTGTCGACTTCAACGCCACCGTGCACGGTGAAGGCGTCGCGCACCACCCGCCGGTGCTCGGCCAACAGGTCGGCATAGGCATCGCCGAGCTCCGAGAGCAGGCGCGTCGAGCCCTCGATATCGGTGAACAGCAGGGTCACCGTTCCTCCCGGCAGCGGTGGATCGCGATCCATGCCGCACAGGGTAGTCGCAGCGCTCAACAGCGGGCGAGACCTCCGACCAGCGCGCCGAGCGCCGAGCGCAAGATCGCGGAGCGCGAGGAGCTGATCGCGCAGTTCCGTCGGAAGGAGCACGAAGGTTGAGACCGACCGAACCGGCCGGGCCGTACGGTGTTGCTGGTGCCACCCATCCGCACACCGATTGGTCAGGACCCGAGGCAGCGGAAACTTTGGGGATTCAGGCCAGGACGACGATGCCCCACAGGATCATGACAGCCCCGCCAACCTGAGAGACCAGCTCACCTCGCCGCGACACCTTCTCGGCGAGCACGAATAACGCCAGCACAGCGACCCAGATCAGGTTCATGACTCCGAGCACGAACAGCAGGCCCATCAGGGCCCAGCAGCATCGGAGGCACAGTGTGCCGTGATGGAGACCCATGCGCAGAGCGCCGACTCCGCCCTCTCGCCATGAGGTCATCAGGAAGCCCATGGGGGTGCGGCACGCTCCGAGGCTCCGCCGCTTCATCGGTGAGAACTGGAAGACTCCGGCCCCGACCAGCAGCAGCCCTGCCAGTCCGCCCTGTACCGCTCCCATGCCGTTGACCAGCGCGAGGTCGTGAAGGACCCACTGCAGCGCCGTCGCCGCAACCGCGAACGCTGACCACACCCCGATGTAGCCGATGACGAAGAGGGTCGTCGAGCCACCCCCTCGGCCGCTCGCACCGCGGTCCATGCGATCGTAGGCGAGCACCATCGGGACGGCTGACGGCAGCATCATGGCCGCCATCATCAGCGCCCACATCGTAACCATCAGCGCCAACTGGACGGGCGACCAGGCCGATGTCATCGGCATGGCCACGGCGGACGACATGTCGCCCTGCTGGGTTGCCACCCACCCGAGGTAGATCCACGCCGCCAGCGCGAAGCCCACCATCCCGACGACCACCGCGCTCCGGGCGCGACGGAGCGCGGGAGTCGCCGAGATGTTCAAGCCGCGTACTCGAAGGGCGAGTAGAAGCCGTTCTTCTCGGCCAGCTCCCAATGCATTCCGTGATCGTCGTAGGTCAGGTGCTCGGAACGCGACACCACGGCGTCGAAGCCGGGCGAGATGGCCAGCGGGTGGTTGCCGATGGTGATCTCGGCGTCACCTTGTCCAGCGGCTGCGGCGATCGCGACGTCTGCGATGCCGGCAATTTTCATCGAGGTTCGCTTGCCGCTCGACTCGAACTCGATGGACGCCGGTCCGGCGCCCAGCACCTCTCCGATGTGGCCCGCCAGGCGAGCTGGATGACCGCCGGCCTGTCCCGAGAAGATCGTCCCGAGGGCGCGGCTCTGGGGCTCAGCTGCGCGATCATCGAGATACAGGGCCACCTGCCACTTGACCTTGGCCATGTGGCCGGGCGAGTGGACGGCCAAGGCCACATTCAGCCCGTCGAGGTTGGTGCCATCGAAGTCGCCCTCGTCGATGTGCCAGCCAACCAGAACGGTGCAGTCGTCCTCGGTCGGCGGGCTCAGAAAGACGCACGGGCAGGCGGCCTCGCAGTTGCACGCCTCGAAGTACTGCCCCTTCAGGTTCCAGGTCATCTTCGTTGCCTCCTCTTGCGGCTCTGGGTGTGAACCCAGACAAGGCCAGATCCTACTCCAGGCGATGCGGGATGAACACCATGTGCACCTTGCCAGGGCGCGACCAGCTCGAGCCACTCGTGGCCGACGTCGGATCCCGTTGCCCGCTCAGCAGCCCGCGTCGGGGGTATCGGCCTGACCGACGAGGGCTCACTGGCGAGGTTGGACGCCGCCATACGATCCGCGGCGGCGGACGATAGACGCGAAGGACTAGGTGTGAGCGGCATGCCGCAGTAGACGATGGCAAAGGCGATGCCGCCCAGCACAGCCACCAGATATTGGTCGTCGGTGAAGTTCACCGCGCACCAGACGGCCGCGGCAAGGGCGAAGCTCGATGGATGTTGCCGCAGATGCTGCAGATGCTGCGCTTTGGTTCTGGAGGTAGGCTCGGCATCGGGCCTGGTCAGCTCATGATGAGCGGGAAGTTGACGGGTCAAGGCCCGATGCAAACCGCCACGAGGGCGGCGCCCAAGTTCAAGACTACGCCGCGACACCAAGTCGTCGCCTTGCGGCCTGGCTCCACACGGCGTGTGGACTGCGCTGACACCGATTGTGTTTCGCAGCAACTTGTTGGATCTGTTAGGGCCTCACCCGCTCGACGTCAGCTGCGTGACCCGGCACGAGCTGCGGAACTCGACGCCGGAAGGAGGCGTACTCGAACTTCGTGGTCAGCAGGCGCTCCTCGACAGGGATCTTGATCGTGAACAGGACGCAGATCCGCTCACGCCGCGTCTGGATGCTGTTGACCACCGCCCCCACGCGCCAGACGTCGATGACCGTGCCCCAGCAGGCGGCGAGGGCAACCGCCGTGATCAGGTCGCGCATCTCACCGGACTCCCGGCGTCGTCTGCACGGGCTCATCGACAACTCTTGACGATTGCTCGTAGGACGTCAAGATATGCCGACGATGACTCAACGCACAGAGACGCCACCGCTCCAGTTTGATGCGACGCTGTACACGGCCGGCGAATGGACCATCGTGCGGTTGCCCGCGGAGGCGAGCGCCGAACTGCCATCGCGCGGGCAGGTGGCCGTACACGGAACAATCAACGGCCACAAGTTCAGGACGGTGCTGGAGCCCGACGGCAATCGGGGCCACTGGATGCGGGTGGATGGAAGGCTGCGACGAGCCGCTGCTGTGAGCGCGGGCGTCTGCGCGACGCTCGAAATTGAGCCAACTGAAGACTGGCCCGAGCCCAACGTGCCAAACGATCTTGCGACAGCTCTGACAACCGCCCCGCAGAAGATCCAGTTGTTATGGAAGGACATCACTCCGATGGCACGTTGGGAGTGGGTTCGCTGGGTCAATGCAACAAGAAACCCGGACACACGCAAACGACGAGTCGACGTCAGTATCTCGAAGATGGCCAATGGGAAGCGACGGCCGTGCTGTTTCGACCTCAGCGCGTGTACGGACCCATACCTGTCCAAGAACGGTAGGTTGCTCGCCAACGTCGTTGAGTGACTTCAGGACTAGCTCGCGAGGACCCGAGTACCTTCTCGGCGTTGTTCCAGCCGCCCGTGCCACGCCCGACGCCTCACGCCGTACGAGATCAGCCATCGGTTGCCGGGCCGCCACCCATGGGACGGGGCTCGCCTACTACTTGGCTCCGAGTCCCGTCACTAGCCTCCGAAGATGCTGTTCCAGGCGACCGCGTCCTCCGGGTAGTGCCAACGTTCGATCTGCTGCCCATCTCGGAAGTGGAAGATGCTCACGACGCGCGTCTCGGCCTCTAAGCCGTCCCGGCGCGCGCCGATGTAACTCAGCGCGCACACATGGTCGTCGTCGCCGAAGACGTCGTGCTCGCGCAGGGTGAACCCGAGCGGGCCGAGTCTCGCGAGCAGCTGGAGCACCTGGTCGCGACCTTCCCAGTCGCCGGCGAGAGGGTGGTCTCCCGGGAGATGCCACACCACGTCCTCGGCCATCAAGGAGCCGGCCGTGTCGAAGTCCCCCTGGCGAAATGCTTCAGCGGTCCGCAGGTAGGCCAGCACGTTCGGATGATCGTCGTCCATTCCCATCGCTCCCAGGGCAGATGTCGTCGTCGAGTTTCATGATAGGTCTCAACCAACGGGTCGTGGATGCGCCGATCCAGCTGTAGCTCAATTGCAGCTCGCTTGCGACCCTGGCGTTCGCCCACGTCGTGTCCGCCTTGACTCTCCCGGCGGCGATGCGTTCGGCCCAGAACGCTTCAGCCGTGAGGTCGGGGTGGCCGCTTGCCGTCCTAGTTGCCGGGTCAAGCCGGCTCTTCGCGGCGGAGCGTGCCGACCCGGTGCATGCTTAGGTCGAAGGAGGCGATGACACCAACGCCGCCACGTTCCGCGCTGGCCATCAGGTAGGCATCGGCGAAGTCAAGTCGATGCACGCCTTAAACCTCCACGGCCCGCTGCAGCGGATCAGCGTCGACGACTCGGATTGCAGGGAAGCCCAGCACCGCCCGCAGGGTCTCGGCGACCTGGGCGCGGGGCACCTCGTAATAGGACTCGAGGACGTAGGCAACCTCGGCGTGAGCAGATCTGGCGTCCGCGCCAGCACAGCATGGTCGCCCTCGACGCCGAAGACGAGGCTGTCACCTTCCACCAGCGACAGCGCCTCACGCACCGCGCGCGGCACGGTGACCTGACCCTTCGAGCTGAGTCGTGCTGAGATCTCCATGGCTCTTCCTCGCGGACACGACCATCGTCCGAGCCGCGACGCCGTCAACGATCGTGGACCGCGGGTCCCGCCGTAGCTGTCGGCGCGGCACCGACGTTCCACGCACTGCGCAGCGAGCCAGAAGGCGCTGCGGGAGGCACTACTCTGATGTCATGTCGCACGATGAACGAGAGCCCACGTCCAGGTTCGAGCCCTGGAAACGACGGGCGGGCAGGCCAATCGATCAGCGTCGCCACGAGCTATTTGAACAGGCTGCCCCCGTCTTTCGGCGACATGGCTATCGGGGAGCAACCATCAAGCAGCTCGCCCACGCCTGTCACCTCAGCCCGGCCGGGCTGTACCACTACTTCGGCTCGAAGCAGGAGTTCGCGATGTACCCGCTGAACCGTCCGCGATTGGACTGGGAGAGCACGCATGTCGACCGAAATGTGGATCCGCTGGTGCAGCTTCGCGAACTCATCGATCTGTCGATCCGCGAGTTGCCGACCTACGTGCTGGCACTCCAACTTGCCAGCGAGGTCGACCCTCGGCCTGACCACGTACTTCGTGCTCGTGCGTTCGGCGAGGGCGAGGCGGTCTTCGGCCGCATCCTGATGTCGGTCGATCCAGGCATGAAGCACGGCACTGCGGTCGAGATGGCGCGGCACCTCCTTGCACTTCTGGCAGGCTCCGCCTTCACCGGCCTGGACCCGGCCGCCGATGCCGCCGTTCGTTCGAGGATGCTCGAAGTCCTGCATCATTCACTGGTGCCGGCCGTCATCGATGCCGATCGGTTCGACCGCACCATGGCAGCCGATCCTGCCTGAGATTCGAATAAATCGGCATCGCCGTCCGGTCCGACTGAGCCTAGCCTGATCAG
>JBBRXE010000112.1:0-5510 GCA_038248695.1 Candidatus Limnocylindria bacterium | reverse complement strand
TCGCGTCGTCGTGCGGGCTCATCACGAAGTATGGCCGGAGCTCAGGCGCAATCTCCAGGTAGGCGCCGCGGATCCGGTTCATACCCTCCACGCAGCGCGCGTCGTGCCAGTTGGAGGCGCCGATGCGCAGGAAGGTGGTCACTCCCACGAACAGCGTGATCGGCAGCACCACCAGCGCGAACAGGATGAACCCGGAGTCGAAGTGCGATGCCTGCGAGACGAGCGCGAGCGCCACCATCGCGCCGGAGAGGGTCGTCAGGAACATGCCGGCGCGGCTGAACGACTCGTTCCAGGCCAGCGATCGCGATGCGAGCAGGCTCCAGTGTTCGGTCGACAGGATCTGGAGGCGCATCTGCGCCGGAAGCGGGCCACCGCCGGGCGCGGGGCTGGGTGCGGGCTCGGCTCCAATGCCGGTGCCCGGAAGGCTGCGTTCGAACGACATGGCTCCGACCTCGTTTGGGGGACGTCACGCGCAGCGTATTCGTCCCACTGCCGTGACACAATGGGCGTGCATGACAGATTCAATCGATCATTTCGAGACGCTGGCCGTCCACGCCGGCGCGGAACCTGACACGGCGACCGGCGGCGTCTCGCCGGCAATCCAGATGAGCACCACCTTCAAGCAGGACGCCGTGGGTGGGCGACGCGGCGGCTTCGAGTACGGCCGCAGCGACAATCCGACGCGCCGGGCGCTCGAGTCTGCGATCGCGTCGCTCGAGGGTGGCACGCATGGAATCGCCTATGCCTCGGGCCTGGCCGCCTCCCAGAACGTGCTGTACCTCCTCGAGCCCGGCGATCGGCTGCTCATGAGCGACGACGCCTATGGCGGCACCTGGCGCCTGGCGGACCGCGTCTGGCGGCGGTATGGCGTCGAGACCGATGCCGTCGACCTGCGCGATCTCGACGCCCTGGCGACGGCGCTCAACGAGCCGCGGCCGGCGCGCTTGGTCTGGATCGAGACGCCGACCAACCCGCTGCTCAAGGTGGTCGATATCTCGGCGGTGACGCGCCTGGCGGCCAGTGCCGGGGCACGCACGGTGGTCGACAACACCTTCGCCACGCCGTACCTGCAGCGACCGCTTGAGCTGGGTGCCGACCTGGTGCTGCACTCGGCGACGAAGTACCTGGGCGGCCACTCGGACGTGATCGGCGGCCTGATCGCCACCCGCGACGACGACCTTGCGGAGCGGCTGCGCTTCACCCAGAACGCCGCCGGCGCCGTGCCGAGCCCGTTTGACGCCTGGCTACTGATGCGCGGCCTGCGGACGCTGGCCATCCGCATGGAACGCGCCTGTGCCAATGCCGCCCTGATCGCAACGTGGCTGGGCTCGCGGGACGAGGTCTCGAAGGTCCATTATCCCGGCCTGCCCGATCACCCGCAGCGCGAACTGGTGGAACGCCAGATGCGGCTGCCGGGCGCCATGGTCAGCTTCGAGCTGCGTGACGGCGCCGATCGCGCGCGCCGGTTCGTCGGCAGCACCCGGCTGTTCACGCTGGCCGAGTCGCTCGGCGCGGTCGAGTCGCTGATCGAGCTGCCGGCGGTGATGACCCACGCATCGGTCTCGGGCTCGCCGCTGGAGGTGCCGCCCGCGCTGGTGCGGCTGTCGGTTGGGATCGAGGCGGTCGACGACCTGGTGCGCGACCTGGCGTCCGCATTCGAGGCGGCATGACCGAGCGACATCGGCCCGACGATCAGCGACCGCCGACGCTCGCGGAGGACAGCCCGACCGAGCTGGTCGAGACCGATGACGGCGAGCTGGTCGAGCGCCTCTCCGGCAGCACCGCGACCATGCTTCTTGCCTGGCTGATCGGAATCGGCGCGGGCTCCTCGCTGTTGACGGCGTGGCTCTTCGCCGCTGTCGTGCTCAGGCAGCACCTCGGCATCGGTTCGCTCTTCTCCGGCTTCGGCCTGTACGTCGGCCTGTTCGGAGCGGCCGGACCGACCGTGCTGTGGTTGAGCGGCCGCGCCCAGGACCATACACTCGGCTGGTTCGTGCTTACGGCGGTCAAGATCGGCCTGCTGATGATCGGAATGGTGATCGCCGTTTCGGTCGTCGCCGTGCTGATCCTCGGCGGTCGCCTCGGTCCGGGAGCCCTTATCGCCGGATTGCTGCTGGTCGGTGCCATCCTGTTGCTGGCCGTGATCTGGGCACTGGCCACATGGTCGGCAGATCGCTACATCGCGAAGGCGCGGACCGAGGGCGAGTAAGCGGCTGGTAAGCCGCTGGTAAGCCGCTGGTAAGGCGCTGGTAAGCAGCCTTCAGGCGTCGTAGCTTTTCAGGAGCTCGGCCACCTCGACCGGTCCGGAGTACGCCTTGGCCGCCTCGTCGCGCGCCCAGTTGCCGCCGTTGTCGATCGGCAGGTGGGTGAGCACCAGGCGACCGACGTGTGCCTGCTCGGCCACCGCGCCGGCCTCGCTCGGCAGCAGGTGGCCGCGATTCTCGGCTCCCGGAGGATCCTCGGCCAGCGAGCGGAGCCCCGCCTCGCACAGGAACAGGGCTGCGCCCTCGGCCAATTGAGGCAGGCTCGGCGTCGGCGCGCTGTCGGCCGAGTAGGCGAGCACCCTGCCGGCGGGCTCGTCGCGGCCGTGCGCCTCGATACGGAAGCCCCACGTCGGGACAAAATGCTGCGTTGCGAAGGGCTCCAGGCGCATGGCGCCGACCTCAAACGCGGTTTGGCCGTCGTGCTCCTCGAATCGGAAGCTCCTGGAAAAGAAGTCGGGAAAGCCAGCCCCACGCGCGAGGTCCTGGAGCTGGTCGGCCGACCCCGGTGGCACGATGACCCGTAGCCGGTTCGGCGTCTCCTCGAGCCAGGGATAGGAGTAGCGCAACGTGACGAGGTCCAGGAAGTGATCGGTGTGCATGTGGCTGATGACCACCGCATCGAGCTGATCCGGCGTCGTGCGCCGCAGCAGCTGGGCAACCACGCCGGGGCCGACGTCGAGCAGGAGGCGGCTGTCACCACCCTCCAACAGGTAGCCGGCGCACGGTTCGCCGGGGTTGGGACGGGCCGGGCTGCGGCCAAGGATGGTCAGGCGCATATTCGCGCAATATTGCCGATCCGGGCTCCCTGTGTTTCGCGAATGCGCACCGCCGTCAGCGCCCCTCGATCGGCTGGTAGACGCGCTCGGTCGGCCCGACGTACACCTGCCGAGGCCGGCCGATCTTGGTCTCAGGCGACTCGATCATCTCCTTCCACTGCGCGATCCAGCCCGGCAGCCGGCCGATGGCGAAGCAGTTGGTGAACATGGTCTTGGGGAAGCCGATGGCGCGGTAGATCAGACCCGAGTAGAAATCGACATTCGGGTAGAGCTTGCGGCCGACGAAGTACTCGTCGTGCAGCGCGACCTCCTCGAGTCTCTGTGCGACCTCGAACAACTGGTCATCGGCACCGGTCGCCGCCAGCACCCGGTCCGCGGCCGCCTTGATGATCTTGGCGCGCGGATCGAAGTTCTTGTAGACCCGGTGACCGAAGCCCGCCAGCCGGAAGCTGTCATCCGGGTCCTTGGCGCGGTCCACGTATTTCTGCACGTTGCCGCCGTCCGCCACGATGCGTTCGAGCGTGTTGATGACCGCCTCATTGGCGCCACCGTGCAGCGGTCCCCATAGTGCGCTGATGCCGGCGCTGATCGAGGCGTACAGGTTGGCGTGGCTGCTGCCGACCATGCGCACCGTCGAGGCGGAGCAGTTCTGCTCGTGGTCCGCGTGCAGGATGAGCAGCAGCTCCAGTGCCCTGGCGACGTCGTCGTTGACCTCGTACGGCTCCGATGGAACGGCGAACATCATGTGCAGCAGGTTGTCGGTGTAGCCGAGATCGTTCTGCGGGTAGACGTACGGCTGCCCGATCGCCTTCTTGAACGACCACGCGGCCAGCGTCGGCAACTTGGCAATGAGACGCTTGATGGTCACCTCGACGGCCTCCGGATCGAAGATCTGCTGGCTGTCCGGGTAGAAGGTCGAGAGGCTGACGGTGCCGGCGGCCAGCACGGCCATGGGATGCGCATCGGTCGGGAACGAGTCGAAGAAGTGCCGCATCTCTTCGCGGATCAGGGTGTGGCGCGTCACGTCGTCCTTGAAGCCGTCGAGCTGCGTCTGGGTCGGCAGCTCGCCGTAGATCAGCAGGTAGGCCACCTCCAGAAAGGTCGAGTGTTCGGCGAGCTGCTCGATCGGATAGCCGCGGTAGCGCAGGATGCCCCGCTCCCCATCCAGGAACGTGATGGCGCTGGTGCACGATCCGGTGTTGCCGTAACCCGGATCGAGCGTGATCAGCCCGCTCTGCGCGCGCAGCTTGCCAATGTCGACGGCGCGCTCCCCCTCGGTGCCGGTGATGACCGGGAGATCGATGCTCGACCCATCGTGGGCGAGCTGCGCGCTGCCGCTGTGGGTCGACTCGGCCGTCTCCTTCATGGCAGCAGGTCGCGCACGGCGTCGCGCTCCTCGACGAGCTCGGCAAGCGTCGCGTCGATCTTCGCCTGCGCCCACGCTCCGTGGTCAACGCCCTGCACGATTTCGACGCTGCCTGGCGCCGTGGCGCGCAGCGGGTAGCCGAACACGATTCCCCGCGGCACGTCGTAGGCGGCGGCACCTCCCGGCGACGGGACGGCGGCCGAGAAGATCTCGCCGGTCGGCTGCGTGATCTCGCGCACCGTGTCGACGATCGCATTCGCGGCGCTCGCCGCCGACGACGAGCCGCGAGCGGCAATCACCGCCGCGCCGCGCTTCTGGACGATGGTCATGAAGTCCCTGGACAGCCACTCGTCGTCATCGACCATCTCGGGCGCGGGACGTCCTGAGATGGTGGCATGGAAGTAGTCGGGGAACTGGGTCGAGGAGTGGTTGCCCCAGATCGCCAGGTCGCGCACCTCGCCCACCGGCACGCTCGCACGGGCGGCCAATTGGTGCCGGCCGCGGTTCTGGTCGAGCATCGTCATGGCGAACCAGCGCTCGGGGCCGATGTCCGGCGCGTTGGCGGCGGCAATCAGGCAGTTGGTGTTGCAGGGGTTCCCGACCACCAGCACGCGGACGTCATCGGCCGCGTTGGCGGCCAGCGAGCGGCCCTGGCTGGTGAAGATCCCACCGTTGATGGTCAGCAGGTCGTTGCGCTCCATGCCGGCCTTACGCGGCACGGCGCCGACCAGCAGCGCCCAGTTGGCATCGGCGAAGGCGGCATCGGTATCGTCGGTGGTCAGGATGGTGCGCAGCAGCGGAAAGGCGCAGTCATCGAGCTCCATCTTCACGCCCTCGAGCGCCGGCAGCGCCGGTTCGAGCTCGAGCAGCTGCAGGTCGACGGTCGTGTCCGGGCCGAACATCTGGCCGGAGGCGATCCGGGACAGGAGGGCATAGCCGATCTGTCCGGCAGCGCCGGTGACAGCCACCCTGACATGGGAATCGGGCATGGTTCTCCTCGAGAAGGTGATTCGAGTGTAGCGCAGCGCGACGGATCACCAATCTCGCGGCTCGCCGAATCGCCCGGCGGCCCAATCGTCGAGGGCGGTTGCCATCGAGCGAAAC
>JBBRXE010000111.1:0-5523 GCA_038248695.1 Candidatus Limnocylindria bacterium | reverse complement strand
CGGCGCAACCGGGTCAATGTCCGATACCGGTCCTCCCAAGGAGCGTTACGGTCCGCATCTCCCCTCGCGAGAGCCTCAGCGCAGCCGTGGCGCGTCGCTATTGCCTCAGGTATCGCGCGCCCCCGAGATACGGGATCCTCACGGGACCGATACGGCGCACCGGGAGCGGCGAACGCCGACTGCATCACTCGAAGCCCGCGCCCCGCGCCCCGCACCTCGCGCCCCTCGGCCGTCGCCCGCACCTCGCGCCCCTCGGCCGTCGCCCGCACCTCGCGCCCCTCGGCCGTCGCCCTCACCCCTCGCCCGTCGCCCGCGCCCGTAGCCCGCGCCCCGCACCCCTCGCCTGCGCGCCGCGCCCCGCGCCCCGCGCCCTCGCCCCGCGGCTCGACTCTGGCACTCGCCTCAGCGGGCTCACGGCTTCGGCTATGAGGACGCTGGCAAACCCGATGAAGGGCGGTGGCTAATCTGCCCCGGCATCGGTCACACGCGCAGACGTATGCGGGCCGACTAGAATCGGGCCGTGCCCGAGTCCGCCCAGACAGCCGAGGCGTACGAAACCATCCGCCACGAGACGGCGGATGGCGTCGCAACCATCACGCTCAACCGACCCGACAGGCTCAACGCGCTCAACGCCACGATGCGCCGCGAGCTGCTCGCCGCCTTCAAGGCCGCCGCCCGGGACGATGCAACGCGGGCAGTGATCGTCACCGGCGAGGGCCGTGGCTTCTGCTCCGGTGCCGACCTGCGCGCCGGCGCGACAGAGCGCGAGTTCCGGCGCGTGCTGACGACCGAGTACAACCCGCTGATCACGGCCATCCGTGAGCTGCCCAAGCCGGTGATTGCCGCCGTGAACGGCGTGGCGGCAGGGGCTGGCGCGAGCATCGCATTCGCCGCCGACCTGATCGTCGCAGCGGAGGAGGCAAGGTTCGTGATGGCGTTCGTCAAGATCGGGCTGGTCCCTGACTCCGGTGCTGCGCGGACGCTCGTCCGGGCGCTCGGCCGTCACGTCGCCACCGGGATGATGTTCACCGGCGAGCCACTCACTGCGAAGGGTGCCGCCGACGCGGGCCTGGTGGCCGCGGTCGTTCCGGCGAACGAGCTGATGGCCGCCGCGCGGGAACTGGCGCAGCGCCTCGCCAACGGACCGACGAAGGCCCTCGGCTATGCCAAACGGTTGATCAATGCCGCCGAGGACGAGGCGCTCAGCGACAGCCTCGCGCGCGAAGCCGACCTGCAGGAGCTCGCCGGGCGCACCGCGGACCACGCCGAGGGCGTCAGCGCCTTCGCCGAGAAGCGTGAGCCGCGCTTCGCAGGCCGATGAGCCGCGCGATGAAGCCGAGAACGAGGTGCCGATGACCGAGACCACGCGCATCGGCGTGCTGGGAGCGGGGACCATGGGCGCCGGCATCGCGCAGGTGGTGGCCGAGGCTGGTCTCGAGGTGCTCGTCCACGACCCGCTCGACGGGGCGTTCGAGCGATCACGCACGCTGATCGCCGGCTTCCTGGCGCGCAGGGTCGCCAAGCAGCAGCTCACCGAGGATGAGGCGCGCGCCGCGCTGCACCGCATGCGGCAGGTGCCTGTACTCGAGGAGCTCGCGACCGCCGGCCTCGTGATCGAGGCGATCCCCGAGGATCTCGACCTGAAGCGCGACGCGTTCCGGCGGCTGGATGCCGCCGCGACCGAGGAGACCATCCTCGCCACGAATACCTCGTCACTGCCCGTGGCGCGCATCGCGGCGGCGGCGCAGCATCCCGAGCGTGTGGTCGGCATGCACTTCTTCAATCCCGTGCCGCTGATGCAGCTCGTCGAGGTCGTCGCCGCGCCAGCGACCGCCCGAGCGGTCGTCGAGCGTACCGTCACAGTCGCCCAACGCCTGGGCAAGACCGCGGTGGTCACAGCCGATACCCCGGGCTTCATCGTCAACCGCGTCGCGCGACCGTTCTACCTCGAGGCGCTGCGCATCGTCGGTGAGGGCCTGGCCGGTGTGGAGCAGGTGGACGGCGCCATGCGCGGCATCGGCTTCCGCATGGGACCCTTCGAGCTGGTGGACGCTATTGGCCTGGACGTTAACTTTGCGGTCAGCCAGAGCGTGTATGAGCAGTTCTTTTTCGACCCGCGCTACCGCCCGCATCCGCTGCAACGCATGCTCGTCGACGCCGGACGGCTGGGACGCAAGTCGTCGGGCGGCTTTTACGACTATCAGGCCGATGCCGCACGGGGCCCGGCGTGGTCCGGTGTCAGCGATCGGCCGGACGGACCGAGGATGGAACCACTCAGCGGCGAGGCGGTGCAGGCCCGCATTTTGGCCACCATCGTCAACGAGGCCGCGTCCGCGGTGGCCGATGGCGTCGCCACGCCGGAAGCCGTCGACACGGCCATGCGGTTGGGGACGAACTACCCATCGGGGCCGCTGGAGTGGGGCGAAAGGATCGGGCTGGTGCACGTGGTCGGCACCCTCGACGCGCTGCACTCTGCTGTCCCCGACGGCCGATACCGGGTCGTGCCGCTGCTGCGCGCGCTGGCGGAGCGCGACGGCTCCTTCTTCGAGCCGGGGGAGTGATCGAGGAGCTGCTCGGGCGGTATCGGGCTGTCGTGTTCGATCTTGACGGACTGCTGCTCGACACGGAGACGCTGTGGGCGCGTTCGGAGTCGGAGCTTTTTCGCCGGCATGGACAGGAGTTCAGCCACCGGGATCAGCTGGCGGTGATGGGCACCGGTGCGGAGTTCAGCGCTCGCTATTACGCGCAGCGGCTTGGTGCGGCACCCGAGCAGGGGATCGAGCTCATGGACGAGATGCACGGCTACATGCTCGACGAACTCCGCACCAGGGTCGACGCCCGGCCTGGCGCCGTCGAGCTCGTCGAGCGGCTGCGCGGACAGGTTCCCCTGGCGGTGGCGTCCAACTCGGCGCGCCCGCTCGTCGACGCGGCCCTCGCGACGGCGCGGCTGGCCGATGTCTTCGATGCGATCGTCACCGCCGAGGATGTGGAAAACTCCAAGCCCGCGCCGGACATCTACCTGGCTGCCTGTGCACGCCTGGGGGTTCGACCGACAGATGCGCTGGCGCTCGAGGATTCCGCACCGGGCATCGCGGCCGCAAAGGCGGCCGGCCTGACGTGCATCGCGGTTCCGCAGTTCGCTGACACGGACGTGTCGGTCGCGGATCGGGTCATCTACTCGCTCGAGGAGCTGCTCGCGGAGCGATAACGTGCGGGCATACTCCGCCGAGTGATACGCCCGCTGCCACCGATCCCGGTCTACTACCTGATCGAAGGCATCTCCGCCTTCTTCTGGTTCATGCTCAGCACGGCGGGCGCGCTGTATGGGATCCAGGTCGCCCACCTCAGCCCAGTTGAGCTCGTCCTGGTCGGTACCGCACTCGAAGTCTCGGCACTCGTCTTCGAGGTGCCGACCGGCGTCCTGGCCGACGCGGTCAGCCGCCGCCTGTCGGTGATCGTGGGCATGCTGATCATGGGCATCGGCTTCATGCTGTGGGGTGCCATCCCTTCCTTCGGCTGGATCATCGCGGCGCAGGTGGTGTGGGCCATTGGTTTCACGTTCACCAGCGGCGCCACCGAGGCATGGGTTGCGGACGAATCGGGCCAGAATGAGATCGGGCGGACCTACCTGCGCGGCTCGCAGATCGGCTACGGCGCTGGTGCGGTGGGCATAGGCGCGGCCGTGCTGATCGGCGGAACCTTTGGCCTGCAGTGGCCGCTGCTCGTCGCCGGTGCAGGCCACCTCGCGTTGGCGGCCTTTCTCGTGATCGTCATGTCCGAGCGCCATTTCACGCCGGAGCCGCGGGGCGAGCGCACGCGCAGGCAGGCCTACGGTGCCACGTTCAGCGCCGGGCTCCGGCTGCTGCGCGGCAGCCCGGTGCTGCTCACCATCGTTTCGATCACGGCCATCGCCGGCGCCGCGAGCGAGGCCTTCGACCGCCTCTGGGAGTTCCACCTGCTCGACCATTTCAGCTTCCCGCCCGCGCTTCCGCTGATCGCCTGGTTCGGCATCATCAATGTCACCGCGCTGCTGCTCGGCGTGGCTGCCATCGAGGTCACGCGACGGACCGTAAGGACCGATACGCACGTGGGCGCCGCGCGCTCGCTGCTGGGCATCGATGCCACGCTGATGGTCGCGCTCGTCGTCTTCGGGCTTGCCGGGAACATCGGCCTGGCTGTGACCGCCTACCTGACCGCCCGCATGCTGCGCAGGCTGGCCAGCCCCATCCGCCTGACGTGGATCAACCAGGGCCTCACCGCCAATGTGCGCGCAACGGTGATCAGCATGGACTCCCAGGCCGATGCGCTAGGCCAGATCGCCGGTGGTCCGCTCCTCGGCTGGGTGGCTGGCGGCTTTGGCACGCGCGTGGCGATGGTCGTCGTCAGCCTGCTGCTGACGCCGGCCCTGTACCTCTACGCTCGAACGCTGCGCGCGCACGGTCGAGATCTCGCTGAAGTCGCCGAGGTGTCCGAGACAGCACTCTGATACGCTGACGGCATGTGCAGAAGCATCAAGACACTGCGCACCGGCGCCGAGCCGGTGTCCGACGAAGAGATCACGGCGGCGGCGCTGCAATATGTCCGCAAGGTGAGCGGCTACCGTCAGCCCAGCCAGGCCAACACTGAGGCGTTCAACGGCGCCGTCGTTGAGATCGCCGCGGCTTCGCGTCGGCTGCTGGAGGCGGTCGTGGCGACGCATCCGGGCCGCGCCGGCTGACTCCAGGGGTGTGAGCGGAGGCGTTCCTCGTCACGATGCGTCAGATCTGGGGCTCGCCCCAGGCGTTGCAGGCGCTGGCAGGGGCACCACAGGCCAGGATCATGAACACCGAGTCGAGCGAGTTGGTGCCGGCCTGACCGAAGTTCCCCGGGAGGTCTGAGACGGTTCGTGGGTGGCTGGGATTGCCAGCTGCCAATCACCGTCGGCTTGGGCAGCGCCGAGGGGCAAGGCCACGCTTTTCAGCGCTCAATTCACGCTCGGCTCAGCACGTTGGGGGTCTGATGCGCAGCCCTGGGTCCGCCTTAGCCGCTCCTGGTTGGCAGGTGGCACTGGGAGGGGGCCGCGAGCGCACCGTGCGCGGTTCAGCGCGTCTCAAACGTCCCACGCGGCGCACGACTACAGCTGATAGCGCTGGGGCCAATATCCTGCTTGATTGAGTCGCCTGAGGACTGAAACGACGGTGAACAGTCCCCTCACCTGCGGTTGAGTCGTGTGGTGACTGAGATAGCCCTGATTGAGCCTCAGCGCCCGTCAAAGCTGCCGAATTCAGTCACTTGGCGCATAAATCGCAGGTGAGCCGCGCCTTCCCGCTCATCTGAGTCACCAGGCGCATGGTCGCGCCCCGGATCACCGCGCCACGGTGCCAGGGAGCGCCACGGTGCCGGGACGCGCCACGTGCCGGGACGTTCTACGGCGGCGTGATCGGAGGGACCGCCTGCTAGCATCCGCCCCATGGCCCTCCGCGATTCCGCCACCACCCCCGTCGTCATCGACGGCCTGCGCACCGCGTTCGGCCGATACGGCGG
>JBBRXE010000110.1:0-5547 GCA_038248695.1 Candidatus Limnocylindria bacterium | reverse complement strand
CGTCAGCCTCGACTCGCTCGTCCGCGAGCGATTCAAGGCGATCACCCGCCGCGATGCGCTGGCCCAGGTGTTGGCGGGACTCCAGGCGGCCGCCCTGCAGCCAAGCCTGCGGCCGATCAAGGTCAACGCCGTCGCGCTGCGCGGCACGAGCGACGTCGAGATCCGCTCCTTCGCCGAACTTGCACGTGAGCACGGCTACGTCGTGCGCTTCATCGAATTCATGCCGCTTGATGGCGGGGACGCCTGGTCGCCGGAAGCGGTGCTGACTGGGGCCGAGCTGAAGGCCGCGCTCGAAGCATCGGTCCCGAAAGCCTGGCTGCCACTGCAGCCGATGCAGCCCGATGACGCCGCCCAGACCAGTCGGGTGTATCGGTTCGCGGATGGCGTGGGTGAGATCGGCTTCATCAACCCGGTCAGCGAGCCGTTCTGCGACGCGTGCGACCGGCTGCGGCTGACCGCCGAGGGGACCATTCGCACGTGCCTCTTCAGCCTGACGGAGACCGACCTGCGAGGGCCGATGCGCTCGGGTGCCTCGGACGACGAGCTCGCCGAGATCGTGCGGGGCGCGGCCTGGAACAAGGAGCTCAAGCACCACATCGGCGACCCCGGCTTCGTGGCCCCCGCGCGCAACATGAGCCAGATCGGTGGGTAACGGTCCTTCGGCGCCGAGGTCAGCTCCGGCCCGTTCGTTTGAGTCACTGCCCGACTGAAACGAGTGGGAGGGGGCCGCCCCCCGGCGTTTTAGTCATGGGGTGACTGAAATCGACCGTTCTGCGGGTCACTCGCCTGCAGATCCGCTGATTTGAGTCGCCTGGCGCCTGGATCGCATCTAAGCCCGAGCCTCTCACTCGTCTCAGTCACCTGGCGACTCAGCTCTGCGGAGCCCGAGTGCGGCGCTGCCACAGGGGGGCGAAGGATGTTCCGTGCAGCGCCGCATGGCAGACCACCGCTACCGTTCGGGCGTGAAAGCTCTGCCCGCGCCGTTCGACACCATTGCCGCCGGCCTGCCAACCGAGATCCAGCTCACCGGGCACGCGCTGCTGGGCTCGCGCCTATTGACCAAGGGCCTGGCCGTGGCGCTGGCAGTCGCCGCCCATGCGGTGAGCGGGGCATCGCCCAGATCGACCGCGACGCCGACCTCGAAGCCGACCTCGAAGCCGCGATGTGGTGGCCGGCGTATGCCGCGTATCTGGCTGCGCCGAACCTGATCAAGAGCCCCGCCGACCTGGGCTAGCTCCTAGCTCTCCGGCTGGGTAGCCGGGACGCGCCGGCCGTGAAGCGGCCAGGTCCCGGCATCCAGGGCCTTCTCGAGCTGGTCGAGCCGTGCCTTCTCCTGGTCAGCGGTGATGCGTCCGGCGGCGACGGCCTTCTGCAGGTCGGCCTTCGCGCTGTCCAGCACCGCCGATTTCACGGTGGCGTACTCGACGTTTTTGTCGGCAGCAATCTGCTCGAGCGACGAGCCCGACCGCAGCGCCGCTACGAGTTCGGAGGGCTGCATGCCGAGCGCATCGGCCGCCGCGGCACCCAGGTCCAGGCGCCCGGCACGAACACCGGGGTGTCCGATCAGCCGCCGGCCGAGGCCGCCGCAGCCGCCGAGGTCTGCATTCGCCAGGCGCTCCTTGATCGCGCCGGCGCGCTCCGCGGAGAGGTCGCCGGCGGCGACCGCCTCATCGACCGTGGCAGTCGCGGCCGAGCGGAATGCCGACTCGAGGCCGGGGGCATCGGTCCCGAGCTCGTGCGCAAGGTGGTTGCGGAAGGACTGGCAATACGGGCCAGGGTCGCTGCTGGCCGTGGGTGGAGGTGATTCGGCGGCGACGCTGCTGATCAGCGCTCCGCCAACCAGTGCGGCAGCGATCAATGCGCCAATGGCCCCAAATGTCTTTGCGATCTTCATCGGTCCAGCCTCCCAGAGAATGCGGTTGATGGTGCCAGCCTGCGCATGCGTCGTGAAGATCGGGTCAAGAAGGCCGTCCGGCGTCTTGACACTTCCTGAATCGCGCGGCGACTAGGATGCGGCATGGCCCACATCCTGGTGGTCGAGGACGAGCCGCAGCTTCGCGCGCTGCTGCGCCTCTACCTGGAACGCGAAGGCCACCGCGTGACCGATGCCGGCGACGGCACCTCCGCCCTCGCCGCCTTCGAGGCGGATGCTGCCGACCTGGTCGTCTTGGACCTGATGCTGCCCGCCATGCAGGGCGAGATGGTGCTCGCCGAGCTGCGCTCGCAGTCGTCGGTGCCGGTCCTCATCACCTCAGCCAAGAGGACCGATGCGGAACGGATTGCTGGCCTGCGCGCCGGTGCCGATGACTACCTGGCCAAGCCGTTCAACCCCCACGAGCTGACCGCCAGGGTCGCCGCCATCCTGCGGCGCTCGTCGCCGCCGGCTGCGGCGCCGGTCCTGTCGTTCGATGCGGGCCGGCTGGTCCTCGACACCGCGACGCGGCGCTGGGTCCTGGCCTCGGGCGAGAACGGTCGCCTGACGCCCGGCGAGTGCGCACTGCTCGCGGCCCTGGCGCGCCGGGCAGGATGGGTGCTTTCCCGCGACGCGCTGCTCGAGGAGGTGGCGCGTCGCCCGGACGAGGTCTACGGGCGCGTAGTCGACGTCCACGTCGCCAACCTGCGCCGCAAGCTCGGCGATGACGCGGGCGACCCGTGGCTCATCGAGACGGTACCGACGACCGGCTACCGGCTCGTCGCGTCGCTGGATTGAAGGTGGCCACTCATCAGCCGCTGGCGACACGCCTGGCGCTCGTGCTCGCCGGGGCCGTGCTCGTGGTGCTGCTCGTCGCCGGCCTGGTCGTCAATGCCGCCGTCAACCGCTCGTTCCAGGACCAGCTGACGGCGCAGCAGCAGCGACGCGTGGATGACGCGGCCGCGCTCATCGGGTCGCTGCCGGCCGGACGACTGCGGCTGGCGGTGATGCGCCTGGCGCCCGCGGCCGGCGGCCGCGTCTCGGTGCTGGACGCATCCGGCGTGGTGATCGCTTCAGCGGGGCGCCCGCCGGTTGGACCCGTCGAGCGCGTCGAACAGACCGTGGCCGGTGACGGCCCCGCGGCGATGCTGGTCCTCGAGCTGCCGCAGCGCGCACTGGCCGCGGCCGACGGCGCCTTCCTGCGCCTGTTCAATATCGTGCTGGTGGGCGTCGGCGTGGCATCCGTGCTGGTGCTGATCCTCGCCGCGGGGCTGCTGTCGAACCGGCTGACACGGCCGTTGCGCGCGGTCACGGAGGCGGCTCAGCGGTTGGGTGCCGGCGATCTCGGCGCACGGGCATCGGGCGGCTCCGACCGCGAGTCGGCGGAGCTGGCCGCGGCCTTCAACACGATGGCGGACCGGCTGCAGCAGTCGGAGACACTGCGGCGCCGCGCGGCCAGCGACATGGCGCACGACCTGGCGACGCCGGCCACCGTGCTCGAGTCGCAGCTGCAGGCCATGGTCGACGGCATCATCCCCATCGACCGTGAGCAGCTCGAGTCGGCGCGGGCCGCCGCAGGCGCGCTCGGCGGCGTCGTCGCGCGGCTGGGCGAGCTGATCGAGGCAGAGTCGGCGCCGCTCATGCGTCTCGCGGAGACCGTCGAGATTGGTGAGCTGGTCACCGAGGCGCAGGCAGCCCTTGCCGGTCTCTTCCGCGAGCGCGGTGTGTCGTTTGTGGCCGAGGTTCCAACTGGCCTGACCGCGACCGGCGATCGAAGCCAGGTCGGGCGGGCGCTGCGCAATGTCCTCGGCAACGCCGCCGAGCACGGCGGCGGAGCAGTCCGCTTGGTCGCGGATGAGGGTCGGGCCGAGGTGCTGATCCGGGTGAGCGACAGGGGTCAGGGCATCGCCGCCGCCGACCTGCCGTACGTCTTCGAGCGCTTCTACCGAGCAGATCCGGCGCGTGGCCGTGCGGAGGGTGGCAGCGGCATCGGCCTCACGATCGCGCGTGAACTGCTGGCCGCGAACGGTGGTGCGATCTCGGTGGAGCGCACCGGCGCGGACGGCACCACGTTCCTCATCCGCCTGCCGCGCTGACGCCTTTCGCCGCCTCCCGCCGCCCTGACGCCCTTTGCCGTTTCGTGCGCCCGGCCTGCTCCGGGAAATCCCAGGAGCGCTTGCGGTCCAGCGCCTCCCACTCCGAGCGCAGGACGGCCATGACGATCACGTCGTGGTGGACGCCGCGATGGAACCGTGCCCGGCGCAGCACCGCCTCGCGTACGAAGCCGGACTTCTCGTACGACCGGATGGCACGCGCGTTGTAGTCGAAGACGTGCAGGTAGACGCGCTCCAGGCGCAGCTCACCGAAGCTGAAGTCGAGGAGCGTGTTGACGGCATCGGTCCCCAGGCCGTGGCCCCAGTTGCCGCGGTCCAGGAAGACCGCGACCTCGGCATGGCCGTTGACACGATCGATGTCGCGCAGGCCGCAGCCGCCTATTCCCTTGCGCGATCCCAGTGGGCAGATGACGAACTGGAATTGTGCATCGCCCATCCGGCCGAGCATCTTCTCGAACCAGCGCTCCTGCGACTCCCGGCCGAACGGTGACTTGAATCCGGCGTAGTGCGCCATCTCCTGGTCATCCATGGTCGCCTCGACCACATCGGCCTTCTCAAGCGGGCGCAGCCAGGTGAGCTCGCCGCGCAATATGGGCATCGGTCTGTCTTCGGTCACGACCGCATGATACCGATGCCTCCGCGTACCATTCGCCAATGACCGAAGTCTCGATGCTCATCAACGGCGAATTCCGTCCTGGCGCCGATGGACGCACGTTCCCGACCTACGATCCCGCCCGCGGACAGCCATTGGCCGATGTCGCCTGGGCGACGACTGATGACGTCGACGCGGCCGTCTTGGCGGCGCGCACCGCGTTCGAAGGCCCGTGGGCCAGGACGTCGCCGGCCAAGCGCTCGCGGATGCTCGCCAGGATGGCGCAGCTGATCGAGGACCAGGCCGATGCGCTGGCTGAGCTCGAGTCGCGCAACAACGGCAAGCCGAAGTCGCAGTCCCTGGCCGAGATCCGCCAGGCAGTGAGTGACCTCGAACTGTTCGCCGGCGCCGCCCAGCACCTCTACGGCCGGTCGTTCGCGGTCAACCCATCGGTGCTGTCGTACACACTGCGCGAGCCGGTCGGCGTGTGCGCGGCGATCATTCCCTGGAACTACCCGTTCATGATGGCCACCTGGAAGCTGGCGCCCGCCCTGGCGGCAGGCTGCACGGTCGTCCTGAAACCGGCGTCAGCCACGCCCATGACCGCGCTGGAGCTCGGCCGTATCGCGCTCGAAGCTGGCATCCCGCCGGGCGTCTTCAACGTGATCACCGGCCCCGGCGCAGAGGTGGGGGAGGCGCTCGCCTCGCACCCCGGGGTTGACAAGATCGCGTTCACCGGCGAGACGGAGACCGGACGTCGTATCGCGGCCATCGCCGCGGCCGGGCTGAAGCGGGTCTCGCTGGAGCTTGGCGGCAAGTCGCCGAACGTCATCTTCGCCGACGCCGACCTCAGCGCGGCGGTGCTCGGCTCGCTGTGGGCGATCTACTACTCGGCTGGCCAGTCGTGCGAGGCGCGGTCACGGATCCTG
>JBBRXE010000109.1:0-5645 GCA_038248695.1 Candidatus Limnocylindria bacterium | reverse complement strand
GCGGGGCATCGCGGCGCTCGCGGGGCATCGCGGCGCTCGCGGCGCGGAACGCCGCCGTGAAGTCAGGCGTCGATGCGATGGATCTGGGCGCCCAGCGCGACGAGCTTCGACTCGATGTGCTCGTAGCCGCGGTCGACGTGCTCGACGCCGGAGATCACCGAGGTCTCAGACGCGGCCAGCGCCGCCAGGATGAGCGTGGCGCCGGCACGCAGGTCGGTGATGGTCACCTCGCGGCCGTGCAGCGGCGTTGGCCCCGCAATCCGGCAGTGGCGCTCGTCGAGAATCTCGATCACCGCTCCCATCTTGGCGAGCTCGGTGGTGTAGTCGAGCCGATCCTCGTAGATCGTTTCGTGGATGGTCGAGACACCATCGGCCTGCGTCATGAGCACGGCGAGCGGCGCCTGGAGGTCGGTCGCGAAGCCGGGGTATGGCTGCGTCTCAATTGCCGCCGGCGCATATGCGGCGGCCGAGCGGATGCGCAGCCCACCGGCATCGGTCTCTGAGGGACCGATGAGGTCGACCGGGACGCCCATGCGGTCCAGCACCTCGAGGAAGGAGGCGAGGTGCTCGGGCGCGACCCCGCGAACGGTCACATCCCCGCCCGTGATCGCGGCGGCGATCGCGAACGTGCCGGCCTCCAGCCGGTCGCCGGTGACCGTGTGCTCGACGCCCCCCAGGCGCGCGACGCCCTCGATTTCGAGCCGATGCGGCGCGACCCGTTCGATGCGCGCCCCCATGGAGCGCAGCATGGCGATGAGGTCGTCGACCTCCGGCTCCTGCGCGGCGTTCTCGATGACGGTGGTGCCGTGCGCCAACACGGCGGCCAGCAGCGCGTTCTCGGTGCCCATCACGGTCACGTACGGGAACGAGATCGTCGCTCCGCGAAGCCCCGACGGAGCCGATGCGAAGTAATAGCCGTTCTTGTGCTCGATGCTGGCACCCAGCGACTCCATGGCCGCGACATGCAGGTTGACCGGTCGCCGGCCGATGCGATCGCCACCGGGGTTCGAGATGATCACGTGTCCGAATCGGGCCAGCAGCGGGCCGAGCAGGATGAAGGAGGCGCGCATCTTGGCCGCGGCTTCCAGGGGGACGAAGAGCCAGTTCGCATCGGTCGCGGTGATGCGCAGTGAGTCGGCGCCGACGCGCCTGACGTCGAAGCCGATGTCGCCGATGGTCTCGCGCATGATCATCACGTCGCTGATGCGCGGGACGTTGTGCAGGAGGCAGGGTTCATCGGTCAGGACCGATGCGGCCATCAGCTTGAGCACCGCGTTTTTGGCCCCGGCGATGCGGACCTCGCCGTGCAGTGGCGCGCCGCCGGTGACAATGAACTTCTGCATGCGCGCCAGTGTAGGCGGCGTGGACCGCGTGGACCTCCCGACGAACGGAGACGACCGCCGTGGCGAGGGGGCGCCGTGGCGAAGACAGAGCTTGCCGAGACTTCGCCTAGGCCGGCCACGCTTCCTTCCATTCGTGACCGCCGGTGTGGTGGCCATCGCAAAGCCCCAAACGTCCGCCCATGTGGCGTGATGGCAGGTACGGCTGCATGCCCGCCTCGAACGACGTTGGCTGGCGGTTACAGATCATGTAGCGCCGCTCACGCGCCCATTCGTAGGCGTGGTCGGGCTGGCAGAAGGTGTAGCCCTTGGTGAAGTTGATGGTTTCGCCCGGGCCCGGCGCTCCAGTCAGACCGATGGGGCCGCTCTCGCGCACGATCTCGATCCGAATCGGGAGCTGCGGCGCGCGAGTGCCGCACTGGTCACAGGTCTGCACCAGTCACCTGGTGGCGTGGGATGCGTGCTTGGGCGAGTGCGTGGCGCCAGGCGCGCACGTGCGCGAGGGCTTGGCGTCAGCCAGGTACGTTGGCGAGGGCGTGGCGTCAGCCAAGGAAGTGGGCGCCATCATCCAGGTCGTGGCGCGCAATGAAGGTCGGATCATCGTTCGGATCCTCGCCCGGCGGGCTGCCCTTGTGCGGCCTGCTGTCCACTGGGCAGATGAACGGAAACTCGCGCCCGATCCTTCGCAGGTCCTGCATGCGCTGGAAGGGCGGCTCATGCCTGCCCTCGGGACCGCGCAGATGTGCCTGCTCTGCCTCCGCGGGCGTCATGTCGTGCTCGTCCACCATGAACTGATGCTACCGCCGATGCTCCCCTGCGCGCTGGCCTGGTGCCTTACGCGCCGTCGCGTCGCGCTCGGCGAGGGCACCGACTCGTCAAATATCGGTGTGATCAGCGTTCGTCGTGCCGATTGACGCAAGCGAGCGACGAGTGACCTCGGCTCGTGCTCAATCAAGGCACCAGGCCGCCACATCGCGTGTCTCGGCCGGTCGAACGCGGACCAGAACGACTTCTGTCCAGTCGGCGGTGGTGACCGCTCGACGCGCCAGGATCAGGCTCTAGCCGCGCGAGCGGCGACGCGTCGCGATGCGTTCACGCATGAGTGCCGTCTGCAGCGCGGCGCGGACGCGCGTCATGTCGGCGGCCTGATGCACGTTCGCGAGCTCGGCCTCGGCCTGCTTGCGCGCCTCGGTGGCACGAGCAACGTCGATCTCCTCGGAGTGCTCGGCAACATCGGCCATGACCACGACCTTATCCGGTCGCACCTCGACGAATCCACCCGAGATCAACATCGCCTGCTCACTGCCGGCCTGCTTGATGCGGAGCTCACCGGTGCCAAGCGCGCTGATCAGCTTGGTGTGATGCGGCAGGATACCGAGCTGCCCGTCGACGCCGGGCACGACGACCATGTCCACTGCATCGGTGAACACGCTGCGTTCGGGCGTGACGATCTCCAACTGCAACGGCACTCAATCCACCTCCGGCGGGACGTTGGTGGAGACGTCGACCGCCCGAAGCGCGAGCGTTGGAACGCCGCGACCGCTGCGCAAGCCGGAGTCGGGACCGGCCATCTACTTCATCCCCTCCGCGTTGGCGACCACGTCCTCGATCGGTCCCGCCATGAAGAACGCCTGCTCCGGCAGATCGTCGTACTTGCCGGCCAGGATCTCGCCGAAGCCGCGAACGGTCTCCTTGCGCTCCACGAACTTGCCGGTGCGGCCGGTGAACTTCTCACCGACGAAGAATGGCTGCGACATGAACCGCTGCAGCCGCCGCGCGCGCGAGACGGAGACCTTGTCCTCCTCCGACAGCTCGTCCATGCCCAGGATGGCGATGATGTCCTGCAGATCCTTGTAGCGCTGCAGCGTGCGCTGCACCTCGCGGGCGACCTCGAAGTGCTCTTCGCCCACCACGCGCGGGTCGAGGACGGTCGAGGTCGAGGTCAGCGGATCGACCGCCGGGTAGATGCCCAGCTCGACGATCGAGCGCTCCAGGCGGACGGTCGAGTCGAGGTGGCCGAAGGTCGTGGCGGGGGCCGGATCGGTATAGTCGTCGGCCGGCACGAAGATGGCCTGCAGCGAGGTGATCGAGCCCTTCTTGGTGGAGGTGATGCGCTCCTGCAGGTCGCCCATCTCGGTGGCCAGCGTCGGCTGGTAGCCGACCGCCGACGGCATGCGCCCCAGGAGCGCCGAGACCTCCGAGCCCGCCTGGGTGAATCGGAAGATGTTGTCGATGAACAGCAGGATGTCGCGGCCCTCGACATCGCGGAAGTACTCGGCCATGGTCAGCGCCGTGAGGCCGACGCGCTGGCGGGCGCCGGGCGGCTCGTTCATCTGGCCGAAGACCATGGCGGTCTTATCGATGACGCCCGATTCGGTCATCTCACCGATGAGGTCGTTGCCCTCGCGCGAGCGCTCGCCCACGCCCGCGAAGACCGAATAGCCGCTCTGCTCCGCAGCGATGTTGCGAATGAGCTCCTGGATGATCACCGTCTTGCCCACGCCGGCGCCGCCGAACACGCCGACCTTGCCACCGCGCTTGAACGGCGCGATGAGGTCGATGACCTTGATGCCGGTCTCGAAGACCTGCGCCTCGGTCTCCATGTCCTCGAACGGCGGTGGGTCGCGGTGGATGGGGAAGTTGTTCTCGCTGGTCACCGGGCCTTTGCCGTCGATCGGCTGGCCCAGCACGTTGAAGACGCGGCCCAGCGTTGGCGCGCCGACCGGCACGGTGATCGGATGCCCGGTGTCGACCGCTTCGATGCCGCGCGCCAGCCCATCGGTCGTCGACATGGCGACGGTGCGCACCCAGTTGTTTCCCAGGTGCTGCTGCACCTCGACGACGACCACCTGGTCGTCGGAGCGCTTGCTGTCGCTGCCGCTGAACTCCGCCTGACCTGCTGCCGAGCGAGGGATCTCGAGCGCGTTGTAGATGGCGGGCAGCTCGCCCGGCGGGAATTCGACGTCGATCACGGGGCCCGTGATCTGGATCACCTTTCCGGTGGCCATGTGTCTGTTGCTCTCCTCGTGTGGGCCTTTTCGGTCCTAGCCCGCGAGGGCTTCGGCGCCGGAGGCGATTTCGATCATTTCGCGGGTGATGGTGGCCTGGCGCGTCTTGTTGTAGACGAGCGTCAGGTCGTCGATCAGCTCATTGGCGTTGTCGGTGGCATTGCGCATTGAGATCATCTGCGCGCTCTGCTCCGAGGCGTTGTTCTCGAGGACCGCGCGGTAAAGGTCGATCGCGACATAGTGCGGCAGCAGGTGCGACAGGACAGCCTCCGGCGAGGGTTCGAACAGGTACTCGTCGTTCGTCTGCGTCTTCTCCTCGCCGAGCTCCGGGCGCTCGACCGGCAGGATGGTCTTGATCTCGGCCTGCTGAGTCAGCGTCGACACGAAGGCGCTGTACTCGATGGCAATCTCGTCGTACTTGCCGGCAAGGAAGTCATCGGTCACCAGCCGCGCGATGGCGGTCACGTCCCCGAACGACGGCCGATCGCCGAGGCCCGGAAAGTGCGCCGCGATGGGAATCCTCGCACGCCGCAGCGTCTCGCGCCCCTTGCGCCCGACGGTGATCAGCTCGATCTCGAGGTTCGGGTCGTCATCGTGGTGCGCGCTGACGTAGCGCAGCACCGCGCGTGTGGCGTTGGCATTCAGCGAGCCGACCAGCCCGCGATCGGTGGTGATCACGATCAGGCCGATGCGATGCACCGGCCGCCGGGCCAGCAGAGGATCGACCTGCTCGTCGAGTGCTGCCGCCAGGCGGCTCAGAACGTCGCGCAACTGGTCCGAGTAGGGGCGCGCGGCCAGGATGGCGTCCTGCGCGCGCTTCATGCGCGAGGCGGCCACCATCTCCATCGCTCGAGTGATCTGGGCGATGTTGGTGACGGAGCCGATCCGCCCGCGAATGTCCTTGAGGCTGGGCATCTAGCCGACGGTCTCCGTGGTGCTGTGAGCTTCTGCGTCCTGCTGTTCGGCGACATCGCCGGCGTCGGCAACATCGCCGGCGCTGGCGGCGTCATCGGCGCTGGCGGGGGCATCGGCACTGACGGGGCCATCGGCGCTGGCGGCGTCATCGGCCTTTGCCTTCGGCGAACCGTCGGACTTGGCGCCCTTGGCCTCTTCGCCGTAACCGCCTTGGCGCTTGAAGGCCGCGACCGCCTCCTCCAGCTGCGCGAACAGCTCGTCGGAGAGCGCCTTCTCCTTGGCGATGGTCGGCAGCAGGTCGGCGTAGGTCGACTCCAGGAACCGATAGAACTCGTTCTCGAAGGCGCCGATCTTCGAGGTCTCGACGTCGTCCATGTGCCCG
>JBBRXE010000108.1:0-5701 GCA_038248695.1 Candidatus Limnocylindria bacterium | reverse complement strand
GCTGATGTAGTAGTAGTGGTTGCGCCGTTCGCCCATCTGCAGGCCGGCGCGCAGCGCGGCGTTGAAGATGGTGGTCGAGGTCGAGCAGATCCCGCCGGCCAGAGCGCCGGTCGGCTCGCTCTTGCCGCCGATGATGGCACCCCCCTGGCCATAGCCGTGGGCGGTGGTTACCGGGCCGATGTCCTGCCAGAAATCGAACCACTCGCCGGGCGCCAGCACCTCGCCGTCCAGGTCGCGCGCAGGGATGCTGATGTTTCGCCCCCAATAGTTGCTGATGGCCGGCACGTAATAGGTCGTCCAACTCGAGATGCGGCGCATCTTCGGACCCGCGGTCCTGGCCGCCTCGCTGGTCAGCGGCGGAGCCGTCACACTGAAGGCAAGCCTGGCGTCGGGTGTCGCGATACCCGCGGCGCGCGCAACGAGCGCGGAACGGATCGCGTCGACTGATGCACTGATGTCGAGCGTCCGGCCATCGACGCCGGGCTTGACGCTGGTGACGCCCTTGACGCCGAACGTGAACGACGCGTCACGGGCTTCCGTCGACACCTTGTCGGCCAGCTTCTCAAGCAACGCTCCGATGGCGACGGTGTCCACCTGCTCCGCGTACCCGCTGCCCGCCGGCGTACCGAACGTGACCACGCTGCGGAGCTGCGCGGTGCTCAGCAGCAGTGGATCAACGTCCTCGGCCGGCAGCAGGCCCAGGGGCTCGGCGACCATGGCTGCCGCTCGGGCAGCCATTGCCTGGGCATCCGCGGTACTCACCGCGGCAGGCACGGGCAACGTCGAGAGCTCGATTGTGACGTCGGCAGGATCCGCTGTACCGACGGCGGCGCCGAGCTGCGCTCTGAGCTCCACCGCATCGAGCCTTGCGCCGTCAGAGGCAGGACTGACCGTGAATTCGCTCGCGCCGGCGTTGACAAGCGCCGATACCGGCTCGTGCGCGAAGCGCGCGGAAACCTCCGCCACGACCGCATCGATGGCGTTGCGGTCGTAGGCGTGAACCACGGCCGGGATGGCCGCTCCGCGCGCGACGGTGCGCAGGCGCGCGACGGCATCGGTCAGCGGGTTGCCATCGCGAGCCACCGCGAACGCAGCTTTCAGCATGGCATCAAGGTCGTAGCCGCGTCCCAGCTGCTCGTAGCTGACGCTCATCGGCTGCCCGTCGACCAACAGGGTGGCAGTTCCGCTGCTCAATGATGGCAGCGAGGCGACCAGGCGATCGGCCGCAGCGGCGCGATCCAACCCACCGATTTCGATCCCTGCCACGCTGACGCGCGGCATCACGACGCCGTTGCTCGACAGCGCAATGCCAAGCGAGGCGGCGCCCAGCAGCACGACGCCCACGAGCAGCGTCCCGAAGAAGCCCAGCAATGCGGCGCGGCGGCGGGGTGCCGTGGCGAGCGCTGCGGCGAGACCAAAGCGGGGTTGGCTGAGGGTCGTGGTCGTCATCGGCTAAAGGTCCTGGTGAGGCGGGCCGTCGGATGACGCAAATCTGGGCTGCATGATCTCGGCGGGCACTGCCGCTGTCTCCCCTGTACGACGTTCGGCTCGGGCGTCTGGTTGCATGACCGCGGTAGGCACCCATGCCGCGGCGAAGTATCGCCGCTGCATCGACATCTGTCGAGTGGCTGCCGAAGGTGGCAGTGCTATACTCTGCGTTCGGCGCCTCCGCTACGAGGCGCGATTTTCATGCTCCCCGTTGAGGACCCCACGTGGCAAGAAAGGCTCGGACCTGGAAGGGCGCACGCACGCCCCAGGCACTCAAGCGCGTCCGCCAGGCCATCCGCCGGCACGCCATCAACCAACGCACGCGCAGCAATGCCCGCACGCTCGTGCAGCGGGCAGCCAGCATCGCACTCGGCCGCAGCGAAGGTGATGGACCCGCGGCCGTCGCCGCCGCGATCAGCGCCCTGGACAAGGCCGCCGAGAAGGGCATCCTGCACCCGAACAACGCCGCGCGACGCAAGGGCCGGCTGATGGTCAAGGCCAATGCCGCCCACCTGCTCGACGAGCAGGAGGCGACCGCCGCTGCCGTCGCGGAGACGACGACTCGCAAGCGCACCGTGGCGAGCAAGACCGCGCAGCGCAAGAAGGTCGCCGCCGCAAAGGCCTCGAAGGCTGCCGCTGGCAAGGCGGCCGATCGACCGCGCACTGCGGCCGGCAAGGCCAAGGTCGCGGTGACCCGCGCCAGTCGCGAATCGGCCGCCGCGCGCCGCCGCAGGAAGAGCGACGAGGGCGACCCCGCCCAGAGCTAGCGGTTCGCGGCGAACGCACGGGCGCCGGCGTAGACCGCCGCGTCACCCAGCTCCTCCTCGATACGCATCAGCCGGTTGAACTTCGCCGTCCGCTCACCGCGCGACATCGAGCCGGTCTTGATCTGACCGGTCGCCAGCGCGACGGCCAGGTCGGCGATGGTCGTGTCCTCCGTCTCGCCGGACCGATGGCTGATGACGGTCGTCCACCCCGCGCGATGCGCCAGTTCGACCGCCTCGATCGTCTCGGTCAGCGTCCCGATCTGGTTCAGCTTGATGAGAATCGAGTTGGCGGACGACTCCGCGATGCCGCGTGCCAATCGCTCGGTGTTGGTGACGAACAGATCATCGCCGACGAGCTGGATCCGATTGCCGAGCCGCTCGGTGAGCTGGCGCCAACCGTCCCAGTCGTCCTCGGCCAGACCGTCCTCGAGAGAGATGATCGGATAGCGCTCCACCCAGTCAGCCCAGAAGTCGATCAACTCCATGCTGGACAGGTCCCGCCCCTCGCGCTTCAGGTGGTAGCTGCCGTCCTCGTACAGCTCGCTGGCTGCGGGATCCAGCGCGATGGCGATCTGCTCGCCGGGTGCATAGCCTGCGGCGCGAATGGCATCCACCACCGCTGCGATCGCGTCCTCGTTGCTGCCCAGGCTGGGCGCATAGCCGCCCTCGTCGCCGACGGTCGTGGCGAAACCACGCTCGTGCAGCAACGCGCCAAGGGCGTGGAAGGTTTCTGCCGCCCAGCGCACGCCCTCACGGAACGTCGGCGCGCCGAGCGGCACGATCATGAACTCCTGGAAATCGGTCGAATCGATGGCATGCTTGCCGCCATTCAGGATGTTGACCATGGGCACCGGCAGGACGCGGGCACCAACCCCGCCCAGGTAGCGGAAGAGCGGCAGCTCGACCGCCTCGGCCGCGGCATGTGCCGCGGCCACCGACACCCCCAGTAGGGCGTTGGCGCCGAGGGACGACTTGTCAGGGGTGCCGTCCAGGTCGATGAGCAGCCGGTCCAGGCTGACCTGGTCGACCGCGTCGCTGCCCAGCAGCTCCGGCCGCAGCACGTCATTGACATTGCGCACGGCCTGCAGCACGCCCTTGCCGCCGTAGCGCGACGCGTCGCCATCGCGCAGCTCGACCGCCTCGTGCGCGCCGGTCGAGGCACCGGAGGGGACCATGGCGGTGCCGACCGCCCCACCTTCGAGGAACACGTCGACCTCGACCGTCGGGTTGCCGCGCGAGTCGAGGATCTCGCGCCCGATGACGTCTTCGATGAGCGTGCTCACGGCTTCTCCTCGATATCCTGGAGCGCCGCGACACCGGGGAGCGTCCTGCCCTCCAGGAATTCGAGCGACGCTCCGCCACCGGTCGACACGTGGGTCATCTTGTCGGCCACGCCGAGCTGCTCCACGGCGGCGACCGAGTCGCCGCCGCCGACCACCGTGATGACCCCTTTGGCGGTGCGCGCCGCCAGGAATCGGGCAATGGCGGTCGTACCCTTGGAGAACTGGGGGACCTCGAAGACGCCCATCGGTCCATTCCAGAAGACGGTGCTGGCCTTGGCTAGGTGCTCGGTGTAGGCATCGATCGTTTTCGGACCGATGTCGACCACCATCCAGTCCTTGGGCACCTCACCGACCCCGACAGTCTGGGCCAGCGCCCGATGATGGATCTGCGGCGCGACGACGACGTCGGTGGGGATCATGAAGCGCACCCGTTTGCGCCGAGCCTCACTCATCATCCGCCTCGCATTGTCGAGCTGATCAGGCTCGAACAGGCTCTTGCCCATGGGGTGGCCCTTGGCGGCCAGGAAGGTGTTGGCCATGCCGCCCCCGACCAGGATCGCCTGGCAACGGCCGAGCAGTGCCCCGAGCACCTCGAGCTTGCCGGTCACTTTTGCCCCGCCGATGATCGCGTGGAATGGTTTGGGCGGATGCTCGAGCAGGCGTGACAGCGCATCCACCTCGCGCTCCATGAGCAGCCCCGCCACGCTCGGCAGGAAGTGGGTGATCCCCTCGGTGCTGGCATGCGCCCGATGCGCAGAGCCGAACGCGTCGTCGACGTACACGTCGGCGAAGCCCGCCAGTGCTTTGGCGAACTCCGCGCCGTTTGCCTCCTCCTCGGCGTGGAAGCGCAGGTTCTCGAGCATCAGCAGGTCACCGGGACGCAGCTTGTCGACCGCGACCTGGACGCCCGCGCCCAGCGCGTCGCCGGTCATGCGCACCGGCCGGCCAAGCAGCTGCGCCAGTCGATCCGCGACCGGCTTCAGCCGCAGAGCGTCGTTGATCTTGCCCTTGGGCCGGCCGAGGTGGCTGGCCAGGATGACCGTCGCGCCGCGCTCCAGCAGGTAGACGATCGTGGGCAGGCTGGCACGGATGCGCGTGTCATCGGTGATCCGTCCGTCATCGATGGGGACGTTGAGATCCGCACGCAGAAAGACCCGCTTTCCGCGGACATCGATGTCGCGGACTGTCTTTTTGTTCATGCGTCCCTACAGCCGCTCGGCCATGAACGCCGCCAAGTCCGAGACGCGGCAGCTGTAACCCCACTCGTTGTCGTACCAGGCGATCACCTTGACCAGCTTGTCACCGGACACCATGGTCGACTTCGCGTCGATGATCGAACTGCGATCGTCACCCTTGAAGTCCATGCTGACGAGCTCCTCCTCGGTGTAGCCCAACAGCCCGCGCATCGGTCCGTCGGCCGCAGCTCGCAGGGCCGCGTTCAGGCTGTCGGTGGTCACCGGCCTGGCCGTCACCGCCACGAAGTCGATGATGCTGACGGTCGGCGTCGGCACGCGCAGCGAGAACCCGTCGAATCGCCCCTTCAGCTGCGGGATCACCAGCGCCAGCGCCTTGGCGGCGCCGGTGGTGGTAGGAATGATGTTCTGGCCGGCCGACCGTGCTCTCCGCAGGTCCTTGTGGAAGACGTCGAGCACGTTCTGGTCGTTGGTGTAGCTGTGCACCGTGGTCATCAGCCCGTGCTCGATGCCGAAGCTGTCGAACACCACCTTGGCGGGCAGCGCCAGGCCATTGGTGGTGCACGACGCGTTGCTCACGACGCTGTGGTTGACCGGATCGTAGACATCCTCGTTCACGCCGAGCACGATCGTGACGTCCTCGTTCCTGGCCGGGGCGCTGATGATGACTTTGGTGGCACCGGCGTCGATGTGGGCGCGAGCCTTGTTCGCATCGGTGAAGATGCCGGTCGACTCGATGACGATCTGGACGCCGAGCTCCTTCCAGGGCAGGGCCGACGGATCCTTCTCGCTGGAGGCGTGGATATGATGGCCATCGACCACGATCTCTCCCTCGCCCGCGGTCACCTCGCCCTCGTAGCGCCCGTACGTCGAGTCGTACTTGAACAGGTGCGCGTTCGTGGCCGTGGGTGCCAGATCGTTGATACCGACCACTTCGAGATCGTCGGGGTGACGCTCCAGGATCGCCTTG
>JBBRXE010000107.1:0-5733 GCA_038248695.1 Candidatus Limnocylindria bacterium | reverse complement strand
GATTTACGTCGATCCGCAATGGCACTGGCATGCTAATGTACCGGTTCAGCAAGCTGGGTGATATCCTGCTCAGCCGTCGACTGGGATTCGGAGCGCATCGAAGGCGGAAGGACGGGTTCGCTGGTGTCGCAGGTCTCGTCGGTGTCGGAGTCAACGCCGGTAGCCCATCGGGGATTCTGGTCCACCGTCGGCGACCAGTTCGGGATCCGCCAGCTACTCAGCGATTATCTGATCCCGGTCGAGACGAGCAGCATCCTCTATCTGGTTGGTGGGGTGCTCGGGATCGCGATCGCGCTCGAGATCGTGACCGGATTCCTGCTCGGGCTGGTCTATACACCCGATGCCGCCCGGGCCTACGACACGACGAAACACCTGCTCGAGACGCCGGGTTGGTCTTTGATCCTGAATTTCCACTTCTGGAACTCCTACCTGATCTTCGCGCTCCTGGTGATACACATGCTGCGGGTCTTCATCACCGGCGGCTATCGACGGGGCAAGCAGGGGCTTTGGCTCGTCGGGGTCGGTTTGGCGGGCCTGACCTTCATCGTCTCCCTGACCGGTGAGGCGCTCCACTGGGACGAGGTGGGCTTTGGCGTGCCGTGGAACATCGGTGAGGTCCTCAACACCGTTGGGCTCGCCGGCGCGTTCAACTACAGCTCGGACGCTCTGCTCTCGATCCCGACGGCGACCGAAAAGTTGGTCCAGCTCTATGTCCTGCACGTATCGATCGTGCCGATTGCCCTAGGCGCCTTCATCGGCTGGCACTACCTTCTGATCCGGTTCAAGGGCATCTCGATGCCATTCTGGCTGCGCGCGAGCGGTAGGACGGAAGGCTTCACCAAGCACGTCAAAGGCTGGATCATCCTTGGAGCAGTCTTACTGGGCCTCGTCGTTTTGGTCTCCTTCGTCGTCCCGCGCGACGCCGGCACAGCTCCACAGCTCATCTCATCGTCGCCGCTATTCGGGACCGATGACGACCCGGGCGGACTTGGGTTCAAGCCGACCTATCCGATCAGTTGGACGCGGGGCATGAACATCGTCGCGGCGAACCTGGGCATCGACCCCGACATCTGGGGCACGCTCATCGGCATGGCCGTCATGCTGGTCGTGCTGGTCGCGATCCCATTCGTCGACCGTGGCGCCCACGAACCCGACAGCGCGTCTGCCGCGTTCAACTTCCGCAAGCGCGGCTTGGCGTTCCTCGCGATGGGAGTCTTCTGGATTGTGCTGGTGGTCGGCATCGTCCAGAGTTTCCTCACCGACGCGGGCTGAACGAAGCACGGCTTCTCCTCGCAACGACAGGCGCGCCATCATCACGCAGCTGCACACCTGGCTCGCGATCGCCACCGCTCCCTTGATCCTCCTGGTGGGCGTCGACGGTGGCCGGCGTGCGTGGGGCGCCCTGCCGCCAGGAACCACAACCGCGAGGCTGCAGGGGATCCTGCTGGTCGTGCTGGGTATGACGATCGCGGGCGGGCTTGGCATCTTGCTCGGCGACGGGCGACCGCATGAGCAACTTCATTTGGTGTACGCCGTCGTCGCTGTTGGCGCGATACCGGTCGCGGATGTCCTGTCGGTACGAGGCTCCCCGCGAGCACGAGGCGTCGCTAGCCTGGCCGGTGCGATCGTAGGTCTGATTGTGGTCGCGCGCCTGTTCGGAACGGGCTAGGTCCAGATTGCCCTGACGCGTCCGCTCCCTCGAGCGTGCCGACCGGGTATGGGGCCGGGTCGCACTGCGGACCAGCGGGAGCACGAATCCGCTGCGCTCGGGAGCAGCGAGGCCAGCATGCCGGGCAACGCGCGGCGGAGCTCCACGAGGCGCTCCTTGGCGATGGGGAGCGACCCCTCGCTGGGGCGAGCAGCCCGGCAAGGTCGCTCGCGACTGGCTCAGCGCCCGTCAGTCTACAAGGGCGTTGGTGTTGCACTGCTTGAGAATGAAGAAGGCGGCCGGTAAGCCCACAGCGATCACCACGGCGGCCGCCACCACCAACGGAGGCGTCAGGCCGAGATCGCTGCGCAGCGGCTCGCTGTCGAGCAGCATCCGGGCGCCTGTGAAGGAGATGGCGGCCGCGCCCAGGTAGACGAGCCATCTGAAGCGGTCGATGAGCATTGAGACGGCTCCTCCAGCGACGAGCAGCAGCGGCATGCTGATCACGAGCCCCGCGATGAGCAGCGTCGCGTCGCCTCCAGCCGTGGCGGCCACGGCGATCACGTTGTCGAGGCTCATGGTCAGGTCGGCGATCACGATCAGCCAGATGGCACGCCGCAGGCTTGCTCCGGCCTCGAGCCGATGCCCTTCGTCCGTGTCGGCGCGCAGCAGGCCCCAAGCGACCCAGAACAGGACGATCCCGCCGATCGCCGAGATGAGCGGGATCTGCAGCAGCACTGCGGCGGCAAGTGTCAGGCCGATACGCATGGCGACCGCCAGCAGGCCGCCACTGACGATCGCCCACCGCCGCTGGCCGTGCGGCAGCGAGGCGGCGGCCATGCCGATGACGACCACGTTGTCGCCGCTGAGAGCGACGTTGATCAGGCTGATCGACAGGAAGCGGACGACGAAGTCGGCATCGATCATCGCGCCGCGGGGCCGGGCGATGCGCACGGCGGGTGCGGGTGGAGTGGGCGCATCGGGAAAGTATGGCCAATCAGCTCGGCCATCAGGGTGCCCTAGCCGATGAGGGTGCTGACCGCTGGCCAGGCCCGCGCCTCGTAGGCTGCCATCTCGGTGGACCTGGAGAGCAGGTAGCCCAGCTCGTCGGTGCCGGCCAGGAGCATCGAACGCGAGAATGGGTCGATCTCGAACGAGGTCGATGAGCCGTCCGGCAATGACACGCGCTGGCCGTCGAGGTCGACGCTGACGGTGGCGCTTGGCTGCGCGGCGATGACGTCCAGCGCCTCGGCGCCAATGGCCACCGGCAGGAGCCCGTTCTTGAGCGCGTTCGCCCGGAAGATGTCCGCGAACGAGGCGGCGATGACGGCCCGGAAGCCGAATCCCAGCAACGCCCAGGGTGCGTGCTCACGTGACGAGCCGCACCCGAAGTTGGCACCGGCCAGCAGGATCTGACGGCCTGCCATTGTGGGGTCGTTCAATACGAAATCGGGCCGCGCCACCCCGGCGGCGTCGTAGCGCCAGTCCGCGAACAGCGCTGCGCCCATGCCTTCGCGTTCGACGGCCTTGAGAAAGCGTGCCGGGATGATCTGGTCGGTGTCGACGTCGTCGCGCAGCAGCGGCACGACCGCCGACTCGACGCGCGCGAACGGCTCGCTCATGACAGGCTCAGCGCGCGGGCGTCGGCGACGCAGCCCGCGACGGCCGATGCCGCGGCGGTGACCGGCGAGGCGAGAAACGTCCGGCCGCCCCGCCCCTGGCGGCCCTCGAAGTTGCGGTTCGAGGTGCTGACCGCGTACTGGCCAGGCCGCAGCTCGTCACCGTTCATCGCCAGGCACATGGAGCAGCCCGCCTCGCGCCACTCGGCGCCGGCGGAGCGGAAGACGTCGTCGAGCCCCTCCTCCTCGGCCTGGCGTTTGACCTCGGTCGAGCCGGGAACCACCAGCACCCGCACGCCCTCGCTGACGCGGCGCCCGCGCAGGACGCGCGCGGCCTCGCGCAGGTCGCTCAGCCGCGAGTTGGTGCACGACCCGATGAAGACCACGTCGATCGGCTGTCCCAGCACCGATGCCCCCGGCGCCAGCCCCATGTAGGCCAGTGCCCGGTCGAGCGCCGCGCGGCGCGAGGCATCGGTCAGCGATGACGGATCAGGGATGCGATCGGTGATCGGGAAGCCCATACCCGGGTTGGTGCCGTAGGTGACCATTGGCTCCAACGCCGATGCGTCTAGACGGACGGAGGCGTCGTAGGCGGCGCCGGGATCGGTCGGAAGCTGGCGCCATCGGTCGAGCGCGACGTCCCAGTCGGCGCCTGCGGGCGCGTGCGGCCGACCGGCGAGGTAGGAGAAGGTCGTCTCGTCGGGGCTCACCAGCCCGGCGCGCGCGCCGCCCTCGATGCTCATGTTGCAGACGGTCATGCGCTCCTCCATCGAGAGCGCGCGGATGGCCGAGCCGGTGTACTCGAAGACGTGCCCGGTGCCGGCGCTGATGCCGATCCTGGCGAGCAGCGCCAGGATGAGGTCCTTGGCGCTGACGCCGTCGGCCAGGCGCCCTTCGATTTGCACCTCGAAGCTTCGCGGCCGATGCTGCAGCAGGCACTGCGTCGCCAATACATGGCTCACTTCGCTGGTGCCGATGCCGAACGCCAGCGCGCCGAACGCCCCATGGGTCGCGGTGTGCGAGTCGCCGCACACGATCGTCATCCCCGGCTGGGTCAGCCCGAGCTCAGGCCCGATGACGTGCACGATCCCCTGGTGCGGCGAGCCGACGCCGTGCAGGGTGATGCCGAACTCCTTGCAGTTCTCCTCCAGCCGCCGAATCTGGGTCGCGGCCATCTGGTCGACGATCGGCAGGGTGCGGTCGGTGGTCGGGATGGAGTGATCGACGGTGGCCAGCGTCAGGTCCGGCCGCCGGACTTGGAGGTTGCGCTCGCGAAGGACGTCGAAGGCCTGCGGCGAGGTCACCTCGTGGACGAGGTGCAGGTCGACGGCCATGACGCTCGGCATCTCCGGCGCGGCGTGCACCTCGTGTGCGTCCCAGATCTTGTCGACGATCGTGCGTGGTGTGTCTGTGCTCGTTGGTTGCTTGGTCATCGGTTGGTGCGTGGTTGGTGCCTGCGTGGTTGGTGCCTGCGTGGTTGGTGCCTGCGTGGTTGCGGGGTTCGGTTGCTCATCGGTCAATGGACCCTAGCGGACGCGTCAAGGGTTGCGGGACCTTGACCCGCCGCCCGGCGCCTTGGAACCCTGGAGGTCGGCGCCCCGGAGGTCAGCGCCCCGGTCGGCGCCCCGGAGGTCGGCGCCCCGGAGGTCGGCGCCCGCCTAATGGCCGTCCCGAGGACTCTTATCTCAAGGATCTCGGGTCCGGTCCGGGTTTCGAGTGCATAACGGTCTCTGCGGGGTCCGGTATCGGTCATAAACGGTCCGCGGCACCCGACATTCTGAGATAAGGAACCCTGTGGGGACCGTTAGCGGGTCCGGTCCGGGGCTTTGGGCGTCTCAGGGACCCTGTGGGGACCGTTAGCGCGTCCGGTCCCGAGATTCGTGCGTCTCAGCAACGCTCAGGGCACTCCGGCCGCCAGATTCGGGCGTCTCAGTGGCCTCAGTGGTCGCTCGGCGAGATAAGGAACCTTGTGGGGACCATTAGCGGTCCGCCGCAGATGACATCGGTCAACAGGCCGCGCTGGACAGGCGCCGTACACTCCGCAGCCATGACTGCCTACGACCCCCGCGAGCACAGCTCCATCCTCCTCGACGGACCCGATCGCGCCGCCGCGCGCGCCATGCTCAAGGCCATCGGCTTCAGCGACGACGATCTTTCGAAGCCGATCATCGGCGTCGGCACCTCATGGATCGAGACGATGCCGTGCAACTACAACCATCGCGAGCTGGCCGTGGCCGTAAAGGATGGGATTCGCGCCGCCGGCGGCACGCCCATGGAGTTCAACACGATCGCCGTCAGCGACGGCGTGAGCATGGGCACCGAGGGTATGAAGGCGTCGCTCATCAGCCGCGAGGTGATCGCCGACTCCATCGAGCTGGTGGCGCGCGGGCACCTGTTCGACGGGCTCGTGTGCATCGTGGGCTGCGACAAGACGATCCCCGCCGCCGCCATGGCGCTGGCGCGGCT
>JBBRXE010000106.1:0-5735 GCA_038248695.1 Candidatus Limnocylindria bacterium | reverse complement strand
CTCAGCATCCAGCCGCCGCGCGACCTCATGGGCCCGGCCGATGCACCAAACACCGTTCCGGCGACAGCCGGCATGCCGCGCAGCCGGATCGACGAGACGGTGATCGCGCCGTACAACCAGCCCGAGGCACTGGCAAGCATCCTCGAGGCCCACCGCGGCGAGATCGCCGCCATCATCATCGAGCCCGTCCAGTTCAACATCGGCGTGGTGCCGCCGCTTCCCGGCTTCCTCGAACGCGTCCGCGAGCTCGCCACCGAGCACGGCGCGGTGCTCATCTTCGACGAAGTGAAGACGGGTGTGGTGCTGGCCTACGGCGGCGCGACCGAGTTCTTCGGCGTGCAACCAGACCTGTTCTGCCTGGCCAAGAGCATCGGTGGCGGCGTGCCGATCGGCGCCTTCGGCGGCCGCGAAGAGGTGATGCGCGTGATCGAGGCGCTCCCCGCCGGCCGCGGCAACGGGACCGGGCTGGAGCACACCACCATTCCGGGCGGCGCGACCCGCGTCGCGCATCTCGGCACGTTCAACGGCAATCCGCTGTCGATGGCGGCCGGTGTCGCCACGCTGACCCGCATCCTGACACCCGACGTCTATCCGCATCTCCACGCCCTGGCGCAGCGCCTGACCGATGGCTGCGCCGCCGTGCTGTCCGAGTTCGGCCTGCCGGGCTACCCCATCAACGTGGGACCGAAGGGCTGCGTCATGTACACGCCCGACCGGGTGACGAACTACCGCGACTTCATCGGCCTCGACGGCGACCTGTGGGCGGCATCGTTCTTCTTCCTCGCCAATCGCGGCATCCTGCTGCCGCCGGGTCCGGACGACCAATGGACCCTGTCGGTGCAGCACAGCGAGGCCGATGTCGACCGATACGTCACGACCTTCCGCGACTTCGCCCAAGAGCTGGCCGGTTAGCGCTGGAGATAGGTCGAATCTAGACCGATGCGAGTGCCTGTCCGATGACCTCGACCGCCAGGTCGACCTCCTCATCGGTCGTGACCAGCGGCGGGATGACCCGCACCACGTTGCCGTACGTGCCACAGGTGAGCAGCAGCAGCTTGCGGTCGAAGGCCTCATGAAGGATGGCTTTGGCGAGGTCGGGTCGCGGCGCCAACGTCGCCGGATCGGCGAGCTCGACCGCGATCATCAGGCCCCGGCCGCGTACCTCGGCCACGTGGGCGTGATCGGCCGCCGCCGCGCGCAGCCCGGCGAGCAGGCGAGCTCCCTGGCGCTCGGCGTTGGCAACCAGTCCCTCGTCCTCGATGACATCGAGCGTTGCGAGCGCCGCCGCGCAGGCGACCGCGTTGCCGCCGTACGTGCCGCCGTGCGCACCGGGTGTGAACTTGTCCATCAACGAGCGCGCGGCCATGATCCCCGACAGCGGCATGCCGGACGCTATGCCCTTGGCCATGACGACGACGTCGGGGACCGCATCCGTCCATTCGGAGGCGAAGAAGCGGCCCGTACGGCCGAAGCCGGACTGCACCTCGTCGGCGATGAGCAGAATGCCGTGCCGGTCGGCGATCTCGCGCAGCGCGGGCAGGAAGCCGTCGGGCGGCACCACGTAGCCGCCCTCGCCGAGTACCGGCTCGACCAGGAACGCGGCCACGTCGTCGGGATAGATCAGCGTCGCGAACAACTCCTCAACGCCGTCGAGTGTTGCTCGCAGCGCGGCCTCCGCAGAGCCATAACGCAGCGGATACGGGTACGGCGCGAAATGCACGCCGCCAAGCAGCGGTTCGTAGTGGCCGCGGTATTTCACGCCGGACGATGTAAACGCCATGGTGCCGTGGGTCCGGCCATGGAAGCCGCCGCGAAAGGCGATGACCGCTGGCCGTCGCGTGGCCAGCTTGGCCAGCTTGACCGCGGCCTCGACCGCCTCGGCGCCGGAGTTCGACAGGAAGAGCGTTGCTTCGGCGCGGCCTGGGAAGTAGCGCGGCAGTCGCTGATGGAGCAGCAGCCCGGGCTGGTGGTAGACGATGTTCTGCTGTCCGTGGATCAGCTTCGACGCCTGCGCGGCGATCGCCGCCGCGACCCGCGGGTGCGCATGGCCGGTGCTGACGACCCCGATCCCCGAGGTGTAGTCGAGATAGCGCTCTCCGTCAACGGTCTCCAGCCATGAGCCGGAGCCGCGCTCGATGATGAGGTCGGTGTAACGGGTCCAGACGTCCGGCACACCGTCACGCAGCGCAAGCCACTGCGGGCCGGCGCTCAACGGCTCGCTCAGAACGTCGGTGGCGTATTGATCCACAGCAGTCGTGTCTCCCGACTGGCGTCGTTGCGCCAGCGATGCGGCATGGGGGAAGGGAAGGTCAGCGAGTCGCCCTCGTCAAGCCGGTAGCTCTCGAGGTCTCCGAGCCAGATGGTCAGCGTTCCGGCGAGCACGAAGATGAGCTCCTCGCCGTCGTGCGTGTAGGCGCCATCCGAGGTCGCACCGGGAGCGAGCACGAAGAGCTGCGGCTCAAGCTGGCGCGCGTCGTTGGAGAGCTGCTCGATGCGCACGTCGGCGCCGAGCTCAATCGATGGACGGGCGTCACGTCGGACGACGCGACCGGGCGAGTGCTCGGTCCCGAACAGGTTGAGCAGCGTGACGCCACAGGCGCTCGTCAGGCGCTGCAGGGTCGCGACGCTGGCGACGGCGGCACCACGCTCGACGGCGCTGATGAAGCTCGCGGACAGTCCCGAGCGGGATGCCGCAGCGCGAAGTGACAGCCCGCGGCTGCGTCGAAGATCGCGCAGCCGGTGCCCCTTGGCTGACGCGACTCCCGCGTGTCCGCCCAGCACGCGTCGGATACCGGGCGGATTGACGCCATCGACCTGCCGCATCCGGCGCACGCGGTGCAGCCGCGACAGGTCGTCGTCGCTATAGAGCCGGTAACCGCTGTCCGTGCGCGTCGGTCGAACCAGACCCAGGCGCTCCCATTGCCGGAGCGCGGAGGCCGAAACGCCAACCTGGCGGGCGGCCTCGGAAATTCGGTACGATGACGGTCCGTTCATGCGTCGCTCGGCCGCCCGCTGGCGCCGCGCCGCTGGAGCAGGAGCCAGCCGACGATGCCGACGGCCGCGAATACGAAGATCAGCGTGCCCATCACGTTGACCTGGGGCGGGATGCCAATGCGCGAGGCGCCGTAGACCCACAATGGAAACGTGCTGGTGCGGCCCGAGACGAACAGCGTGATCACGAAATCGTCGATCGACAGCGCGAAGGCCAACAGCGCGGCCGCCAGGATGCCCGGGAAGATGAGCGGCAGCGTCACCTTACGGAAGGTGGTCCACTCGTTCGCGCCGAGGTCCATGGCAGCCTCCTCCAGGCGTCGGTCGAAGCCGGCGATGCGGGCACGCACGGTGATCACCACATAGCTGATATCGAACATGATGTGGGCGACGATGATCGTGGTGATGTCGCGCTGAATACCCATCGACACGAAGAGCGCCAGCAGGCTCGCGCCGAGCACCACCTCGGGCGTGGCAATCGGGAGAAAGATGAGCATATTCAGCCCCCCACGCCCGCGGAATACGTGCCGCGTCAGCGCCAGGGCGATCAGCGTCCCGATCAGCGTGGCGGCGACCGTCGAGATGAGCGCCACCACCAGGCTGGTGACCAGCGCGTCGCCGAGGCCCGGCACGGCGAAGAGCTCCGCGTAGTTCTGGAGGGTGAAGCCCTGCCACGTGAAGTTGAAGCGACCTTGCGGGTCGTTGAAGCCGAAGGCGATCATCACCGCGATCGGGATGAACAGGTAGGCCACCGCCAGCGCGGTATAGACCGGCAGAATCCATTGACCGATACGTGCGCGCTTCCGCGCGCGCGTTCTGGGAAGTGGTGCGGCGGCGGTCGCGGCGCTCATCCGCCAGTCAGCTCCTCGCCACCAAGTACCTTGGCGTAGACCGCGACGCCGAACAGGATGGCGACCATCAGGATGAGGCTCAGCGCGGCCGCCTCCGGGTAGTCGTTCGACTGCAGGAAGCGGAACTGGATGACGTTGCCGATCATCGTCGTCGCGCGGCTGCCGAGCAGATCGGCATTGATGAAGTCGCCGACCGCCGGGATGAAGCACAGCAGTGAGGCGGCGAAGACGCCGGGCAGGCTCAGGGGCAGCGTGACGCGACGGAAGGCCTGCCAGCGGCTGGCGTACAGGTCGGTGGCGGCTTCGACCAGCCGATGGTCGATCTTCTCGAGCGCCACGTACAGCGGCAGCACCACGAACGGCAGGAAGTTATAGGTGATGCCGCTGATCACCGCGGCGGGCGTGGCGAGGAGGTGAAAACCGTCGTCCAGCAGGCCCCAGCCCTTCAGCGTGCCCAGCAGGATGCCCTGGTCGGCGAGGAGGAACTTCCAGCTGATGGTGCGGATGATGAAGCTGGTGAAGAACGGCAGGATGACGAGCAGCAGCAGCACGTTCTTGTATCGGCCGCCGCGGAAGGCAATGGTGTAGGCCATCGGATAGCCGATCGCAAGGGTCAGCACCGTGACGATCAGCCCGTACTCCAGCGAACGGATGAACTGGGTGGAGTTCTTGGACAGGACCTCGGCGAAGATCCCGAAGTTGAAGGTAAGCCGATAGCCCTGGCTGAGCGATCCTTCCTGGATGCTGACCGATGCCATGGTCAGCATCGGCAGCAGGAAGAAAAAGATCAGCCAGAGGCCGCCCGGCAGCAGGAGCAGGTAGGGGATCGCCCAGCGATGCCGCCGCAGGACGCCAGGCATCGCCTCAGCCCTGGACCACGGCCTGGAAGAGGTCGTTCCACTGCGCCTCTTCGTCCTCGCTCAGGTTCTTGTAGCTGTAGACCTTCGCCAGCATGTCGTCGGTGGGGAAGACGAGTGGTGAGTCTGCGACGGCGTTGAGGTAGTCGGATGTCTCGGAGTCGCCCTCGCCGGCGGCGTCCTTGGCGTGCTGCTTGATGATCGCCTGCGCCTCGGGCACCGGGCAGATGTAGTTCACATACTCGGTGATCTGTGCCGCGATCTCGGGCTGGTAGACGAAGTTCATCATCTGCTGGGCGTCGATCGGGTGCTTGGCATGCGTCGGGATCGCCATGTTGTCGACCCACAGGATGCCGCCCTCGGTGGGGACGATGAACTTGAGGTCCGGGTTGTCGAACTGCAGCTGGAAGACGTCCCCCGACCAGGCCATGGTGATCGCCAGGTCTCCGCTGGCCAGCGCGTCGGCATATGAATTGTCGTAGTAGTCACGCACCAGCGGTGCCTGCTCCAGCAACTTCTTCTGGGCGTTCTTGACGTCGTCGATGGTCGCATCGAGCGGTTTCACGCCAATGCCCAGCAGCGCGAGGTTCATGGTGTCGCGCATCTCGGTGAACATGCCGATCTTGCCCTTGAATGCTGGATCCAGCAGGTCGTTGAAGCTCGTGATCTCGCGTTTGGTGAGCTTCGGGTTATAGGCGATGCCGGTGATGCCCGACTGCCACGGCACGCTGTGGGCGTTGTTCGGGTCGTAACTGGGGTTCTGGTACTTCGTGCCGGCGTGCGCGGTGAAGTTGGGCACATTGACGAGGTCAATCTGCTCCAGGTAGTTCAGTCCCGCCATCTTGGAGATGAGCCAGTCGGTGACCACGATCAGGTCGTAGCCGGTGTCCTGGCCGGCGGCCAGCACCGGCTGGATCTTGCCGAAGAACGAGACGTTGTCCGGGATGTCTTCGGTGTAGGTGACCTTGCTTCCGGTCGCGGCCTCGTAGTCGGTGATCGTCTTGTGCTTGCTCGTGTCCTTGTCGTCGGTGTCGAT
>JBBRXE010000105.1:0-5842 GCA_038248695.1 Candidatus Limnocylindria bacterium | reverse complement strand
AGCATCCTCGCGACGGCCCGAGAGGCACCGGCGGCGCGCGGCGCGCAGCAGCGGCAGGCGGTCGGCGATCAGCTTCACCGGCGCGCCGGTATCGAGCAGGATCTGGCGCGCGAGGGCATGCAGCGTCCGTACCTCGATCTGTGTCGCGTCCGGAACCAGCGGTCCCAGCCGCGACCTGATCCGGGCGCTCAGCTCGGCCGCGGCCTCGCGGTTGAATGTGACGACCAGGATCGAGGCCGGCGCGAGACCGCGGGCCAATAGCACTCCGAGTCGCGCGATGAGCGTCGTCGTCTTGCCGCTGCCCGCCGGCGCGATGATCTGGGCTGGACCGTCCGCCAAAGTGGCGGCGGCGGCCTGCTCGGTGTCGAGTGAGCCCACGAGTGAGCCGACGAGGGCCTGGACCGCTGTGGGATGCGTCGCGATGACCATGCCGGCCATGATCCGCATCGGTCCTTACCAATCGGTTACCGCCGGCTTATTCGTCTATCCTGTCGCCGCCGCACCACCCACAGAGGAGTTCGCTTCCCCGACCCATGGGCATTAACCGCCGCGACCGACTGCGCCGCCAGGCCAGGCCGACGGCCCGCACCCGGCGCATGCGCGGGGCCGCTCGCCGCGAGGGAGAGCCGGGTCGCGAGGACGACACACGATCGGCGGCAACGGTGCGCGAGCGTCGCCGGCCGCCTTTGAAGCGCATCCTGCAGCTGGTGGTGGTCGCCACGCTCGCCTTCGCGGTGATCGGGGGCGTCCTGCTGTGGGGGCGCGTCTCGGCCTTCAACGGCAGGGTCTCGTCCGCCTCGCTGGCCTCGTCGACGCTCTTCGGGCCGCTCAACGGCAGCGATCGAGTGAACGTGGTGATGATCGGCTACGCCGGCGAGGAGGGGCACGGCGGAACGTACCTGGCGGACTCGATCAACGTCCTGTCGATCGATCCGAAGACCGATACCACGACGCTGGTGCCCATCCCGCGCGACTTCTGGGTGGAGGGCGCCCCGGAGATGCCCGACAACGGCAAGATCAACGAGACGTTCGCCCTTGGCTGGGCGAAGGGCGGCATCGAGGAGGCCGGCGCGGCAGTCTCGCGGGTCCTGACGCGTGTCACCGGGCTGCGCATCGATCACTGGATGGCCATCGACTTCGCCGGCTTCAGCGAGATGGTCGACGCGGTCGGCGGCGTGACGGTCAACAACCCCGTCGCGTTCAGCTACACGCAGAACGAGACCGATTTTCACAACGGCCACTGGAACGGAGGATCGTTCAAGAAGGGGATCCTGGAACTCAACGGGGCCAGGGCGCTCAGCTACGCGCGCGCTCGCTACACGAGCGTCCCCGCCGAGTCGAGCGACTTTGCTCGCTCGGTGCGCCAGGAAAGGATCATGGGCGCGCTGCGCGCCAAGCTGGGATCGGGCGGCCTGGGCTCCGTCGGTCCCGGGCTGTCGTTGATGGATGCGCTCGGCGGTCGGCTGAAGACCGATCTGTCGGCGGTTGACCTGTTCCTGCTGTCGGGGCATCTCCAGGCCGATCGGCGCATTGAGCTCGGCGAGGATGTCATCCTGCAGGCGACGACCAGCAGCGCGGGCCAGTACATCCTGGTCGTCATCGGTCGTCACAGCTCCACCGACTACGCACCATTGAAGGCCTGGCTGCGCCAGCAGCTCGCTCGGCCGATTCCGTCCGCGTCGCCGAATGCAAGCTAGGCGACCCGGCCTCCCGGACGTGCCTCGGCTGCTGCTCGTGGCCCTGCGCGAGGTTGCAGCCGTGCTCGCCGGCAGCTATTCGCGCCTGGAGGGTGCGCACGGCCTGGTGCGCAACGAACGTGGCGAGGTCCTGTTGATCAGGCCGATCTTTCCCCCGCGCGAATGGAACCTGCCGGGCGGCAAGGTCGGCAAGCGTGAAACGCCCCAGGATGCCGCCGCGCGCGAGGTCAAAGAGGAGACCGGCATCGACGTCGTGATCGAGCGCTGCCTGCTCGTCGATGCGAGTCGGTCCTCGTCGACCGACTTCATCTTTGCCTGCCGTCCGGCCGGTGGGGTCCTGCGGCCGCAGCCGGAGGAGATCCTGGAGGTGCGCTGGGTGCCCGAAAGCGAGATCGCTGGCCTCGAGCCGCGGCTCGCCGAGCTCATGGCGCGGCTTCCGGGCGGCGACGAGGGGACCCGATTCCGCACCGAGGGGTGACGTCGGCATGCCGGGGACAGCGGTGTCACGGGCTGCGAACGGCGCGGGGACAGCGGTGTCACGGGCTGCGAACGGCGCGCGGACATTGATTTCCACCGGTTACTCGCCGGAGGAGTGACCGGCGCGCGGTTTGCAACCAAGTGCGCCGCGCTACCCGTCACGCGAGTGGGCCAAGCGTGAAACGGCGAGGGCCGAACGTGAAATGACGCCACTCACTCGGCGGATGGGTAGATGGCGGGTCGGGGGACGCATTTTGCCGAACTGACGCGTGCAACTCGCACGAGCTGACTGAGCGTCAGATGGTGCACAGGCCGATTTGAGCTGCACGACCTAGAATCTGAGCGTGAGCGACCCCACCCGCGACGGCCACATCCGGGCCATCCTGCGCCAACTGCCGACCACCCCGGGCGTCTACCTGATGAAGGACGCAAGCGGCCGCGTGCTCTATGTCGGCAAGGCCGATGCGCTGCGCAATCGCGTGCGCAGCTACTTCGGCAGCAAGGCTGCGCTCGACGCGCGGATCCTGCGCATGACCACAGAAGTCGCCGATATCGACTACATCCTGACCGATACGGTCAGCGAGGCCTTCCTGCTCGAAGGTAACTTGATCAAGGAGCATCGGCCGCGCTTCAACATCCGGCTGCGCGACGACAAGAGCTATCCGTTCGTCAAGATCACCCTCGGCGAGGACTTCCCGCGGATCGTGCGCACCCGCAAGCTGGTGCGCGACGGGAGCCGCTATTTCGGCCCGTACGCATCGGCCTCCAGCGTGGACGAGACGCTCAAGCTGCTGCGCAAGATCTTCCCATTCCGGACCTGCAACCTCGACATTCCCGACGGCAAGCGCGTGCTTGAGCGGCCGTGCCTGCTCTACTACATCAAGCGCTGCCAGGGTCCCTGCATCCAGGCCATCGAGAAGCCCGACTACCGCGCGGTCATCAGTCGCATCGTCGACTTCCTGGAGGGCCGGCAGGAGGGCATCGCCGCCGAGCTGCGGGCCGACATGCAGGCCGATGCCGAGGCGCTCCACTTCGAGGCTGCCGCCGCCACCCGCGACAAGCTGCGTGCCGTGGAGCGCACCATCGAGCAGCAGAAGGTATCGGCCTACAGCCGTGCGGAGCAGGACGTCATCGGCATGGCGCGCCAGGAGAACGAGGCCTGCCTGCAGGTGCTCGTCATCCGCAACGGCAAGATGATCGGCCGCGAGCACTTCATCGTGGAGGGCGCCCGCGACGTGTCCGACGCCGAAGTGCTCGGTTCCTTCCTGCCGCAGTACTACGCCTCGACGCAGTCGGTCCCGCGCAGCGTCCTCGTCGCGTCCCTCCCGACCGATGCCGATGGCCTGGCCGCCTTCCTGTCGGACCGTCGCGGCTCTCGGGCGACGGTCAGCGTGCCGACGCGCGGCGCTCGTCGACGGCTGGTGGCGCTGGCCACCCAGAACGCGTTGGAGGCACTGGCCAAGGAGCGCGCCGAGTGGCTGGCCGACGAGGGCAAGCGCGACGAGGCACTCACCGGCCTGGCCGATGCGCTCGGCCTGTCGCGCCCCCCGGAACGCATCGAGTGCTACGACATGAGCAACATCCAGGGGACCAGCGCGGTCGGATCGATGGTTGTCTTCCTCAACGGCAAGCCCGAGCCGCGTGAGTACCGGCGCTTCAAGATACGCTCGGGAGAGACGCCCGATGACTTCCGGATGATGGCCGAGGTCTTGGGCCGCCGATTCGGCCGCGCGGCGCGGTTGCGCGCTGAGACGGGCTACCTGTCGCTGGCCGAGGTCGGTGCCGATGAGGCGCCGGAGGGCGATACCAACGAGCCGGACGATATCGAGCACGACGCCGGACCGGTCGAACGCGATGGCGAGGCGGAGCCACGGGACGCGGGGTGGGCGCTTCCCGACCTGGTGATCGTCGACGGTGGCAAGGGCCAGCTTTCAGCCGCTGTCGGCGTCATGGAGAAGCTCAACCTGCGCGACGTGCCGCTGGCCGGCCTGGCGAAGCGCTTCGAGGAGCTCTACGTGCCGCGTCGGTCAGCCCCGATCATCCTGCCGCGCACCAGCCAGGCGCTGTACCTCGTGCAGCGCCTGCGGGACGAGGCGCATCGGTTCGCGATCACCTATCACCGCGCGGTGCGTGGCAAGCGGGCGCTGGCCAGCGTCTTCGACGACGTTGCGGGCATCGGTCCGACGCGAAAGAAGGCGCTGCTCAAGCGGTTCGGCAGCGTTCGCCGCATCCGGGAGGCATCGGTCGAGGAGGTGGCGCAGACGCCCGGGGTCAACCGCGAGCTGGCGGAGCGGCTGAAGAGCGTCCTGGCGCATGAGGGAATGTTGGCCTGAGCGACGCCGCGTTGCAGGCACGTCCCGACGCTTCTATAATCCGGCGGCCCGCCGCTTCGCGCGGCGTGTTCCGTGTCTGCGGCTGCTCGTGCGCGGCCGCGGCGCCTCGCCCCCGAGCGAAGAGGACCACAGCCGAAGCATGACCTGGCGTCGCATCGCCCCGTGGGTGATCTTCATCACCCTCGCCCTGGCGATCTACATCGATGTGCCGCGCGACTGGCTGCCCTCGACGCTGCCGGGCAACAGCATCAAGACGGTGCTGGGGCTCGACCTGCAGGGCGGCATCCGCGTAACGCTCGCCGTCAAGCCGCAGCCGGGCCAGACCATCAGCGACGAGGATCTGGAGACCGCACGAAACATCATCGAGCGTCGCGTCGGCGGGATCGGCGTCAGCGAGCCGCAGGTGCGAACCGAGATCGGCCAGGATGGAAGCCGCCGGATCATCGTCGAGGTCCCGGGCGTCAGTAACGAGGACCAGGTGCGCGATCTGGTCGGCTCGACGGGACAGCTGCAGTTCCTCGACCCGAAGGGCCAGACGCTCACCGACCAGCAGGACATCACCGGTCTCATCGCCGACGGCAGCATCGGCGTCATCTTCAACGGCGGCGAGATCGAGCCCGGCAGCGTCGCGCCCAGCAGCGACAAGGGAAGCCTGGGCGTGGTGTTCAACCTCAAGTCCGACGGCAGCAAGAAGTGGTGCGACTTCACCACGGCGAACGTCAATCTGCCCGGACCGATCGCCCTCGACGGGAAGGTCATCACCACACCAAACATCAACTCGGCTATCTGTGCGGGCCAGACGATCATCACCGTCGGCACGGGAGCATCGGCCGAGACCGAGCGCACCAACCTCTACAACACGCTGCGCTTCGGCGCGCTGCCCGTGTCGCTTTCGGAGCAGGGTGTCGAGCAGCAGGCGGCCACCCTCGGCGCCAACTTCCTGGGCCAGGCGCTGGTGGCGGGAGGCATCGGCCTGCTGCTGGTCCTGTTCTTCATGATCGCCTTCTACCGGTTGCCGGGCGTGCTTGCGTCGCTGGCGCTGGTCTTCTACACCCTCGTGGTCTACGCGATGTTCCGGCTGATCGGGGTGACCCTGACGCTCGCCGGGGTGGCGGCCTTCATCCTGAGCATCGGCATGGCGGTCGACGCCAACATCCTCATCTTCGAACGGATGAAGGAGGAGATCCGCGCCGGCAAGACGCTCGGCCCCGCGATCGAAGCCGGCTTCAACCGGGCGTGGTCGTCGATCCTCGATTCGAACGTCAGCTCACTGCTGGTCGCCAGTTGGCTGTACTGGCAGGGGACCACCATCGTGCGCGGCTTCGCGCTGGTGCT
>JBBRXE010000104.1:0-6099 GCA_038248695.1 Candidatus Limnocylindria bacterium | reverse complement strand
GGCCTCGCGGCGGCGGGCCGGTATGATCGGCCGATGCATGACGGCTGGGATCCGGCCGACGACAGGCTCGGCCGCAAGCGCGATCGGCTGGCACGCCTGCTGAGCGTCGCGTCGATCCTGTACTCGCGCGGCAACGACGAGGCCGGCGTCCCGGTCGACGAGATCGCGCGCCTGACCGGCATGACCAAGCGGACCGTCTATCGCGACATCCGCGCGCTCGAGGACGAGCTGTCGATCCCCGTCTTCGAGGCCGGGCGCGGCAGGTACGGGATCGACAGGAAGTACTTCCTCCCGCCGCTGCGCCTGTCGGTGCCGGAGGCGATCGTGCTGTTTCTCGCCGCGCGGCTCATCGCGCGCTGGAGCGACGAGTACGACAAGGTCGTGGTCAGCGCCTTCACCAAGCTCGCCGACCTGCTTCCGCAGCCGATCGCGCGGCATGTCGGCGCCTCGATGCTGGCGGTCGGCGCGCACGGGGCCGACGAGCCGTTCACCCGCAACTTCGCGAACGTGGCACGTGGCTGGGCAGAGGGCCGCGTGGTGCAGATCGACTACGAGGCCTTCGATGGCGACCGCAAGACGACCCGGGTGCGCCCGTACTTCCTCGAGCCTGATGGCGCCACGCACAGCGTCTATCTCATCGGCTTCGACGAGCCGGCCGATGCGATGCGCACCTACAAGGTCGAGCGCATCCGCGCATCGGTCCTGACCCTGGACCGATATGAGATTCCCGCGGAGTTCGACCCCGACACGTGGCTCGAGCACTCGTGGGGCATCTGGTCGTCGGACAACACCCCTACCGAGACGGTGCGCCTCCGATTTGATGCGAAGGTCGCACACTGGGTGCGCGAGGCGGTCTGGCATCGCTCGCAGCAGGTCCGCGAGCTGCCCGGCGGGGCGATCGAGATGACCTTCCGGGTGGCGGGCACGGTCGAGATCCGACCCTGGATCCTGTCGTGGGGCGAGGCCGTCGAGGTCCTCGGGCCGCCCGAGCTGCGCGACGCCATCGCCGGCGTGGTGCTGGCCGCGGCAGCGCGCTACGCGCAGAAGGTCGACCCGAGGTGAGCATGCCCATCGAGGTGGAGCTGAAGTTCAGCGCCGATGGGCCGGCGCCACTCAAGCGGCTGGCCATCGCGCCGCGGCTCGGTCCGGCTACCCTGGGCCCGGCGACACGCGCCGAGGAGCTGGACCGCTACCTCGACACCGCCGACGGACGGTTGGCGGCCGCACTGTGGGCGTGCCGGCTGCGCAGCCGAGGGGACGCCACGAAGGTGTCGCTCAAGGGCGCCGCCGAGGCGTCCAGCGGAACTGGGGCGCTGCATCGACGACCCGAGCTCGAGGGACCGGCCACTGCCACGCTCGACGTGACGGCCTGGCCGCCATCGGCGGCGCGCGACCACCTCGACGCCCTGCGCGCTGGTGGGCAGCTCGTCGAGCGCCTCTCCCTCGCGCAGGATCGGACCGAGCGCCCGGTGCTGGTCGACGGCGTGCGGATCGGCACGCTGAGTCTTGATGACGTCCGCGTGCAGCACGACGGCGCGACGATGGGTCGTCTGTGGATCGTGGAGCTCGAGCTCCTGCCGGCCGCGGACGAGGTGGCGCTCGGCGCCCTGGCGGCGGCCCTCGATGGCGTGGCCGGCCTGTCGCCGGATCCGACGACCAAGCTGGAGCGCGCCCTCGACATCCTGGCCAATGCCAGCACGCCGCGATGACGAAGCGCATCCAGCTCGAGCTGCTGGCCATCGCCGGCGGCCTGGCGCTGTGGAGCTACATGGCGTGGGACGGCGCGCTGTGGGACGCGCGTTTCCAGTTCACGCTGCACGTGGGCGCCGTGGTGGCCATCGGCGCGTTGCTCATCCTGGCACTGGGCGGCCTGGAGCTGCCGCGCACCCGACTCGACCTGCCCATCCTGCTGCTCCTGGCCGCGTTCGGCGTGGCCACCCTCTTCGCCGAGAACCGCGGCATCTCGCTGCGCTCGCTGACCGTTATCCTGGCAACGGTTGCCATGCTGCCGGTGGCGCTGGTGCTGCTGCGGCATCGGCCCGCGTTGGTGGCCATGCTGACCGCCATCCCGATCCTGCTGCTCTCGGCCGGCACGTTGCTCGTCATGCTGGCGCGTCGAGCGGAGTGGGTAGTCGCCGGGGGACCCGGGCTGCCGCCCATTCGCGTCGGCAGCGAGGGGACGCCATTCGGCTCGGTGGCGGTCCCGCCGTTCGTCATCCTGGGCGTGCTGCCGCTCACCTTCCTGATCGGTGAGCCACGCCTGCGGCGCTGGGTCCAGATCGCGCTGTTGATCGTCGGCATTCCGCTGACGCTGCTCTCCGGCTCACGTTCGGCCTGGCTGGCGATCGCGGCGACCGGTGCCGTCCTCGTCGTGCCGGCACTCCGGCGCATGCGCATGCCGCGCCGCTGGACCCCGCAGATGGTCGGCGGAGGTGCGGTCGGCGTGCTGGTGGCTGCAGCAGCACTGGCCCTCGTCGCCCCGCGACTGACTGCGGTCACCTCGCTCATCTACCGTGGCTATCTGTGGCGTGACACGCTGGCGGCCTGGGCGCCGCATGCCATCACCGGGATCGGGCCGGGAATCATGCCCTGGGCCCGGCAGGCAGCCGCGCCGGACCTCACCTTTCCGGTGCGACAGCCGCACTCGCACAACATCCCGCTCGGCATCCTGGGCGACGCCGGGCTGGTCGGCCTGGCCGCGGCACTCGGGCTGTTCGTCGTCTTCGTCATCATTGCCGGGCCGTGGCGGACCCGAACAGCGGCCGGCCGCTGGGCGTTCGCGGTGCTGATTGGCTTCGCCGTCTCGGCGCAGTTCGAGGACCTCACCTTCCTGCCGGGCTTCAACCTGCTGCTGATCCTGCTCGTGGCAATGGTGCTGACCGATGCCGGCGCGGTGACCTGGCATCGTCTGCGCGTCCGGCGCCCCCTGGCCCTCGCAGGCGCCATCGCCGCAGCCGCTTTGGTTGGGGTGATGCTGGTCGGCGACGCGGCCGCCATCGACTACCGGTTCGGCGTTGACTCCGCGGCGAGCGGCGACTGGACGGCATCCGAGGCGTGGTTCGACCAGGCAGTGGCGCTCGACCCATGGCATCCCTCCGGCGCCAAGTCGCTGAGCGTGGCTGCCGACATGGCTGGCGACGACGCGACCGCGCGAGGAGCGGCCGAGCGCGCCACCGAGCTGAATGCCGGGGACGGGCCTTCGTGGACAAACCTTGCGATCCTGTGCCTGGAGGCCGGAGACGATGCCTGCGCCTCGCACGCAGCGCACCGCGCCGTGGATACTGCATCGCTCTTTGACATCGAGCTCGTGAATGCGGCGCTCGTCCTTGACCGATTGGGCGAGATCGATGCCGCGGACAGCGCCTATCGCCTGTCGTTGCTCACCAATCTCTCTACGAGCTTCGTCGTTGCCTGGCCGCGCCCAATCGATGTCGGGACGGATCTCGCGGTCGAGATCGGCGAGACAAGTGGCGAGATCAACCTGGCGGTTGCACGGCGCGCGCTTGGTCTGACGGTCGACCCCGCCCGCTACGATGACCCGACGGCACGCGCGCTGGCGGCGGCCATGGCTGGCAACCGCGCTGTCGCGGAAGCGGCGCTCGATCGCGCACTCGACCAGTCCCGCGAAGACGTCACCGCCTGGGACATGGCCGTTCTGCTGCGATCCCATTGGGGCGAGCCGGTCGATCACATCCTGGCCATCGACGATGCGCTGCGCGGCGGCTCCATCGCGGAGGCCGGACCGCCGCAGGCCCACGGGCTCACGTATGACATCGCCTCGTTCCGGATCTATCCGCGGGACGGTTTCGTCCGCGCCGCGGTGCGGCTGCTGCCCGACAGGCCATGGCCGTGGGTGCTCGAGCCGCTGCTCGCGCCCGCCGGCTGAACGTCAGTCGAACGGCAACCGCATGATGAGCGCAAGGGATGGGCGACGAGCGGGCAGCGGCTCCAAGCCGGGCAGTGCCGTCGGGATGCGCAGCCAGGCGGCACCGGCCGGGCCGCTGCGATAGCGCGCCGAAAGCTCGCGCGCCGAGAGCTCGGCCACGCCAAGTTCTCGGAGCGCATCGGCCATCAGCAGACCCTCGGCTGGGTGGCCGCGGCCAACGGTCACTCGATCGCCGCTGCGCAGCACCTGCTCGAGACGCGAGCGGCGGGCACGAAAGGCGTGGCGGCCGAGCGCAACGCCGTCGACATACAGCAGGTCGCTGGCTACGAACGCGGCTGTCCCCGGACCGGGGCCACCGGCCAGCCGGCGGCGCAGCAGCTCGGCATCGGGACGGCCATCGCGGTCGAGTACCAGCAGCGTGCCGTCGAGCGCGATGCCATCCCCAGCCAGCTGCTCCGGGAGGCCGCCGAGCTCCGGCAGCGAGGCGAGCGCGTCGTTCAGGCCCTCGGCCAGCAGCCGCAGCTCACCCTGCTCCACGAAGGCAAGACAGCGAACGCCCGGCCACCACGGCTCGAACCAGTACCCGTCGTCGTCGAACGGCGTGTCGACCCCCGTCGGCTGCATCGGCCGCAGTCGGGCGGGCAGGCGTCGACGAAGCGGCGCGCGGCCGATGGCCAGCGGCAGCTGTTCGCCGGGCACGACCTGCGCTAGGCGGTCTTGCGGCGGCGGCGTGGCGCCTCGGCCCGGATGTCGGCCGGCTCCTCGGCCGGGGTGGTGCGGTTCTGACGCGCGGCGGCGACCGAGGCCTCCAGGGCAGCCATCAGGTCACCGATGTTCGTCGGCTCGGCGCGGACCGCGGGTTCCGGCTGCTCGCCGGCCACCTTGCGCTCGATGACGGCCATCAACGCCCCGCGGTAGTCGTCCTTGTAGGCATCCGGCGAGAAGTCGCCGGTCATTGACGCGACCAGCTGCTCGGCCATGGCGCGCTCGCCCGGCTTGAACGTGACATCGGCCTCGGGAAGATCGAGCTCCTCGACGGAACGCACCTCATCGGGCCAGTGCAGCGTGGTCAGCAGCATGGTGCTGGCGTACGGGTTGAGGGCCGCCAGCTGCTCGCGGTCCTTGAGCACGATCTTGCAGATGGCGGACTTGCCCTCATCGGCCAGGACGGACTTCAGCAGGTAGAAGGCCTTGCGGCCGATCTCGTCGGGCTCGAGGTAGTACGCCTGCTTGACGAACTGCGCGCCGTTCGCCTCCTTGCGAGCATCCACGAACATCTCGATCTCGATGGCACGCAACGTCTTGAGGGCGATCGAATCGACGTCCTCCTCGGTGACCACCACGTAGCGGCCCTTGGCATACTCGTAGCCACGCACCGTCTCCGAGCGTGGCACGACCTCGTCGTGATACGGACAGTAGATCTTCATCTGGATCCGGTTCAGGCAACTTGCGTGCAGCATGTTGAAACCAATTCCGCCGCTTTCCGTCGCAAGGTAGAGCTTGACCGGGATCGTCACCAGACCGAACTGGATCGCCCCTCTCCACATCGATCGCGCCATGCTGGTTGTGCCCTCGTGCCGTTTTCCGCCGCGGGTCCGGAATGATACAACCGCATGGCAAGTCGGCCGTCCACGGCGATCGGATCGCCGGCGCTGGGACCATGCGGCCATTGCGGCTGGCAAGAATCGTGGCGGAACATGGCCGCATGCACCAAGCCGCCACCGACGACCCGATCTCGTTGCGCGCCGCCAGCGAAGGCGAGCTGCAGCGTGCCTATGTCCTCGAGGACGACGCGGACATCGCCGCCCTCGAGGCGGACCTGCTGCGTGACCTCGGCTTCACCGTCATCACCTGCACGCGTATCGTCGAGCTCGGCGACCTCATGGAGCTGGCGCTGCCGCACCTGCTGGTGGTCGATGTGATGCTGCCCGATGGCGACGGCGGTGATATCACCGAACTGTTGCGCGGCACGTGGCCCGGCATCCCGGTGGTCGTCGTCAGCGCCGCATCCCGCGAGCGCCTGGCGGAGTTGGCCGACATCGGCCCGGTGCTGCCCAAGCCATTCGACCTCGACACCTTCCGCGAGGCCGTGCTGTCGGCCATCGAGGCGCCAACGGGGATGCGCCACGCGTCGTGAACCCGGGTCCATGGGGCTCATTTCCTAGCAGCCGATGACGGGGGTCGTCTCAGGTCGCCCGGGGTTCGTCTCAGAT
>JBBRXE010000103.1:0-6219 GCA_038248695.1 Candidatus Limnocylindria bacterium | reverse complement strand
GCGCCGCGGCACCAGCACGCGTCAGGGGCTCTATTTGTAACCGCCGAGGTTACGAATAGCCGTCGCGGCACCGGCGCCGCGGTCGGCAGCCCGCTCCTCGGCGTTGTCGTCGACGTGGATGGCCGGCATGGAGCGGATAGCCAGCAGCCACGCCGCAGCCGCCGTCACCAGCATGATGACGAAGATGACGCCCAGGCCGCCGGACAGCCCGTCGCGGATGGTCGCCAGTTCGGCGGCCGGGATGGAGCTCCGGTGGATCGGGTCCAGGATGGCACTCGCTCGCGGACCGACCGCCGAGGCCAGGATCGCGCCCATCAGCCCGGTGCCGACCGCGCCGCCGATCGTCCGGCTGAACTGCACCAGTCCGGTAGCCTGGCCGCGCTGGCGCCACGACACGACGGTCTGGATCGACACGAGCAGCGGGGTCGTGGTCAGACCCATGCCGAACCCGGTGACGGCCGCGCCCAGCGCTGCATACCACAGTGCTTCGATCGAAGCGGCCTGGGTTAGGAGCGCGGTGCCCAGGACCAGCAGGCCGGTGCCGACGAGGACCACCGGCCGGGAGCCGAACCTGAGCATCGCCCGTCCGGCGATGATCGAGCCGATCGGCCATCCGATCGACATGGCGCCGACGCCCAGCCCGGCTTCCAGCGGCGAGCCGCCGTGTACGCCCTGGATGACCGGTGGCAGGTAGGCGGTCAGCCCGAACATGATCACGCCGGCGAGCGTCCCGATCGCCAGGCCAGCGGCGATGATCGGCTTGCGCAGCAGCCCGATGTCGATCAGCGGCTCGTCGGCAGTCGTTTCGTTTCGCGCGAACACGATCAGCATCACGACCGCGACGATCAGCATGGCGATGACCGTCGCGTTGCCGAACCCGACGCGACTGCCCTCCGAGACGCCCAGCAGCAGCAGCGCCACGCCGCCAGTCAGCGTCAAGGCGCCCAGCCAATCGAGGCGATGCTGGTGGCGCTCGACGCGCTCGTGGAGCGAGAGCCCGATGAGCAGCGCCGCGGCCAGTCCCACCGGAACGTTGATATAGAAGACCCAACGCCAGCCGACAGTCCCGGTGATGAGGCCGCCCAGGGCCGGGCCCAGGATCGCCGAGACGCCCCACACGCTGCTGAAGACGCCCTGCATCCGCGCCCGCTGGCGCGGCTCGAAGATATCCCCGACGATGGTGAAGGCGATCGGCTGCACAGCACCTGCGCCCAGGCCCTGGATGGCCCGGAAGATGATGAGCTGCAGCATCGACTGGGAGACGCCGCACAGCATCGATCCACCCACGAACATGGCAAGACCGATGAGGAAGATCGGCTTGCGGCCGTGCACGTCGGCCAGCGTCGAGAAGATGGGTACGGTGGTCGTGGCGGTCAGCAGGTAGGCCGCGAAGACCCAGCCATACTGGTCGATCCCGCCGAGCTGTCCGATGATCGTCGGCATCGCCGTGCCGACAACCGTAGAGTCGAGCGCCGAGACCGCGATGCCGGCCATCACCCCAATGGTCACCAGCAGCTGCTCGCGGCTCATCCCGCGCTCGTTTCCTGGGGGCATCTGCAGATTCTAGGCGCGAACGCAGGCCGGCTCCGCGGGGGAGCCGGCCTGCGCATCGGTCCGGTCAGATGGACGACCCGTTGTTCGCTACGGGGTTGCCTGTCCGATGAACGTCCCCCAGTTGGCGAGAATCGTGCGGGTCGCGCCGCAGGTCGTGTCGTGCGCGAACTCCCTCAACGTGCACGACTGGTTGATGGTTTCGGTCGCGAACCAGATCGAGCCATTCGCGGAGGCCACGGCGGCCGAGTAGTCACCCCAGCGCTCCACTCCGCCGTCGCCCGGATCCTGGCTCGTCTCCCCGGTGAAGCCGTCCGCCGCCCCGCTCCCCCAGCGAGCGACGCGGACCGAGGCGGGATCATGGGTCGCATCGACCCTGACATACGCCGCGCTCGGGAAATAATCATGGCCGACCAGCGTGAACGCGATGATCCCGTGCCCCGCCGCATTGGCGGCGATGGATGGGAAGATCGCGCTGTTGTTGCGCAGGGCGACGTAGCCCTGGTTGGCAATGCTGCCCGTCAGGCCGCCGTCCCAGCGCGGGGTCACGATGAAGTACGCGATCCCCGTGCGCGTCGGGCCATTGCCCCTGACCACGGTGTTCACGGCTCCCCAGACCTTACCGCCCGCATAAACCGTCTGGTTCATGCGGTCGTCGTTGCTGTTGAGTACGTTGAACTTCTCGTGGACCGGCTTCGGGACGAGGCCCAGCTGGACGCCGACCCTGGAACGCAGCGCCAGGTCGAGCGGGGCAACGCCCTTCTTCTGCTCGACCACGGGCGGTTGGCCGTAGACCTCCGAGGCCAGAACGGCCTGCTTGAGCTTCACCGACGGAGTGGCCTGCGTCAGGGTCTTCGTGTTGATGAGCGCCCAGAGCGTGATCCGGTTGTCCATGGTCGCATCGAAGTCGAGCGCCGAGAGGAAGTACTCGGTGCCGTTCCGTGCGCTCGCGTGCGCGCCGCCCGGAGGGGTCGTGGTGGGCTGCATCGAGTAGGCCGGCCCCTCCGCCTGCGAGAGGTTGTCGAGGTGCACCACCGTCGGCAGCGTGCCGGCCGCCAGAGCCCACTTGCTCATGGCGTAGACCTGCGCGCCGTTGAAGCCGGCCACGCTGATCGGAAACTCGTTGGTCGTCACGTAGAAGCCGGTGGCATCCGCGCCGATCAGCGGCTGGTCGCCGAAGCACGGGCAGCTCGCGTGGCGAGGGGTGCCGTTGGTGCCGTCATCGGTCGTGTCGAAGCTGTAGAGGTGCCAGCTGCCACGCGGGTCGCTGGTGGTGCTGACGGCCAGCAGCTGCTTCGAGTGGACACCGAAGGCGCCGGTGGACGGCACGATGTCGATCTGCAGCAGGCTGACAAAGAAGCGGCCCGTATCCGTGTCGTAGTAGCACTTGGGATCGCTGCTGAAATCACCGTAGGTGAAGGTCGTGCGATTGATCTCGGGCGCCAGGCCGAAGAACTGGTTGAGGGCCACCGGAGCGCTCAGCGCGGCGCCGGCGGCGTTGCGCACGCGGATCGCGGTGTTGACGCTCTCGAGCACGAAGCCGGCGCCGACGCACAGCGCCTGGTCGGGCGGCTCGAGGCTGAACTGGGTGTTGGTGTACGCGCCCGTTCCGGCGCTGCGCTGGTCGAAGTGATTGAGCCCATCGAAGCCGTTTTCGGAGGTCGCGTTGACAACCGGGATGACGCCCGGGCGCGGCGCCCTGATTGCCGGCACGTGCGCGGCGTTCTCCGAGTCCGGCCGCTCCTGATCCGGGTCGGCGCCAATCTCGGGGCCGTTGATCGCCGGCTGGATGGCGCTCGTGCTGAAGGTCGCAGCCGGCGCCATGTGTCGCGCTCCGAGGCTCGTGAGTTTCTGGAGCGTCTGGCGGCCGACCGAGATATCCGGGGTGGCTGCTGCGACCGGCCCCACGAGACCGATGAGCAGGCCGATGCTCGCGACGATGGCCGCGAAGCGGGTGGTTGACCGGCGCAGCGGCTGCCGATCCTGGACGAAACCTGGCATACCCTCACTCCCGTGCATGGTGGATGCGGCGCAACCGCCGCGGTCTCCGCGTTCAGTGATTCGGCGGGGGTGTCTGGTCAGCTCGGAGATCGGGCACGAGCGGGACGATCACTGAAGAGTGTCTGTTTAGCACGTCGCCGGGGCGGCCGCAACGGTTTCGGCGATGTTGACGAAATGGACCGCCGATCCAGGCGTGCCTGACGTCACCCCGCCGTGAGTCAGCCGGCCGGAAACCCGTAGAAGCTGCCGACGTCGGCAAAGCCGGCCGCGGCGTAAAGCTGCTGGGCGGCGGCGCGTTGTGGGCCTGACTCCAGGACACAGGCGTAGGCCGCGCGGGCCGCTGCCTCGGCCAGGACGGAGTCGAGCAGCGCCGCCCCGATCCCGTGCCCCCGAGCCTGATCGGTGACGACGAACTCAGGGATCCAGGCCTGGGGCGCCAGCGTGAAGAACGGATCCCGCAGTTCGAGGCTGCAGACACCAACCACGGCCCCGTCGAGCAGCGCTACGCGCGATGCGGTGTCCGAACGCCGCACGTGATCGACGAATGTGCGGCGCACCGCATCCATGCGCTCCTCGGCCGGCACCGGCACGCCAAGCTCGCCGAGCAGGCGGGTGACCGGCTCGAAGTCGTCGACGTCCATTGGCCGCAGGTCCACACCGTCGGGCAGGGCCACGCCGCGGACGGTCACCGGCCGCAGCTGGAAGTGCTTCCCCGCCTCCACGAAGCCAAGCGACTCGTACAGGCCGCGTGCGGCGACGTTGGCGTCGCCGGTCTCGAGCATCATCGAGGCGCATTGCCGCAGCCGCCACTCCTCGATGCACGCCTGCACCAGGACGCGCCCGATCCCCCGCCCACGGAACGGGGGACGGACGTAGAGGTCGCTGATCCAGCCCTGGAACCGGGCGAAGCCCAGGCGGCGACGGAAGTGAAAGATGACCAGGCCCACGGGCATACCTTCGAAAAGCGACAGAAACGGCGCGGCGTCGACCGAACCGATGAGGGCATCGAAGCGCGGCTGGAACGCGTTCGCATCGGTCGACGGGAGCTCATACAGCTCACGTACGAGCTCGAGGGCAACGGCGAAATCGTCGCGGCCGACGGGCCGCAGCTCGACTCCCGGCGGCGTTTTGACCGACAGCCCCCCGACGGGATGATCGGGGTTGCCCAGGTTCATCGGCCCGTGAAGTCGGGGGTCCGCTTCTCCAGGAAGGCCGCCATGCCCTCTTTCTGGTCCTCGCTGGCGAAGAGCAGATAGAAGAGGCGGCGCTCGTGGGCCAGCGCATCGGTCAGTGAAGCTTCGTAGGCGAAGTTGACGGCCTCCTTGGCCAGCCGCAGCGCCAATGGCGACTTGGTCGCGACCTTCGCGGCCAGCGCGAGCGCATCTTCGACGCACAGCTCGTCGGTCGTGACCTGCGCCACGAGGCCGGCCGCCTCGGCCTCGCGGGCGGTGATCGGCTCGCCGGTCAGGATCATCTTCATCGCCTTGGATTTGCCGATGGCGCGCGTCAGCCGCTGGGTCCCCCCGGCGCCGGGGATGATGCCGATGCTGATCTCCGGCTGCCCGAAGCGGGCGCTCTCGCCGGCCACGATCAGGTCGAGCGTCATGGCCAGCTCGCACCCGCCACCCAGGCACCAGCCGTTCACCGCGGCGATCACCGGCTTGCTGATGCGTCGAATGCGATCCCACTGACCGATGCGGTTGGTCTTCAGCATGTCGATGGGGCTGGCGCCCGCCATCTCGCCGATGTCGGCGCCGGCGGCGAACGCCCGCTCGTTGCCCGTGACCACGATGGTGCGCACGGTGTCGTCGCGGTCAAGCCCCTCGAGCGTGTCGCAGAGTTGGTCCATGACCGCGCCGTTCAGCGCGTTGAGCTGCCTCGGCCGGTTGAAGCGGACCAGCGCGGTGCGCTGCTCGGCCTGGCGCTCGACCAGGACAAGCTGCTCGTTCTCAGGCACGGTCCGGCCCACCGCGGGCGTCACCGCTCGCCTCCCAGGCCGGGTTGAGCGGCGCACCGCACACCCCGCAGAAACCGTGCGCCGCCGGCAGCCCCGATGCGCCGCAGCGCTCGCAGGTCCTCGGAAACGCCTGCATCCAGCGCAGCTCATCGAAGCGCGGCGGTCGCTTCTCGTGGAAGGCGTTGACCGCTTCCTTCGTCTCATCGGCGGTCGAGTGGACCGCCAGCCAGTCGCGGGCGTGGGTGATCGTCTGCGACCAGACGAGGTCGCGCCACCAGTTGAGCTGCGTCTTTGTGTAGCGCAGCGCCTCCGGCAGCTTGTGGCGGAACTTCTCGGCCAGCTCGGCGACGGTCGCATCCAGATCGGCGCGCGGTACCACCCTTGAAACGAGGCCCCAGTCGAGCGCCTTGGTCGGCGAGATCGGCTCGCACAGCATCACGATCTCGCGCGCCCGGCGATCACCGACAACCAGCGGCAGCCACTGCGTCGCGCCGCCCGCGGGCACCGAGCCGTGCTCCGGCCCGACGTGGCGGATGTAGGCGTCGTCGACCATCACCGACAGGTCGCATGCCAGCTGCAGCTCCTGGCCGCCGCCGACGGCCACTCCATTGATACGCGCGATCGTCGGCTTGCCGATCCCGCGCAGTCGATCATGCATCTCGATGAAGGCGCCCATCCAGCGCCAGTACTGGCCGCTGACCGCCCCCATG
>JBBRXE010000102.1:0-6468 GCA_038248695.1 Candidatus Limnocylindria bacterium | reverse complement strand
CGGACGGCCTGCTGTCACCCGAAGGCTTTTCGGGCTGGGGCGTTCGCACCGTGGCGACGGGCGAAGCTCGCTACAACCCGATGTCCTACCACGACGGGTCGGTGTGGCCGCACGACAACGCGATCATCGCCGCCGGCATGGCTCGCTACAACATGACCGATGCGGCGCTCCGCATCCTCGAGGGCATGTATGCCGCCAGCCTGTTCATCGATCTGCGGCGGCTCCCGGAGCTGTTCTGCGGCTTCCCGCGGCGCCACGGCGAGGGGCCAACGGCCTATCCGGTGGCCTGCTCTCCGCAGGCCTGGGCGTCCGCATCGGTCTTCCTGCTGCTGCAGGCGTGCCTTGGCGTGGAGGTCGACGCGGTTGACCGACAGGTGCGCTTCACGCAAGTGCGGCTGCCGGACTTCATCGATGAGCTGTGGATCAGCGACCTGCAGGTTGGCGAGGCGTCGCTCGACCTCGTGCTGCAGCGGCGCACCAACGACGTCGGCATCTCGGTGCTGCACAAGCGCGGCGCCGTCGAGGTCGTCGTGATCAAGTAATCCGCCGAACTACTCGTCCTCGACGTGTTCGCCGATCGCCTTCTCGACCTCGAACTCCTCCTTCTCCTGGTTGAGCTTCTGCTCGTCTTCGTCCTCGGCGCCGATGAAGCTGTTGCGTGCTTTCTCCACCGCCCGCACGAGCTCGTCGAGTTTCAGCTGGGTCGCCTTCGAGTCGCGATTCTGCGTGTTCTGGATGATGAACACCATCAGGAAGGTGACCACCGTTGTTCCAGTGTTGATGACCAGCTGCCAGGTGTCGCTGTAGCCGAAGAGCGGCCCACTGACCGCCCACGCGACGACGACGAGCACCGCCACCAGGAACGACCATGCCGAGCCGAGAGTCCCAGACAGGCGCGACGCGGCATGAGCGAACCAACGCGCGACGCCGCCCTGTCGCTCGTCGCTGCGTCCCGCCTTGAGACGTTCCTGCTCGGTCACCGCGGCGTCGTGGTGCCGGGTCGGTGTGGTCTGCATGAACACATCTGGTAAGCACCCAGCGTGCCAATCAGGCGTCGTTGGCATGCTCTACGGCCCGAGCAAAAAAGAAGGGACCGGCTCCGCGGAGCTCGGTCCCTTCCTTTGGTCATCCGACGTTGTGACGTGCTAGACCGTGCTGTGTCCGCGCCCCGCGATCGCCTTCCAGACGTAGACGACGATGATCGCGCCAACGATCGCGGCGATGATGGTCGGGATATTGATCCCCGTCGTCCAATCCGTTTTCGTCAGCGCGCCCAGAATGAATCCGCCAACGAGAGCGCCGAGAATCCCCGCTACCAGGCTCCCGAGCCAGCCGTAGCCCTCGTCACCGGGGACAATCATGCCCGCGATCCATCCCGCCAGCGCACCCACAACCAACCATGCAATGATGCTCAAGTCGATATCCTCCTTGCCCGATCTTCTGTTGCCAGACATCAGCTTACCGGCCAAGCGGCCGTTCGCCCCTCACCAAGCATGGCGCGTGCCATTCTGACCCCCTCGCTACTTCGCACGATGCTCATGCGCTGCGCGACAGCCTCGGCACGGGTGCAGATGACTGAGCCTGTCCGATCGGCGACGATACAGCCGCTCCCGCTGCGTCCACGCGGAGCGTCGTGGTGCTTAGCTCAATAGGCAGAGCATCGGATTGTGGCTTCGCGAGGCGCATAGCGCTGTGCTTCGAGGGTGGAACAGCCTGGCGCCGACGACCGCTCGCGGCTATGTGGACGCGGTGCGGCCGTTCGTGGCCGCGCGGGTGAGGCCCGCCGGGCTCGATCTCGCGCAGCTGACGGCGGGGGACAGCACGGCCTTCGTCGCCGACCGCTGCCCGGCCCAGGCGCCCGGCTCGGCTAGGCTGGGCGTCTCGTCGCCCAGGGCTTGCGGATCGCCGCGCAAGTAGTTCTAGCCAGCCTCCCTGGATTGATCCCCCGGCCACAACGGCGTCGACACGCCGAATCCAAGCTCGCCGTCCCAGCCGTTACGCGCGGCGACCTCGTGAACCGGCATGCGGGGTGCGACTCCCCAATTGCCGGTCGGATAGCCCATTGGGACCACTCCGTGCATGTACCAGCCCGCGTCCTTCGGTACGCCAAGAAGGTCGAACACCTCATCCGCAAAGAAGGTTTGCAGCACGCCGGTCAGGGTCGAGCCGATCCCCTCGGCCCGGGCGGCCAGCATCGCACTCCACACCGCCGGATAGACTCCGCTCCCCTCACGGGTGCGATCGAAGGCGAACAGCACCAGCGGGACGTCACCGAAATGACGAGCCAGGTGCATGCCCGAACGGGCAATGCGTCCGATCGGGCCCTCGGCCTTCTCAAGGTCGTCCGGCTCCGCGCCGAATTGCCGCATCAGTCGCTCGAACGCCTGCTCGTACAAGGGCGCGAGCCTGGCCACGATGTCGTGGTCATCGACCAGGATGAAGCGCCACTCCTGCCCAATGTTCGGGGCGCGGATCGCTGCGTCGAGGATCCGAGCCTGCGAGGCTTGCGGGATCGGGTCCAGCTTGAGCCGCCGCATCGCGCGGGTCGTGTAGAGCGCCTCGTAGATGTCCAAACGGAGTCCCTCCGATCCAACCTCGTCTCTTCATGCCGGGTTCAGGGATTGCGACCGTTCACGTCCGACGTCTTGCACGCGCCGATGCCTGCCTTACGCTATAAACTCAGGATAGACGGTAATCGTACGCCGTAAGGCTGTCAAGAGGAGACGCCCGAGTTTGGCGACCAAGATCACCGCCGACGGGACTCACCCCGAGCCGCGAGCGCCGCTCAGCCGGGACCGCGTGCTGTCTGCCGCCTTGGAGCTCGCAGACCACGAAGGACTGGTGGCGGTCTCGATGCGGCGGGTCGCGGCCCGCCTCGGTGTCGAGGCCATGTCCCTGTACCACCACGTGCGGAGCAAGGACGACCTGCTCGCCGGAATCCTGGAGCGAGTCCTGTCGGAGATCGAGCTGCCGGTGGCTGGAACCCCTTGGAAGGCCGCCTTGCAATCGACCGCGCTCTCCGCCCATGGGGTCCTCAATCGCCATCGGTGGGCGGCGACGGTTCTCATGACGCCAGCATCATTCAGCCGAACGCGGAGCGACTGGATGGAGGCGGTACTTGCGTCTCTGGCAGAGGCGGACCTGCCGATGGGCCTCGCGGACCACGCCTATCACGCCCTCGACAGCTACACCATCGGGTTCACGCTGTGGCAGTCGAGCATCCCGTCCACGGCGCCGGGGATCGAGGACCTCGGTCGGAAGTACCTCGCGACGATGCCGATCGAGGAGTTGCCGCATACGGCGGAGCACGTCCGGTGGCACCTCGACGGATCGGGTGAGGGGGGTCGCCAGGCGTTCGAAGCCGGCCTCGACATGCTCCTCGACGGGCTCGATCTGGCGCGAACCGGTCATGTCGAGGAGGGGACCGGCGTCCCCAAGTCAGACCGTTGACGAGTGGACCATCGTGGCCGCCGGAACGGCACTCGTCGCGCTCGCCGTGGCCGCAATCGCCGTGTTCGCGACCCGGACCTAGCATGCGACGGCTCAGTCATCGGATCTCCGAGGCATTGCGCCGGGCTCGCGCGACCATCGCCATCCTTGCCGTCGTCTCTGTCTCGTCGCTCGTGGTCGGCGGGGTGCTTGCGACAACTGGCAACGGCTTCGCACTCGACCAACGCGACGCGATTGTCGGCGCCGCGCAGGGCAGTGACATCACGTCCGCATATAACCAGGGCGACCGGGCGAAGGCCGCCCTGCTGGACGTCGGGGGCAATGTCGAGGTCGCGCTTATCGCGTCGGTGACCGGCCTGGCCGTCGTGGGGCCGCTGCCGATCGCCGCGTATCGTGGCTGGATCGGCGGCATCGTCTCGGTCGACGCGCAGCACCGTAGTCGGCTCGGCCAACCGGGCCCTGCGTTCTACTACCTCGTCACGGTGGCGTTGCAGCAGATCCCCTTCATCCTCACCGGCGGTGCGGGCATGTACCTCGGCCTCGTTGCCTGGCGTCGCCGAAACGATGTGTCAGTTCGTCCCCGGCTGACGCTCCGCATCCCGGGCGAGGCGGTTCGCGACGTCGGCTGGATCTGGGCGTTCGCGCTGCCATTCTTCTTGGCAGGGTCCCTGTTCGAATTCCTGAGCGGGTAGGGTGCAGGCGCCTCGCTCGTAGACTGCTGCCATGCGGCAGCCGGATGGGACGTTCGACAGCGCAACGAGACTCGCGTGGCAACGGCCGCGACCATCATGGTCGACATGCGGGTCAAGCTTCGGTCAAAGAGGCCATCTGTACCAGACGTTTCGGGACATTTGGCCCGGGCCGCGTTTCACTGTGATCACGAAGATCGCCCCAATGGTTGTGCCCGGTGTCATCCGGGCTCAGGTTGCATTCCGAAGGCAGGAGGGCGGGTCCATGACATCGCCTATGTCCCCCGAAGCGGGGCCTACCCCGCCCGTCCGGCGAGGGTTCCGGTTCATCTTGGCGGACCAGTTCGGTGTCCGCCAAATGATCAGCGAGTACCTCATCCCGGTCGAGACGAACAGCATCTGGTACCTGCTCGGCGGCGTGCTCGCGATCGGGCTCGCGCTTGAGATCCTCACTGGATTCCTCCTGACGACGGTGTACGTCCCGGATGCCGGGCTGGCATACCAGAACGTGTCGCATCTGCTCCAGACGGCCGGATGGGCGACGATCATCAACTTCCACTACTACAACGCCTACCTCATCTTCGCCCTGGTGTTGATCCACATGCTCCGGGTCTTCATTAGCGGCGGCTACCGGCGCGGCAAGCAGGGGCTCTGGCTGGTCGGTGTTGGCCTGGCGGGCATCACGTTCGTCATGTCCATCACCGGCGAGGCGCTCCACTGGGACGAAGTGGGCTTTGCCGTGCCGTGGCACACCTCGGAGGTCTTCCAGGCGGTTGGACTTGCCGGGGCTTTCAATTACACCTTCGCCGCCCTGAAGGACATTCCCACCGCAACCGAGAAGCTCACCCAGCTCTACGCACTGCACATCTCCATCATCCCGATCGCGTTGGGTGCCTTCATCGGATGGCACTACCTGCTGATCCGGTTCAAGGGCATCTCAACGCCGTTCTGGATTCGCATCAGCGGCCGCACGGCTGGATTCAGCGAGCACATTCGGGGCTGGCTGATCTATGGCGCGATCATCCTCGGGGCGGTCCTGCTCATCGCTATCTTCCTCCCGCGCGACGCAGGGACGGCGCCGCAGCTGCTTCCCGCGTCCCCGCTCTTCGGCTCGACGCACGGGCCGGGTGGTCTCGGCTACAAGCCGACCTTCCCGATCAGCTGGACGCACGGCATGAACGTCTTCGTCGACCTGCGGCTCGGGATCAATCCGGACATCTGGGGCACGATCATCGGTATGGTCCTGCTGCTCGGTGCCCTGGTCGCGATTCCCTTCGTGGATCGCGGCGACAAGGAGCCGGACAGTGCTGCCGCAGCATTCAGCTGGCGCAAACGCGGCTGGGCGTTCCTGGCGATGGGCATCTTCTGGCTCATCCTGATCGTCGGCGTCGTGCAGAATGCGATCGCCGGGGCGGGCTGATCCGACCCGACCCGACGCACCCGCTCCCGCTCACGGAGGTCGACGATCGCCACGCAACTCCACACTTGGCTCGCCATCGCCGGCACGCTGCTGATGGTGCTCGTGGGTGCGGAGGCCGGCTGGCGCGCCTGGCGCCGTATGCCGTCCGGACGCGCGACCGACCAGCTCGAAGGGCTCCTCCTGGTGGTGCTGGTGGTAACGATCGCCGGCGGGCTGGGCCTGTTGGTCGTCGGCGGGCGCCCCCGCGAGCTGCTTCACTTGGTGTATGCGATCGTCGTGCTCAGCGCCCTGCCGATCGCGGGAACGGTCTCGCGGCAAGCCTCCCCACGCGCACGTGGGGCCGCCAGTCTGGCCGGTGCGCTCGTGGCGCTGGTGGTGGTTGGGCGCCTGTTTGGGACCGGCTAGCTCTCGCGCGCCCGAGGTTCGATGGGCGGGCGCCGATCCTACACTGGCAGGCGGGTCCGGCCGTCCCCTCGCGCGACGACGATGCTGCCCCTGCGGTTGGACTGCTTGGACGTGCTCGGTGCAGCGGCTACCCGCGCGGCTGGTGACCACACGGTGACGACCAGCGCCGCTGGTGCATTTGAGAAGGAGATCACCATCCCCAACTATCTGCCCTCCGGCCAGCACCAACTCCAGGCGATCGGCGACGAGACCCTGTCGGCCGATATCAATGTCACTGCCGTGCCGTGGCGACCTTGATAACGGTCATGAGCCTGGGCCACTGGCTGGAGATGCGGGCGATTCGCCAGGCGCGCGGCGCGCTCAGCTCCCTCGCTGAGCTGCTGCTGAGCGTCGGCGCCCTGGCCATGAGCCTCTGGACGGTCATCGTAGCGGCCAATGCCCAGCTCCTGCGGCGGCTGAAGCTGGGGGCACCGTCCATTGCCCGGCCGGCGGTGGTCTGACGTG
>JBBRXE010000101.1:0-6531 GCA_038248695.1 Candidatus Limnocylindria bacterium | reverse complement strand
GCCGCGAGCGAGGACCTCAGGCGAGCCGCAGGTGCATCGGTCGTGGACGTGCGGGAGTAGGCCGGGCAGCCAAAGGCGCCGCGCCTGATCAGCCGCCGCCGCGGGTGGAGAGCTGCCGATATACTCGCTGGCATGCCCCCGGCACTCGTCCTTGCGCTCCCCGCTGCCCTTCTCGGCCTGGCGCTGTTGGTCGGGGGAGTGCTGGCGCTGAGGGGCAGCGGGGCGCGGATACGCATGGCGCGACGCCTGGGTGGCGCGCGCGAGATGAAGGTCGGCACGCTTTTCGACGCCACCGGGCTTCCGCCGCGGCCGGTACGCCTGACGGGCCGCGTCCGCTGTGCGGATCCCCTGGTCAGTGACAACGACGAGCGGCTGGTGGCATGGCACCGCGACGTCGAGGTGCGGACCCGGGACGGCTGGCGCAGCATCGAACATCGGCGCGAGACGCGCAGCTTCGAACTGTGGGACCACGACGGTGCGCTGACCGTCGACCCGGCACAGGCAGCCGAGCCGTTGATCGCAATCCCGCACACCTGGAACGGCTCGCCGGCCGACCTGGACGCGACCTATCAGCCGGCCATCGCCCGGCTCGAGACGGAGGCGGGGCCGATTACCGCCGCGCGGGCCGAGACGCGAATGATCGGCATCATCGATCGGCTACTCGTGCTGGCCCGCGTCGAGCGCGACGGCGCAGGCGTGCGCATCCAACCCCCGCCGGGTGGGTATCTGATCTCGACCATGGAGCTGGATGAGGCCATGCGGCTGCTGGGCGGGCCGCACCGCCGCTGGGTGCCGGTTGCCGTGCTGGCGACGCTGTGCGGGGGGCTGCTGACCGCCATCGGCCTGGCTGCCACCGTGGTGATCGGCCTGCGCTGACCCCGGCACATCTCGGCGTGCCGGCCAGCGACGACGCTTGTACGGGGGTGGATCGGTACGAACGGGGCATCGGCTGCGCGGCTTGCCACTTCTACCATTCATTGCACGGCACCTACCAGAAGTTCCATTCCGAGCGAGTGGAGGCGTCGCTCGTAATGGACGCAACGGAGGCAACCGAGTGGCGATCCCACCTCGCGAACGGAGCGCGGATAACGCCCTGATCAGCGTCGCCTCGGCCGCCGCGCTGCTGGGGGTCCATCCCAATACCATCCGCAGCTGGACCGAGGCCGGTCGACTGACGGCGTACCGCATCAATGCGCGCGGCGATCGACGCTATCGGCACGGCGACGTGGAGCGGCTGCTCGCCGAGGGTGCCGATGTCGCGCCACCTGCCTCGCCAGTCGGCGACGAGCAGCGCGACGCGGAGCTTGCCGTGCTGACGCGCTTGGCCCAGGGGGCCGCGGCCGCCTCGAACATGTCAGCCGTGTGCCGCGTCGCCGTCGAAGCCATCCGCTCGCGCTTCGCGTACGCGCGCCTGGCCATCTACATCGTGCGCAACAGCGCACTGGCGCTCGAAACCCACGCCGGCTATCGCATCGCACCCCCAACCCTGCTGGAGCTCGAAGGAGACAGCGCCACACCGCTGGCCGAATCGGTCGTGCAGGCCGATGGAGATGCGACTTCGCTCACGGAGGTGCGCCTGCCACTGCGCGCCGCGGGCCAGTTCGTCGGCATGCTGTTCGTGGCCGACGAGCCGGGCGGGGCCCTGAGCGCAGCGCATCTGCCCTTCCTGCGCACGGCGAGCAACGCGATCGCGCTCGCCATCCACAGCGCGCGCCTCATCACCCGCGTACGCCGCGAGCTGACCCGGGCGCGCGCGCTTCGGGCCATCACTCAGGAACTCACCGGAAACCTCGACCTGGCGGCCGTGTTCAGCAACATCATCGACCGCACGCGATCGCTGTTCGACGCCGACCATGCCGGCCTGTGGCTGCTCACCGGCGACCCGGGGCATCCCTTCGAGCCCGTCGCCGCGCGCGGCATCAGCGACGAGTTCCAGGCAGCGGTCGACGGGCTGACGCTGGAGAGCCCGTCACTCGGCATCTATGCCATCCGTGACCGACGGACGTACGTGGTCGACCACGCCGACACGCGCGGCAGCGCCGGCATGATGCGTGAGACGTACCAGCGCGCCGGCATCAAGACTGCCTGCATCGTGCCGCTCGTCTCGCATGACCGGACGCTCGGCCTGCTGGGCCTGTACCACGGCCGCGACCACGACTGGCCGGAGGACGAGCTGGCACTGGCGCAGGCGTTCGCCAACCAGGCGGCGATCGCCATCAGCAATGCCCGGCTCTATCGTTCGACCGCGGAGCAGGCGGCCCGCATGCAATCGATCCAGGACCTCTCGGCACGCCTCAACCGGCTGACCGATGTGCAGTCGATCGCCGATGCCATCGTCGCCGAGGCCAGCGAGCTGGCGGCCTACCACGATATCCGGATCTATACGGTCGATTGGGCGTCACGGACCTGCAACCCTGTCGCCTACACGCGGCGCCTGCTGGGCGAAGGCGATTTTGAGGAGCGGCTGAAGGTCGACATCGGTCCCGGTTCCTTTACCGGCACGGTCGCCGAGACCGGTCGCGCGCTGCTCATCAACGACGCGCTGGCCGACCAGCGCGGGCACACCATCGACGGGACCGATGACATCGAGGAGTCGATGCTCGTCGTGCCGATGCTCTACGAGGAGCGCGCCGTGGGCGTCCTGGCGCTGTCGAAGCTGGGCCTCAACCAGTTCACCGACGATGACCTGCAGACGATGAACATCTTCGCGGGCTATGCGGCGCAGGCGATCGCCAACGCGACCGCCTATGAGCGGCTGGAGCAGCAGTCGGCCGAGCTTGCCCGGCAGCTCGACTCGCAGGGTCGCCTGCTGGAGATCAACGAGCGCCTGCTCGGATCGCTCGGCCATGCCAGTGTCTTCGAGCTCATCGCCGATGGGCTCAAGAGCGTGGTCCACTACGACAACCTGTCCATCTACCGAGCCGACCACGAACAGGGCGTCCTCCTGCCGATGCTGGCCCGCGAGCGCCACGCCGAGCAGGTGGCAAACTACGTCGTCCCCTTCGGCCACGGACTGATGGGCTGGGCGGTCGACCATCACCAGGCCGTCATGGCCAACGACGCGCTGGCCGATCCGCGCGTGGCCCAGATCCCCGGCACGCCGGATGACCCGGAGGCACTCATCGTCGTGCCGCTCATCAGCGACGGCACGGTCACCGGCTCGCTGAACATCAGCCGCGTGGGAGGCCCGGAGGTTTACTTCAGCCAGAACGACCTGGAGCTGGTCAAGCTCTTCGCGGGCCAGGCGTCGATCGCCCTGCGCAACGCCGACACGCACAGAGCCGTCAGCCTGCTGGCCGAGACCGATGCGCTGACCGGACTCGGCAACCACGGTGCCTTCCAGCACGAGCTGTCGGACACCCTCGCGCATGCCCGTGAGACCGATGGTGACGAGCTCGTCTCGCTGCTGATGATGGACCTCGACAACTTCAAGACGTACAACGACCGCCTGGGACACCCGGCTGGCGATGCGCTGCTGCACGCCATCGGCGCGGAGATCAATGGGGCGGCGCGCGCCGACGACCGGGTCTATCGCTACGGCGGCGACGAATTCGCCCTGATCCTGCGCGGCGTCGATGCCGCGACCGCGGTTTCCGTCGCCGAGCGCGTACGACGCGCCGTGGCGCGCCTGACGGCCAAGGAGCTCAGTCCGGTTACGATCACCGTCGGCGTGGGCAATTGGCCCGCGGACGCGGAGGATAAGAATGCCCTGATCGCCGCGGCCGACACGGCGCTCTACTTCGGCAAGCAGTCGGGCGAGGACCGCGTAGTGCTCGCCTCGGACGTGCCGCGCGAGATGCGCGACCTGCGCGGCACCCTTGACCAGCTCGCCCGGGCGGCGCTGTTGCGTGTCGACGAACCGCGCAGCGTCGAACACCTGGTCGAGCACGCGGCGCGCATCGGCAGTGACGGGGAAGGCACCGGCATGCGCGACGTGCTGCTGGGCGTGACACGCACGCTTGATGCCCGCGGCCACCACACCCAGGGCCACGCCAATCGCGTCGGCCGCCTGGCGGCCGGCATCGCGCGGCACCTCGGCTGTGATGAGGACGACGCGCGCAATGTCGAGCTGGCGGCGCGCCTGCACGGCCTGGAGCTCGTCGCCACGGCCGAGATGCACGGTATCTCCTCACTTACCGCGATCGACGCGATCATGCGCTGGAGCCGTCGAACCGGCGCGACGTGGCGCTCCATGCCCATTCCGGCACAGATCGTGGCCGCGGCGAATGTCTTCGACGTGATGACCAGCGGCGCGGGGGGAACGCGGCTGACGCGGACGGAGGCGCTCGACGAGCTGCGATCGCAGAAGCGCCGGTTCCGGCCCGAGGTGATCGATGCGTTGGCCGCTGCGTTGCGCCGCCGCCGAGTGACGCCACCCCGCCGCCGCGGGGCCGACCACGCGGCACCCGACACGATCGACGTTGATAACGAGGCCAAGGGCGCGGCCTGACTCCGGGCGATGTTATGATCGCCACCCCCAATGTTGATGCCTCGCCTCGCTTCGCCGCGCCCTGCAACGCTCGCGCTGCTGACGTTGATGGTGGCGGCCCTGCTCCTGGCGGCGTGCGGCAGCACCGAGCCGACCGGTCCATCGGCCGGGTCGTTTCCCGGCTCCGCGGTTCCGTCGAGCACCGTCTCGATCCCCGCTCCAACGCCAACGCCCGTCCCGACGCCGTCACCCAGCCCTTCGTACACCAACCCGCCGGATGCGGCGCTGGAGGCGGTCATCCCCGACATGGCTGGCGGCGCCAAGGTGGTCAAGCCCGCATCCGACCAGTACGGGATGACGCCGGGCGACATCGCACCCGCGTTTGGCGCCATCGGCAATCGCTTCCGCTCACTGGCCGTGGCGTATGTCGAGCCGCGCAAGCTGTCGCTGTACGCCATGCGGCTCGAGGGGAATCCGGTGACGACCGCTGCGCTGCGTCCGTACCTCGCCACCGCCGGCCGCTACGTCGGCATCGCCGGCCTGCATCCCGAGGCGTGGAAGCTGACGACGGTGAACGGCAACCTGGTGTGGTCGCGACCCGAGGACAACGCCACCGCAGCCGGCACGATGATCTACACCTGGGCAGCGCAGGACCTTGTCTTCCTGATGATCGGCACTGACGCCAAGATCAATGCGGCCATGCTGGCGGCGCTCCCCGGCGAGGCGGCGCCGGCTCCGAGCGCAGTGCCGAGTGGCAGCCCGGGCGCCAGTGCGAGCGCGCCGGCATCGGCCAGCGCATCAATCAGCCCCACGTCCTGACTGACCGGCGTCCCGACTGAGCGGCTACCATCCGCGACGTGCTGTCACTGGTCGCCTACGCCGTCTCGATCGGGGGCACCGTCGTCGTCGTGGCACTTCGGATCCTGGGTGCCGATGCGACGCTGACCTTCGGCGTCAGCGCTTTCACCATCCTGGGGCTGGCCTACACGCTCGGCCATGCCACGGAGCAGCTCGGCATCGCGGCAGGCCCGCGCATCGGGGGCATCATGAATGCCACCGTCGGCAACATCGGCGAGATCATCATCGCCGGCTTCCTGATCGCCGACGGCAAGATCGAGATCGTCCACGCATCGATCACGGGGTCGATCGTCGGCAACCTGCTGCTGGTGCTCGGCGCGTCGCTGCTGATCGGCGGCCTGAAGAACGGCGTGCAGCACTACGACGCGCAGCTGACCGGCATGAATGCCGCGTCCCTGATCCTGGCCACAATCGGCCTGGTGGTGCCGGCCACCTTCGCCTTCCTGATCGGTGGCAGCGAGGGAACGGGGCCCGGCGATCCGCAGTTCTTCCAGATCGAGGCGCTGACGGTTGGCGTGGCCGTGTTGCTGATCGTGACCTACGCGGCGCAGACCTGGTTCTTCCTGCGCGCGGCCGATTCGCCCACGGCCGTGCACGGCGGTGCCAAGGAGGTCGCCGAGTGGAATTGGAAGACGGCGCTCGGCGTGCTCCTTGCCGCGGCGGCTGCGCTGACCTTCGCCAGCGAGGTGCTGGTGGCGACGCTGGAGCCGGCGGTCGCCTCGCTGGGCGTCAGCGATTTCTTCATCGGCATCATCGTCATCCCGCTGATCGGCAACCTGGCCGAACACGTCGTCGGCGTCACGCTGGCCTACAAGAACAAGATGGACTTCAGCCTGATCACGTCGATCGGATCGGCGACCCAGATTGCGCTGTTCGCGGTACCGGTGCTCGTCTTCTTCGGCCTGCTGGTCGGCAATCCGCTGACACTGGTGTTCACCCCTCTCGAAGTCGTGGCGGTGGGCGTGGGCGTCCTCATCGCCGGATTCATCGCGCTCGATGGGCGCTCGAACTGGGTCGAGGGGCTACAGCTCGTATCGGTCTACCTGATCCTGGCGCTGGCCTTCTTCTTCCTGACGCCCTAGCCGCGAGCAAGGGTTGCCGCGGGCCTCGCGGCGGCGGGCCGGTATGATCGGCCGATGCATGACGGCTGGGATCCGGCCGACGACAGGCTCGGCCGCAAGCGCGATCGGCTGGCACGCCTGCTGAGCGTCGCGTCGATCCTGTACTCGCGCGGCAACGACGAG
>JBBRXE010000100.1:0-6548 GCA_038248695.1 Candidatus Limnocylindria bacterium | reverse complement strand
TGGCGTCCGCGTCCTGGGGGCGATCGTCAACAAGGTCGACGTCGCCGCTCGACCGCAGCTGCGCGAGGTGCTCGAGCGCGGCCTGGCCCAACAGGGCGTGGAGCTGCTCGGCTGCCTGCCGTACAGCCGGCTGCTGGCCAACCCGTCGCTTGAGCTGATCGTGACCCACCTCGAGGGCGAGCTGCTGAGCGGCGAGGCGACGCCTGGCCAGACCATCGGCGAGGTGGCGATCGGCGCCATGCACGCCGGCCACGCCATGGAGCTGCTGCAAGACCGCGTGCTGCTGATCACCCCCGGCGACCGCGAGGACCTGGTCCTGGCGTCGATCGCAGCAAACCGCGCGACCCCGGACCGGCCCAAGGTGATCGGCGTGGTCCTGACCGGCGGTTTCCGTCCATCCGAGCCCGTCCTGGAAGAGCTGCGGCGCTGCGGCCTGTTCGCCCTGCTCGTCGAGACCGATACCTACCGGACGGCGCGCGCCGTCGACGACATCCTGGTCAAGACGCACCCCACCGATACCGAAAAGATCGCCACGATCATCGATCTCGTGGCCAGCTCGCTTGACATCGACGGCCTGCTCGGCCGCCTGTGAATTAAGAGGAGGCCGGGCGTGGGCACTCGCCGGCCTCCATGGCGCCGGCGGACCGGCGTTGCCCGCATCATACGAATGGTCGGGCGCGACGCACTAGTACCTTAGGCCACGTCCCAGGCGAGCGGCATGTTGTCGGTCAGCCGCGTGTGCCCGATCCAGACGGCGAGCAGCGCCAGTGCCGGGCCGCTGACGCGTTGCAGCTCGGCCAGCGAATGGGCGTCGGCGACGCTGACGTAGTCCAGGCGTGCCATCGGCTCGCCCTCGATCGCATCGGTCATGCGGGCGCGCAGGACTTCGGCCGAGCGCTCTCCGTGGTCGTAGGCGGCCTCCGCGGCGGATAGCGCCGCGTAGAGGCAGGTTGCCGCGTGGCGCTCTTCGATCGACAGTTGCGCATTGGCCGACGACAGGGCCAGGCCGTCATTGGCGCGCACCGTGGGGCAGATGACAAGGTCGACGTTCATGAACAGGTCGCGCACCAGGCGGCGCAGGATGACGACCTGTTGCGCATGTTTCTGTCCGAGATATAGCCGCGCCGGCCCGACGAGGTTGACGAGCTTGAGCATCACTGTCGTCAGCCCGTCGAGATGCCCGGGCCGCGAAGCGCCCTCGAGCTGACGCGTGAGGCCCTCGACTGTGACCCGCGTCCGGTCATCCGGCGCAAAGATGGTCGCCACGTCGGGCAGGAAGGCGATGTCTGCCTGCGCCTGCTCGAGCAGCGCGAGATCGTGCTGAGTGTTGCGCGGGGTGTTGGTGGCCTCGTCGAGCATTCGGAAGTCGCTTGGGTTCACGAAGCTCGACACGACGACGCAGCCGTTCTCCTCGCGGGCGCGCTTGACGAGCGAGACCTGGCCGGCGTGCAGGAACCCCATGGTCGGCACGAAGCCGACCGCGTCGCCCGCCCTGCGGCGCTCGAGGATTGCGCTGCGCAGCTCCGCCGCGTCGCGAAAGACGATCATCGGCGCGGGGTCAGCCCCGGGTGCGCCGGCGGCCCGCACGCCGGGCCCCCGAAGTCTCGCTGCGTGCCTTGCGGTAGCGGTCGGCGATGAGGTCCCACAGTCGCTCGGCGACCTGGCGCTTGGGAAGCATCGGCCAATCGGTCAGCGCTCCCTCGGCGCCGAACACGGTGACCTTGTTCTCGTCCGACCCGATGGCATCGAACGGTCCGCCGACGACATTGCCGACGATCAGGTCGAGGCCCTTGTCCCGAAGCTTGCCGGTGGCATTCGCCTCCAGGTCGTCGCTCTCGGCGGCGAAGCCGATGAGGAACGGCCGCACCCCGTCCGGCATCTCGCCGACCTCGGCGACGATGTCCGGGTTCGGCACCAGCTCGACGTTCATCGCCGACCCGTCGCGCTTGATCTTGCGACTGGCCGCTCGCAGCGGCGCGAAGTCGGCGACCGCGGCGGCCATGACCAGGATGTCGGCCTGTGGTGCGAGGCGGATGATCGCCTCGCGCATGGTCGCCGCGGTGGTGGCCTCGACCACGGTGACGCCACGTGGAGCGGTGACGCTCATGGCGCCCGCCACGATGGTCACGCTCGCGCCCCGGTCGCGCGCCGCCTCGGCGATGGCCACGCCCATCTTGCCGCTGCTGCGATTGCCGATGAAGCGCACCGGGTCGATGGGCTCGCGCGTGCCTCCGGCGCTGACCACCACGCCCACGCCCTCCAGGTCGCCTGAGCGAGCAAAGAGCCGCTCGACGGCCTCGACGATGCGCGCCGGTTCCGCCAGGCGGCCGATGCCGGTCAGCCCGCTGGCCAGCTCGCCGACCTCCGGCTCGACGATCAGGTAGCCGAAGTCGCGCAGCGTGGCGACGTTGCGCTGGGTGGCAGGGTGGGTCCACATGCCGGCGTCCATGGCGGGGGCCAGCAGCACCGGGGCGCGGCTGGCGCAGGCGATGGCGGTCACCGCATCACGCACCAGGCCGGCGGCAAGCTCGGCCAGCAGGTTCGCAGTGGCCGGCGCGATGACGATCGCGTCGGCTCCCTCGGCCAGTTCGATGTGCGCGATCTGCTGCTCACCGTCGAGCTCCATCACGTTGCTCAGCACCGAGCGGTGGGTGAGCGCGGCGAAGGTGAGCGGACCTACAAACTGCGTGGACGCTGGTGTCATGGCCACGTCGACGATGGCGCCGGCCTCGAGCAGCCGACGCACGACGAGCACCGCCTTGTACGCGGCGATGCTGCCAGCAACGCCGACCACCAGCCGCCGTCCGGCGAGCGATGCGGCCCGTGCCTCCTCGTCGTTCATCGCGCCGCCTCACTCGTGCTCGCCGTGCCGCTCGTGCTCGCCGTGCCGCTCGTGCGAGCCGCGTCGCCGGTCCGCGGCCGGTCGGCGTCGCGGAGCGCCTGCCAGGCGTAGCGGATGCCACGCAACGTCAGATCCGCCTCGACGCGGTCGATGCCGGGTACTTCGCGCAGCCACGGCTCATGGGTGTAGCCGCCGGTGGCGATGACCGTGATCCGCGCATCCGGAGGCGATTGTTCGATGAGCTCGCCGCGCAATGCGGTCAGCAGGCCGCTGACCAGGCCGATGTAGCCCAGTACGGTGCCGCTCTGCATGGCATGCACGGTGTTCGTGCCGATGGCACGCGGCGGCCGCTTGAGGTCGATCCGGGGCAGCTTGCCGGCGGAGCCGACCAGCGCCTCGAGCGACAGGCCGAGCCCGGGGGCAATCGCGCCGCCAACGTACGCGCCGTCGGCTGAGACGACGTCGAAGTTCGTGCTGGTGCCGAGGTCGACCACGATCGCGGGGCCGCCGACCTCGGTGCGCGCCGCCAGGGCGTTGACCAGACGGTCGGCGCCTGCCTCGGCCGGCCGGTCAATCCGTATCTGCAGGATGCCGCTCAATGCCGCGGCATCGATGGTCAGCAGCGGAACGGCAAGCCGCTCATGGACGAATCGGTCAAACGTGGCGGTCAGCGGCGGGACGACGCTGGTGACCGCAACCGCCGCAAGCTCGTCCAGCCCATGGCCGTCGAGCGCCAGCAGCGACAAGATCAGCGCTGCGAGCTCGTCCTCGGTCGCGCCCGACGCAGTCGTCGCCCTCCACGAGCCCACGAGCTGGTCGCCGACGAACAGCCCGAGCGTGATGTTCGTGTTCCCGATGTCAACGGCGAGCAGCTGCACGCGGGCTATCCTAGCAGCAGGCCGGCGCGCTCCAGACGGCATCCGTCTGGTGCTAGACTCGCCGACGTTCCACCCGCCCAACGCTGAGAGTGCCCTGATGTCCGAGGCGCGAGCCAAGCTCTACATCAACACCGGCGTCGTCACCAATCGCAGCGACATCTACAACATCCTGCGTCCGCTGCTCAAGCAGACAGTCACGTACACCTACTACCGTGGCAACCACGTCGAGAGCAGCGGAACTGGGTGGGTCGAGCGACTGGTCGTCGACCATCCCGAGATCGCGAGCTACTTCACGCCGCTCGCCATCTGCCTGAACCTCGACTCGTTCGACTACCTGCAGTTCGACACCACCTCCGAGCAGCTGCTGGTCTACACCCTGGTGATCGGCAGCGAGCGGGTGGTCATCGAGTTCGCCGCCACCGCGCCCCGCCCGGGTGACGGCGAGGAGGTGCAGCCCAACGGCCGCCCACTGCCGCGCAACGCCGAGGAGTTGGCCGCCGACCTGCGCTTCATCCAGATGGAGCTCTCGATGACGTCCGAAGCGACCGATGAGGACGAGGACACGACGCGGTGAGCCTCGGCCTCGCGGCCGTCGGACAGGCCTTTCAGCGCACGGTGCTCGCCAACGGGATGCGGGTCCTGACCCAGACCATGCCCGCCGCCCGATCCGTCTCGGTGGCGCTCTTCGTGGGTGTCGGCTCGCGGCATGAGAACGATGCGCAGGCCGGGCTGTCGCATCTGCTCGAGCATCTCGTCTTCAAGGGAACGCGCGCCTATCCGGATCCGGGCGGCCTTTCCGAGGCGATCGAAGGCAGCGGCGGCAGCGTCAACGCTGCGACCGATCGCGAGTTGACTGTCTACTCGTCCCGCGTCCCGCGCGCGGAGGCGGCTCGCGGCCTGGAGGTAGTTGCCGAGCTCGCGCTGCGGCCGCTGCTGCGTCGCTCGGACCTCGTGGCCGAGAAGCCGGTGATTGTCGACGAGATTCGGATGTACGTCGACTCGCCAGGTGACCACGTCTTCTCCCTGTTCGACGAGCTGCTCTTCGGCGACCATCCGCTCGGTCGCGAGATCGCCGGCACACCGCGCAGCGTGCGTCGCGCCTCGCGACCCTCGGCCGCGGCACACTGGCGGCGCTGGTACCGGCCGCAGCACCTGGTACTGGCGGTGGCAGGCGCGATCGAGCACGACGAGGTGCTGCGTGCCGTCACCGCGTGGTGGGATGACGAGACGCGCGACTGGCTGGCCGATGTCGGCCAGGGCGTCGAGGTGCCGATCCCGTTGCCGGGTCTGCGGCCGCCGCGGCTCACCGCCGACGGCGCGGTGCGGGTGGTTCATCGCGGCCTGTCGCAGGGGAACCTGTGCATCGGCATGCCAGGCAGTGCGCGCGACGACCCGGACCGCTGGGCGCTCGACCTGCTCGGCGCCATCCTGGGCGATGGGATGAGCAGTCGGCTCTTCCTCGAGCTGCGCGAGCGCCGCTCGCTGGCCTACGACGTTTCTACGTTCGCCGCCACCTACGCCGACTGCGGCACGTTCGGCGTGCACGCCGGCTTCGACCCGGACAAGGCTGAGAAGGTCGTCGTCGCCATCCGCGATCAGCTCGAACGCGTCATCCAGGAGCCGGTCAGCGCCGCTGAGCTCGACCGGGCCCTGGCCTACACACGTGGCCGGCTGGAGCTGCGCATGGAGGAGACGTCGGCCGTTGCTTCGTGGCTCGGCACCGGCGAGAGCCTGCTGCCGCGCATCCTGACTGTCGAGGAGGTTGTCGAGCAGCTCGAGTCCGTCACCATCGACGACCTGCTTCGGGTGGCGCGTCGCTTCGTCGCGCCCGCACACGCGCGGCTGGCGGTGCTCGGCCCGTTCAGGTCGGCGCGTCGCTTCGAACGGGCGCTCTCGGCATGACCGGGCCGGTCGAGGAGTACGTCATCGACCTGATTCCGGATGACGTGGCGCTTGCGCGCTCGCAGATGGCCTCCGGCCTGGCGCCGCTGGCCGAGGCCACGCTCCGCCGCCGCATCGCGCGGCTCGAGCTGGAGGGGCCGGGTGCCATGGAGGAGATCGACGTCGCCCGCGGCCTGCTCGCCGAGGCCCTCTGGCGACAATTGCGGCCACGCGCCGCCGGCGCCGCTCTCGAGGCTATCCGTGGATCGAGCCTGGAGCGTCGTCGCCCCCTGCTGATGCTGATCGAGGCCGAGGCGGCGGCGGCATCCGGGCAGCCCGACCGCGCGGCGGCGCTCATGGAGCGCGTGCTCGGCGCTGTCGGGGTCGACGAGGCGTGGCGCCTGCGGGCCGGCATCTCGACACGCCTCGGCTGGCCCTTGCCGGCGTCGCTGCGGCCCCAGACGCGCCGATCGACGGCAGCTTCCTCGATCAGCAGCGAGCCGGAGCCGGGTCGCACCGCCGAGGCCCATGCGCGGCTCGAAGGCGCGCGCCAGGCCTACGCCGCGAACTCCGACGGCTTCGGCGATCGCGAGCTGGGTGTCGCGCTGCGGCTGGATCCGCGCATCGCCCCGGAGGGCGTGGCGCTCATCGAGCCGACGCTCGGAGAAGAGCCCTCCGCCGGCCGTCTGCTACTCTACGGAGACCTGCTGCGGGCCGCCGGCCGGCACGCCGATTCATCGGCCGCCTACGACCGCGCCGCCCGAGCCTGAGCCTCTATTTCAGACCCAAGGAGCGGCATGGAACGAACCCTCGTGCTGGCGAAGCCGGACGCTGTGCAGCGCGGCCTCATCGGCGAAATCCTGGCCCGTTTCGAGCGTAAGGGCCTCAAGGTTGTCGGCCTGCGGCTGCTGACGGTACCGCGCCCTATGGCAGAGCAGCACTATGCG
>JBBRXE010000099.1:0-6577 GCA_038248695.1 Candidatus Limnocylindria bacterium | reverse complement strand
GGCGCTACTTCCGACCCGAAACGATGGCGCTCATCGACGGCGCTGCCGAACGGGAGGAGGTGAGCCAAGCACTGCTCATCGCCAGCTGACGGATCCGACGTGAGGACGACATGCTCTTACACCACATCCTGGGACTTGACCGCCGCCGTCTTGGCGCTGTTCGACCCGCGGTGCCGATGGCGTCGCGCCGGGGGTTCGCTGGACTACCAGTGCCAGCGCTGGTACCATACCTTCATGGACAAGACGACGATCTACCTACCCGCCGACCTTAAGTCGGCCATCAAGCGGGCCGCGCGTCGGAGGGGCGTCTCGGAGGCAGAAGTTGTCCGAGACTCGATCCGCACCGCGATCGGCGGTGAGCGACCGCACCCGAGGGGCGGCCTCTTCGCCAGCGGTGCGCCAATGGCGCGCCAGGATGAAGAGCACCTGACCGGGTTCGGCGAGCGGTGATCGTCGACACGAGCGCACTTCTCGCGTTCTTCGACAGCGACGAGCCCGATCACGTAGCGGTCTCGGGCGTCCTCGCCAGTGCGAGCGAACCGCTCATCGTATCGCCGTACGTGGTGGCCGAACTCGACTACCTCGTCGCCTCGCGGCTGGGAGGCCAGGCCGAGCTCGCCGTCCTCCAGGAGCTGTCGAGTGGTGCCTGGGACCTGCCGGCCTTCGGCAGCGAGGACTTGGCCGAGGCTCGCGCGGTTGTGGAGCGCTATGCGGACCAGTCGATCGGCGTGGCGGACGCGTCGAACGTGGTTCTGGCGGCCCGATATCGCACACGCACGATCGCGACCCTCGATCGCCGGCACTTCGAAGTCGTTCGGCCGACGGGTGGAGGGCGCTTCACGATCCTGCCCTGACGAGGGCGGCTGCGGGCGTATGGGCGACGATCCTGGCGTCGTCGCGACTCCCAGACGATGCTCGGCACAACACTTGTCTTGGGTCAGATGCTCAGCGGCCCCAGCGGATCTCAGCGGGAACTCCGCGACGAGCTCCATACCGCTAATCAGACGCTCGTCCGGGCCGTGGCGGGCCGGTGCACGGTCCCGAGATCAGGACGTTGAAGCCGTTAGACCCTCGATCGTTTTCCGCAAGTCCTTCATGAACAGGAACAGGTGGAGGGCATCCGTCGGCGAGGGCTCGAACTCCGCCAGGTGCTGGTAGAACGCGCGGGCCGCATCCGACTCGGCGTGGATGAGCAGGGCGCGAGCACCGATGGTGTCGGCTGCCTCGGACGTCCGCAGCAGCACCTCATTCAGCAGCGCTCGGCCGAGCCCGTGACCTTGTTCACTGACGTCGACCCCCAGTCGCGCGAGCAGGATCACCGGGATCGGGTAGCGGTCGGTCCCCTCTGTGACGCGGGCTGGCGCGTCGGAAGGCGCAACCGATCCAGCGGCGAGGGCGAAGTAGGCCACGACCCGACGACTGCTCGCTGCGCAGACGACGTAGATGGCGGCGGTCTCGGCGGCCTGGGCTTGCCGCGCGCGCCGGCGCAGCCAGTTGGTCTGTGCTTCGGAACCACAGTCGAAGTCGTTGGCTAGATGCTCAGCGGTCAGTCGCTCGAGAGGACCGTACCGGGTCACTCCTCATCGAGCACGCTGGGCGTCGCCAACAATCTGCGCAGCCGGGGCTGGTCGCGCGGTGATCGATCCAGGACAGCCAGGAAGGCTGCCCAGTCGTCGCGATGTGGTCAACGCGGCGGGACGGGCTCGCTGGGATGCTGCCCCGCCGGGCCACGCCGCGGGGTTGATCAGGCAGTCCCGTCCTTGCGAAACACGACCATGATATTTTCGTCTGTCCATTCGACATGGTCAGGGTCGGCGAAACGCTTCCTGATGGTTCTGTCGAACTCGACGAGCGCGCGATCGAATTCGGTCGCCGAGTATAGTGAAAACGTGGAGTAATGCTTATTGCGGGCCTGGTGCAGGAGTTCGGCCAGGCTCGCGCTCCGTCGGTAGCGAAAGCGATGGATCTGGCGCGTGGTCAGGTCGTCGGTCGCCTCGCTCCAGGACTCGATGTCCGAGAGACGGTAGAGACGGTCCTCCTTCTTTGCGAAATCAGGGAAGTAGCGGCCCCAGACGCTTCGGGCGTTCTGGCTCCGTAGGCGCGTGTAGATGAACAGGTGGCCGCCCACCACCAAAGCCCTCGCGGCCTTCTGTACCAACAGATCCGGGTCGAAGTGATGGATCGCATTGAAGGTGAACACGGCGTCCAGCGAACCATCCGGCAGGTGAAGCCCGGCGATGTCTGCCTCGACTGCCCGCAACGCCACGACCTGATGTTCAGCGAAGTAGCGGATTGCCTCTGCCAGCATCGACTCGTTGAGGTCGTGCAGGCTCAACTCGAGGTCCTCGAGGTGCTGGCAAAGCAGGAGGGAGTACCTGCCACCGCCGCAGGCGACGTCGATGGCGCGCAGCGAACGATGGTTGCCGAGCATGCTCTTGATGAACAGGATCGGCTCGAGATCGGTGGTCCGCAGTACGTTGTAGGAGGCGGCCACTCCTGAGAAGTGATCGTGCATCTTCGAGCTTCGCGGGCGCATGCGGCTATTGTGAAGCTTGAGAACAGGGTGGCGACGCCCAGCCCGGTCTACATGTCCGTGGAGGATGAATTCGGGCCTGAGTGGGAGCGCTCTCGCACGCCGGCGTTGCGGCGCGAGGCGGACTGAAGTGAGCGCTTTCCGCTGCGCAGTCGCATCTGGTTGCCGGCCGCCAGAGGCGCAGGCCGGTGGTCCCGCGCACGGCCGGGCCGCAACCGGCCCGCGGCCTGCGACTGCGGTCAGTAGGTGGGCCGCCCGGTGCTCGCCACGGCGCGCGCGAAACCGTCAATGACGGCGGACTCGCCGCTCCGTTTAGGCCATCCGCCGGGGGACCCATCAGCCCGGCGCGGCTTGACCTATGATAACGCGACGCGTTATCATGCGCCGTGATCGGGAGTTTCCGTGACCGGGATGCCGAGCGGCTGTTCGCGCGGCACCGGACCCGGCGGTTTGGGTCGGAGGTGCAGCGGGTAGCCTTGCGGAAGCTACGGATGCTGGATGCCGCGCAGAGCCTGGAGGACCTGCGGGTCCCACCGGGGACCGTCTGGAACGACTGCGCGGTGATCGCTCGGGCAAGCACAGCATCCGGATCAACGACCAATGGCGGATCTGCATCCGGTGGCGGAGCGGTGACGCTCACGATGTCGAGATCGTGGACTACCACTAAAGGAGAGGCATGGGAAGGCGACTTGCCGCGGTGCACCCCGGCGAGGTCTTGCGCGAGGAGTTCCTGAGCCCGATGGGCATCAGCCAGTACCGTCTGGCCAAGGACATCAGGGTGCCGCCACGCAGGATCAACGAGATCGTCCACGGCTCCCGCGCGGTCTCGGCCGACACGGCACTGCGGCTGGCCCGCTACTTCGGGACCTCTGAGCGGTTCTGGCTGAACCTGCAGGCCCAGCATGACCTGGACGTCGAATACGATCGCATCGGGGATCGCATCGAGCGGGAGGTGACCCCGCGGGCGGTTGGCGCCACCGCCCGGTGACGGGCTTTCGCAGAGTCGCCACGGACGAGCGCGCCAGTCTGCTGCGCGCGAGGCTAGGGCCCCCATCTGAACGCTTATCGATCCTGTCTCATGCGTCTCAATGTCTCCTGGTAGGACTTGGTAGACGCGGCTGAGACACATGAGACGATTTACCAGGAATCCGGTATGCGGTACCACCCCCTAACCAAAGACGCTCCTCCGCGCTCGACGCAGCGTCCGCTGTCTGCCACAGGCTGACCGAGAGCGAACGTCTGGCGCATCATGACCGCCGTGCGCTCTGATCTCCCGTCCGGCACCGTCACCTTCCTGTTCACCGACATCGAGGGCTCGACCAGGCTGTTGCATTCACTCGGTGCCGAGCAATACGCCAACGCCCTGGCCGAGCACCGCCGCATCCTGCGCCAGGCGTTCGCCGCGCACGGCGGGGTGGAGGTCGATCTCCAGGGCGACGCCTTCTTCGTGGCCTTTTCGACCGCACCCGGCGCGCTCGCTGCTGCGGCTGCGGCGACTGAGGCACTGGCGCCTGGTCCGATCCACGTCCGGACGGCTATCCACACCGGCACGCCGCACCTGGGGCAGGAGGGTTACGTCGGCATCGACGTGCACCGCGGCGCCCGCATCGCGGCCGCCGGTCACGGCGGCCAGGTGCTGGTGTCGGCCGCCACGGCTGCGTTGCTCGGGACCGATGGGCTGCGCGACTTGGGCCTGCACCGGCTCAAGGACCTCTCAGCGCCGGAGCACATCTACCAGTTCGGCGCCAATGACTTCCCGGCGCTGAAGAGCCTGTACCAAACCGATCTGCCGATTCCGGCGACGCCCTTCCTGGGCCGCCAGCATGAGCTGGCGGAGGTGATCGGGTTGCTGTCGCAGAAAGAGCTGCGCCTGCTCACCCTGACCGGGCCGGGCGGCACCGGCAAGTCGCGGCTCGCCCTGCAGGCCGCGGCCGAACTCAGCGAGGGCTATCCGCAGGGTATCTTTTGGGTACCACTTGCGCCCCTGCGTGAGCCGGAGCTGGTGCTGGAGACGGCGGCACGGGCAGTCGGCGGGAAGGGCGGCCTGGCCGCGCAGATCGCCGACCGCTCGATGCTGCTTCTCTTCGACAACTTCGAGCAGGTGGTCGAGGCAGCACCCGATCTCGTCGGCCTGCTCGCCGCCTGCCCCCATCTCGACCTGCTGGTGACCAGCCGGGAGCCGCTCCATGTCTCTGGCGAGCAGGAGTACCCCGTGCCGCCACTCCTGCACGATGAGGGCGTCGAGCTCTTCGTGGCGCGTGCACGGGCGGTCAGACCTGACTTCCAGGCCGATGGCGCCGTCTCCGACATCTGCCGCCGCCTGGACGACCTGCCGCTCGCGCTCGAGCTGGCCGCCGCACGCGTGAAGGCGCTGTCGTCGAAGCAGATCCTGGAGCGGCTCGGGCAGCGGCTGCCGCTTTTGATCGGCGGCGCTCGAGACCTGCCCGAGCGCCAGCGAACCCTGCGCGCCACGATCGCCTGGAGCCACGAGCTCCTGAGCCCCGAGGAGCAGCGTCTCTTCGCCCGGCTCGCCGTCTTCGGCGGCGGCTGCACCCTCGAGGCCGCCGAGGAGGTCAGCGAGGCCGATCTGGACACCCTCCAGTCGCTCGTCGACAAGAGCCTCCTGCGCCATACCGAGGAGCGCTTCTGGATGCTGGAGACGATCCGCGAGTACGCCGGGGAGCAGCTCGAGGCGTCGGGCGAGAGCGATCGATGGCTCCGAGTCCTTGCCGAATACGTGATCGCGCTCGGCGAACGATGCGAGCCAAGGCTGCGCGAATACGACGCCGCTGCGCTCGACACGATGGATCGGGAGCACGACAACGTGCGTGCCGCGCTCGATTCGCTGGCCGAAGCCGGCGAGACGCAGCAGGTCCTGCGGTTGGCGGGAACCGTCTTCTGGTACTGGACCATGCGCGGCCATTTCGCGGAGGGATGGCGCCGTCTCGAGGCCGCGCTGGCGGCCGACGATCGCCCGACGCTGGCACGCGCGAAGGCGCTCAGCGGGGCGGCGGACATGGCCAACGACGGCGGGGACGCCGCGACCACACGGGCACACGCCAACGAAGCACAGAGTCTGTATCGCCGGTTCGGGGACGCCTGGGGGATCGCCTATGGCGTCCTATTGCTGGGCTCGGCTGAGGCGAAGGATCAGGAGTGGGCCCGCGCCGCGATGGACTTCGAAGAGAGCGGGCGACTTTTCCGTGAGCTGGGCGATCAGCATTTCACCCACGAGGCGGCGCGGCTGCTTGCGTGGATGTACACGGAACTCGGCGATCTGGACCGGTCGCGAATGATGCACGAGGCGAATCTGGACTTCGCGCAACGAACTGGGGACCGACAAATGGAGGGAGTCACCCTTTCGATGCTCGCCAACAACGCGATGAACGAGGATCGGATCGCCGACGCGTTCGACAAGGTTGAGCGTGCGTTGAAGTTGCATCAGGACCTCGGCGATATTTACGGAATGGTGGTCGACATCCGGCGCCTGGCGCTCCTTCTCGCGATGGACGACAAACCGGAGGCCGCCGCCACCATGCTTGCAAGCGCGGAGGAGCTGCAGACCGCGAGGGTCGGCTTTCCGTTGCCAGAGTGGCTGGACAGGATGGCCGAGCGCACGCTCGAGCGGATCCGAGCAACCCTGGACGATGCGACCGTGGTCGACGCCTCGGAGCGGGGCCGGCGGCTAACCCTCGATGAGGCCGTCGCGCTCGCCCTGCAGTCGCTCGCGCAGCGGTCATGATGGCTTCGCGCCGCGCCCCACTCTCACGCCTATAGCTGACGCTTGGGGGCCGTTTGGTTAACTCGTGACGCCAAAACTGATCGAGACGTACCCCGAGAATAACGAGGCCCGATTGACGCTCGGATCGGGCCTTTCTCCTGATCTAGGTGCTCCGGCTGGCTGCGACCCTGAGAGCAGCGGCCGCGGTAGATTTCGGGCCGGCCAGTTCAGGCCCCGGTGATGAGGCGCTCCAGCTCCGATCCGGCCGGGTCGACGAGGGCGCGGATGACCGTGGCGTTCACGTCGGCCACCAGGATCTGGCC
>JBBRXE010000098.1:0-6588 GCA_038248695.1 Candidatus Limnocylindria bacterium | reverse complement strand
GGCCGATACGGCCACCTGAACCGCGAGCAGGTGACCATCCTGGAGAGTTTCCTGCGTTCGCGCGGCAACCTGAAGGACATGGAGCGCGACCTCGGAATTTCCTACCCGACTGTCCGTGGCCGCCTCGACGCGTTGGTGCGCGCCCTCGGCCTGGCGGATGGCGAAGCGACTGATACGGCCACGGAGCCGTCAGAGGCCAGCGAAGAACCTCCAACGGACCGGCGCACCATCCTCGAACGCCTGGCGAAGCGCGAGATCTCTGCCGAGGACGCCGCGACGGCGCTGCGGAAGCTGGGCGGAGACGCCTGATGCCGACGTTCATGAGGACTCAGTCGATCGAGCATCGCATTGGCGTGAGCGGCGGGCTGACGATCCGGGTCACCAGCTCCGATACACGCATTCGCGCGGTGGAGGGAGATACGGTGCGGATCCGGGGCACCTATCAGATTGGCGCCGCCTCGGAGGCCGATGCGGACCGCATCTACCAGGAGATGCAACTGCGGGTCACCACGGGCGACGGCATCCTGGACGTCGAGGAGCCGAAGAGCCTGTCGCAGACGCTGGGCGGTGCCCTGTCGCGCCTGTTCAGAGGCGAGGGACACGCCATGCTCGAGCTCGACGTCGAGCTGCCGCCAGGGGCCGAGCTGCGCTTCGAAGGTGTGAGCGCCGACCTTCAGACGAGTGGGCTGCGTGGGCCGCAGAGCTACAAGACGGTGTCCGGCGACCTGCTGCTGCAGGAGGCCGGCGGCTCGCTGCGCATCCAGGGCGTGTCAGGCGACATCACCATCCGGGCCGATGCGCAGCTTGCGCTGCAGACGAATGCCGTCTCCGGCGACCTGTCGGCCATGTCCCCCAGTTTCGCGTCACTGCGCGCCAGCTCGGTGAGCGGTGACGTGGAGCTCGAGGGCGCCTTCGCGCCCGATGGCGACCATCGCATCGAGACGGTGAGCGGTGACGCGGCGATCGGCCTGGTCGGCGGTGCGACGTTTGAGGTGCGCGGTCTGTCAACCGACATCTCGTGCCGCCTGCCGAACGAGATGCAGGGGCACGGCGACCAGCGACTTGTTGTGGTTGGCGACGGAGCGGCGCGGATTCGCTTCAGCTCGATGTCCGGCGACCTGTCGGTCGCGACTCCCCGGCGCATGACTGCTGTCGCAACGCGGGAAGAGTCCATCGCAACGGCCGAGTCGAGCCAGCAGCTGGAGATCCTGCGCGACCTGGAGCGCGGGGCGATCGACGTCGAAGAGGCAACCCGCCGCCTGTCCGAAGCCAGTACCGCGACCAGCACGGATGAGTGAGCTAGACACGATCCTGCGGCTGGTGGCCGAGGGGCACCTGACCCCGGACGAAGCTGCACCGATCATCGAGGCGCTGAGCGAGAACACCCCTTCGCCGGAGCCGCAAGCGTCGACCCCGCCCGGGAAGGGGGCTGGCCGGCACATCCGCATCAAGGTCAGCGAGCACGGCCGACAGGTGGTCAACCTGCGCATTCCGATGGCGTTCGCCGGCATGGCGGCACGCATGGTGCCCGGCATCTCCGGGGAGCAGGCGGTTCGCATCCGCGCGGCGATCGATGCGGGCAGCATCGGTCCCATCATCGACGTCGAAGATCCGGATGGGGACGCCGTCCTGATCAGCCTGGAATGACGGGCGCGACCGATGCGGAGCGGAACGCCGACGCGGCGGCGGCGGTGATGCTGTAATAGGCCGCCGATGACCAGCCAACACCCTCCCCGCCCAGGGGAAGACAAAGACCGACACAAAGTCGATCCCCTGCTCGAGGTCCGCGAGCATCGCCGAGGCCGTCGGCCGGGCGATACGTATATCCGCATCGTGCGGCCCTACGACGAGGAGTTCGAGCGCGGCGACGAGGGCCAGCTGGTCGCCTCAGAGCGCACCGTCCTGCATCGCCAGGGCTGGACGAAGCAGCTGCGCTCGCTGCGCACGGTGCTCATCGGTCGACCGATCAGCTCCGAGCGTGAGTCGCACGAACGGCTGAGCAAGCTCAAGGCGCTGGCCATCTTCAGCTCGGACAACATCAGCTCGAGCGCGTACGGCCCGGAGTCGATCATGCGCGTGCTGGCCTTCGCCGGCGCGGCCGCGTTGAGCCTCACGTTGCCGATCGCGACGGTCATCGTGCTCATGCTGGTGATCGTCACGGCGTCGTACCGGCAGACGATCAAGGCCTATCCAAACGGCGCCAGCAGCTACATCGTGGCCAGCGACAACCTGGGCGACCGCATGGGCGTGCTGGCAGCTTCCGCCCTGCTGATCGGCTACGTGGTTACGGTCGCGGTCTCAATCTCGGCGGGGGTCGCCGCATTGACCTCGATCATGCCCCAGCTGTTCGACTACCGCGTCTGGATCGCCGTCGCCTTCGTGGTGCTGCTGATGCTCGGCAACCTGCGCGGCATTCGCGAGTCGGGCACGCTGTTCATGGCGCCAACCTACCTCTACGTGGTCATCATGCTCGGCGTCATCGGCTACGGCGTGGTCCTGGCCGTGATGGGCAACCTGCCGCATTACCAGGCGCCGCTCGAGTGGACGGCCCGGTTGGGAGAGAGCGGAGAGGCCCTCGGCCTCTTTCTCATCCTGCGGGCATTCAGCCAGGGCGCCGTGGCGCTGACCGGTGTCGAGGCGATCTCTGACGGCGTTCCCGCCTTCAAGAAGCCCGAGTGGCGCAATGCGCGGACGACGTTGACCGTGGCCGCGGCCATCTTTGCGGTGCTCTTCGTGGGCATCGCGTTCCTGGTGACGGTCATGGGCATCGTGCCGGATCCGGGCGAGGAGAAGACGGTGCTCAGCGAGCTGGTGCGCACGCTGGTCGGCAACGGCCCGCTGCTGGTCATCGCCCAGCTGGCCACCGCGCTGATCCTGGCGCTGGCGGCCAACACCAGCTTCGCCGACTTCCCGCGGCTCTCGTACTTCCTTGCGCGCGACGGCTTCATGCCGCGCCAGTTCGCTTTCCGCGGCGAGCGGCTGGCCTTCACCACGGGCATCGTGGCCCTGTCCGGCATGGCCATCTTCCTGCTGCTGCTCTTCCAGGCCAAGGTTTCTGCGCTGATCCCCCTCTACACCCTGGGCGTGTTCGTGGCCTTCACCCTGTCGCAGGCCGGCATGTTCGTGCGCTGGATGCGCCGCCACGAGCCCGGCTGGCAGCGTGGCATGGCGATCAACGGTCTCGGCGCGGCAACGACGGCCGTGGTGGCCGTGGTCGTGGGTGGGAGCAACTTCACCTCTGGCGCGTGGGTGGTCATCATCTTGGTGCCGCTCCTGATGCTCCTCCTCAGCAGCATCCGGCGGCACTACCGCGGGGTCGAGCTGGCGACCAAGGTCGACCGCATCGAGCCCGAGGCGGAGGTCGCCGTCACACCGACCGTCATCGTGCCGCTGGCCCGCCTGGATGCCCCCTCGCGCCAGGCCATCGCATTCGCCAACTCCATCTCGACCGATGCGGTCGCCGTGCACGTCACCAACGACGCCGAGGAGATCGCCGAGCTGCGCAGGCGCTGGCCCGAGTGGGCCGGCAGCACCCGGCTGGTGATCCTGGAATCGCCGTACCGCGCGCTCATCGGCCCACTGCTGGCCTACATGGACGCCCTCGATCGCCAGGATCCGAATCGGCCGATCCTGGTCGTGCTATCGGAGGTCGTCCCGCGGCACTGGTGGGAGAACCTGCTGCACAACCAGACCTCGCTGCGCCTCAAGCTGCGCCTCTTCTTCCGCAAGAACACGATCGTGGCCGATGTCCCCTACCATCTCCCGCGCACGACCCGCCGCAACGACTGAGACCGCTACTTCTCGGTGATCGCCGCACCGATCGGCACGATCTCCCACCACACGCGTCCGCGTGGCAGCACCAGCGGCTCTCCGGTGTCGGCGTATGTCCAGGTCGTCATGCTGCCGGCGTTCTTGCGCGACCAGTGAACGTCGTGAGCCACCCCGTCAATGTACGCACGGCCGTTCCCCGTTCCGACGAGATGCTGATAGCGGCGCGGATACCCGCCCGGATCGTTCTCGCCGACGAGGATGTCCTCATTGACGACCTGCACGATGATCGTCCGGGCGCTGAGCCGTTCGCCGCTCAGGGCATCCGAGTTCGGCTTGCCGGCGTCAGTGCGCAGCCAGCTGTTCGTCGTTGCGTCCCAGGTCCATCCGAAGCTCCAGAAGCTCGCCGTCCGGAGACCGATGGTGCTGGTCACCCGCCCAGTCGGCAGCTCCGGCTCGTCAGCGAAGCTGAACGGTGTGCGCACATCACCTGCCCGCGCCGCGAGGGGTCTGAGCGCGCCCGATTCGAGCGCCATCCGCGCGCGATCCACGTCCAGGAAGACGTTGTGCGGCGCCGGGCGGGGTCCAGACCGGAAAAAGAGGCTCGACCCCGTGGACAGCCCATTGAAGTACGGCATCCCGCTGCGGTCGAAGCGCTGCAGCACCAGGAAGCCGCCGCCGAAATGCATCGTCAGAACGCGCATCTGCTGCCAGTAATCGATGTTGAAGTAGCGGGCCGATCGCACCGGGCCGACCGCGTCGCCCAGCTTGTCGCGACACATGAACACCGCCGCAAATCGGGTCGTGTCGCCTTCAACTGGCGCTTCGATGACGAGGTCCGCCAGGTTCAGGCCCGATGGTGGGCGGGCCGCTGGATTGTTCTCGATCTGGACCAGGATCGGGACGCGCGTCGCCAGGGCGGAGTCAGCCAGCGGCAGCCCATTCATGGGGCAATAGCCGACCGGTAAGGGCGAGGAACTCGGCGTCGGTGACGGGGATGGGCTGGGGCTCGGCGTCGGGCTTGCCATGGGCGTCGGGCTCGGCGTCTGTGTACCGATCACGATGATCGCAAGAACGACCGCGGCGGCGACCACGACTATGGCGAGCCCGGCCGCAACCAACAGAGCAGGGCGGGAGCGAAGACGCTGCATCGGAACCTATGCTACCGAACGGCAGCCAGACGAACCTGTTGTGGTGTGGAGTGGAGGATGGCGCGGCCGGAGGGATTCGAATCGCCGCCACAGGCTCACGACGCCACCTCAAAGTGGGCCGCGTCCGCACCTCGCAACTCGAGCCCCAGTCCGGGGCGTGAACGGTCCGGGCGCAGTACGCCGTCGACCGGTCGCTGGACGCCGTCGAACAGCATCTGCTCAATGCGGACGTGGTCGTGGAAATACTCGAGATGGATGACGTTGGGCGCCGCGCAATCGACGTGCAGATGCAGCGCAGGGGCGCAGTGCGACGAGAGTGGCAAGGAGCGCGCGACACACAGGGCGGCGACCTGCAGGAAGCCGGTGAAGCCGGCGCAGCGGGTAGCATCGGCCTGCAGGATGTCGACGGCACCCGCGTCGAGCATGTGGCGGAAGTAGGGCAGGTCGTAGCCGTACTCGCCGGCGGCGATCGCCATGCCGGCGGGTCCGCGGTCGCGGATCAAGCGCAGGCCGTCGAGGTCGTCGGAGCTGACCGGCTCCTCGAACCAGTTCACGCCGGACTCCCCAAACGCCTCGGCCAGTGCTAGTGCCTGCTTGCGCCGGTAGGCACCGTTGGCATCGACCATCAGCTCGACATCGGGTCCGATCGCCGCGCGGGCGAGCCGCACCCGACGCGGGTCGTCCGCCGGGTCTGAGCCAATTTTCATCTTCACTCGGGTGAGGCCATCCGTGGCCCAGCCAGCCAACTGGTCGCGCAGCTGTTCATCGGAGTACGAGGTGAATCCGCCGCTGCCGTAGACCGGCACGCCGTCGCGCATGGCGCCGAACAAGGAAACCAGCGGCAGGTCGAGCAGCCGTGCCTTGAGGTCCCAGAGCGCAACGTCGACGGCGGCAATGGCCGATGCCACGATCCCAGGGCGACCGAGATTCCGGGTGGATACCGCCATCGCCTGCCAGGCAGCAGGCACGTCCATGGCCGCGCGCCCCTCGACAACCTGGGCCAGCACGCCGCGGATGACCGATGCCGCGGCGACATCGGTGTAGGACCAGCCGATGCCGGTTTTTCCTCCGCCCCAAGCCTCGACAAGAACCATGGTGGTCGAGCTCCACGAAAGCGTGCCGTCGGCTTCCGGCAGATCGGTCGGAACCCGGTAGGCCGACACCGCAATCCGCTCGACAGTGACCTGCCCCGGCTGGGGTAGCGCCGATGATCCAGCAAGAGATGCAGCGGTCATCGGGGGAGGATGTCCCGGAGCCCCGATGTCGTGAGGCAGATCCTCACCTCGCCGCAGACGTTGGTCATGAGGCGTCTCCAGCATACGCAATGGTCGTGATCAGCGCGTTTTCCGCTTGCCGAGAATCGAGCCGCGTGTGCTGCACAACGACGGGGACATCCGACTCGACCACGCTGGCGTAGTCCGTCGCGCGGGGGATCGGCTCCGGATCGCTGAGGTCGTTGAAACGCACGTGTCGAGTCCTCCGCGCCGGGACCACGACGTGATACGGGCCTGCCGGCTCACGGTCGGCGTAAAAGACGGTGATGGTGACATTGGCGTCGACATCGCCAGCATTGAGCAGGCAGGCGGTCTCGTGGCTGGTCATCTGCGGCTCAGGACCGTTGCTGTAGGAAGGAATCCAGCCTTCGGCGATGGCCCAGCGGCGACGACCT
>JBBRXE010000097.1:0-6812 GCA_038248695.1 Candidatus Limnocylindria bacterium | reverse complement strand
ACGATCCCCTCCTTCGTCGCACGGCCAACCTCGCGCAGCGTGGACTGCATGGTGCGCATGGTCGGTGGGTAGGCGAATTCGACCTGGCCGTTGGCGATATGGGCCGTCGGCTCGCCGTCGGTGATGACCACGATCTCCTTATTGCCGCCGTGACGCCGGCCGAGCAGCTGTCGCGCGATGATCAGCGCGTGCTGCAGGTTGGTGCCGTATTCGAATTCATACGGCGAAAGCGTTGCAATCGCCTCCGGCTTGATCTGCCGCGCGTAGTACGCAAAGCCCACGACGAACAGCCGATCGCGCGGGTATTTGGTGTGGATGAGCGTATGCAGCGCCATGGCCACCCGCTTGGCGGCGGTCGAACAGCCGCGCAGCAGCATGGATCGGCTCATGTCCAGGAGCAGCACGGTGGAGCTCACCGTCGTCTCTTCTGACCGATGCACCTCGAAATCGTTGGGCGAGATGCGCAGCGGCGTACCTGGCCCTTCACGGGCCATGGCGTTGAACAGCGTGCGGTTGAGGTCGATGGCGAACGGGTCGCCGAACTCCAGCGGCTTGGTCTCATCGGTCTGCTCTCCGCCGAAGCCGGAACGGGGCTGAGCGTGACCACCGAAGCTGTCACGCCGGAGCTTGCTGAAGATCTCGGTCAGGGCGCGCATGCCGAGCTTGCGAGCGGCTCTTGGCGTGAGCTCCAGCCGGCCGCCATCGCGTTCCAGGTAGCCGGCCTGCTCGAGGGCTCGGGTCAGCTCGCGTAGTTGCTCGAGGTCCTCGCTGGCGTCGTCGCCGGCCAGATCACGCAGGAGGTCATCGTCAATACCATCCAACGCGTCGGGGTCGCGCGCGCCGGCCAACGCCTGTTCCATCTCGTCGAAACGCTGCTGGCGGTCGATGGCGGCCATCGCCTGCGGCAGGCCCATCGGCTCGTCACCTGAGAATGGATACGGCTCGCCGAAGCCATGCTCCGGACGAAGCGACTGGAGATTGCCCGCCAGGCGCGCCATGTCCCAGCGCAGCCGGTCGTCGCGCAGCAGGTCGTCCATCATCTGCTGCAGCTCGGAGCGCATCTGCGGGCTCATGCTGTTGAGCATCGAGGCCATCTGGCTGGCCTGCCGATGCATGTGGTCGATCAGCTGATCGATGTCCTCGATGCCCGGCGGGAAATACTGGCCGTGCTTGGCCATGAACGCGCTGAAGTCGGTCGGCGTATCGCTGCCGGCGGCGTGCTTCTCGAGCAGCTCGTTGAGGTCCTTGACCATCTCGCGCACGCCGGTCAGGTCCTCCGGCGTAACGCCCTGCACGCCCTCCTTCAACCCCTGGAAATAGGTCTCCAGCATCTGCTGCCGCAGCTCGTCGGAGAGGGCGGTGAACGCGTCGCGGGCGTCCGGATCCATGAACTCATAATCGCGCAGGCCGTGCATTCGGCCCGATACGTCCGGCGGCAGCGCGTCGAGCCGGTCGCGGCGCTGCTGCGCGGTGCGGCGCAATACCTGTTCGGCCATTCGTGCCTGGTCCTGGTCGTCGCCGGGGGCCGCATCGAGCGCCTGCTGCTCGGCGTCGTGCAGGCGCTGATCCATCCCCTGGCGTTCCTGGCTGATGATCCGCTCGAGCCGCTCGGCGACCTCGTCGAGGACGCCGCCCAGGTTGCTCTGCTCGAGCTCTGCCTGCCGCCGTGAGCGCAGTTGATCCATGATCTGGCGCAGGCCCGGCACGTCGCCGCCGCGGCGGCCCTGCATGCCGCGCTGCATCAGCCGCTGGAGCGCCCGCCGGATATCACCATCCGCTAGGACGTCCTCACTCAGCGCCTCGAGCACGTCGTCAGCGTCGAACGGCGGCAGGTTCTGGCTGCCGTCCCAGCGGGAGTATCGGTACAGCGACATTGGTCCCACCTACAGTGCCAGACCGATGCGTCCGCGTCTACGACGCCTGCTGCTCTGGCGCTGGCGGCACCGGCTTCGGGATGGCGACCACGATGAAGCCCACCACCGCTGCGACGACGGCGACGCCCCAGCGAACGATGGGCTCGTACATAAGGTCGACCGGCAGGACGCTGTCCAGGGCCCAGGCGCCGGGGCCGGCAAACAGGATCGCCGCGACGCCGCCAAACAGCGCCAGCGGGAACTCGAAGCCCTTGTTCGCATTCCAGAACCCACCAGCCCAGTGAGCGCGGAAGATGATCACGATTGCCTGCGAGGTCAGCGCCCCGACGACCAGCGGCGTAAACAGGCCCAGCGCCAGCGCCGTGCCCGCGCCGAGCTCGGCGGCCGTCGACACGAAGGCCCAGAACGGTGCCGGCCTGAGGCCCATTCGATTCATGGCACCGCGCCACCCTGTCGGACCGGGTCCGCCCCACCAGCCGAACGCCTTCTGCGCGCCGTGGGCCGCGAAAATGAGCCCCACGACGACCCGGAGAATGAGCAGCCCTATGTCAGTTCCCATGTCGCTCGCGCCTTCCTTGTGTCGGTGGTCGGATGCGGGCCACCATCACTTTGTTGCTTAGGCAACTATAGCACTCCGGACTCCCGTCCCGGGGAGCGAGAAGGTCCCGCAATGGGCGGGCCGTCAGGCGGCGGGTCAGCGGCCGGTCAGCGGGCCGTCAGGCGGCGGGTCAGCGGCGGGTCAGCGGGCCGTCAGGCGGCGGGTCAGCGGCGGGGCAAGGGCCGGTAAGCGGCGTGTCAGCGGCCGGTCAGCGGGCCGTCAGGCGGCGGGTCAGCGGCCGGTCAGCGGCAGGTAGTCGGCTGATAAGCGGCTGATAAGGACCCATCCGGCATGCTGTACCGATGGAGGACAACCGCACAGGCCGCACCGTTCTCGTCCTTCGGCAGCGCCGCGGTTGGCGGCAGTCTGACCTGTCTGCGCGTTCAGGCGTCAGCACGTCCGCGATCTCAGACATCGAACGCGGGCGCCTCGAGAGATACACGCTCGCGACCGTTCGCGCGGTATTGGCCGCCTTCGACGCACGAGCGAGCCTGGATGTGACCTGGGCCGGACGCGGCGATCTCGACCGGTTGCTCGACGCCGATCACGCCGCGATCGTCCAGTCATGGGCCGATCTCCATCTGCGAAGCGGCTGGGAGGTCTGGAACGAAGCGAGTTACAGCATTTATGGCGAGCGTGGACGGATTGACCAACTTGCGTTCCACCGCGCGAGCGGCGTGCTGGAGGTCACCGAGTGCAAGACGGGCATCTGGGACGTCCAGGACACGCTCGGTCTCCTGGACACCAAGATCAGGTTGGCTCGTCGCATCGCAGCGGAGCGAAGTTGGCACGTCCAATGGGTCGTGGGCGCGCTCGTTATCGCCGAGGGCCGAACCGCTCGTCGACGTGTGGCCGAACACCACATTCTGTTCGCCAGGTATGCGACGCGCGGCCGAGCGGCGCATGCGTGGGTGCGTGGTCCTGGGCCGACCACCAGCGGTCTGCTCGCTTTCATTCCGTTGCCACGTGCCAATCAGCGAGGGCTTAGGCGAGCAGGGCAACGGCGGGTGCGCCTGACATCAGCACAGCTGAGCGTGGATCGGGCGAGCGGGGCGAGGTCCAAGGGGTCTGGCGTCGCCTAAGGCGACCGTGGTTGGCAGTTGGCAGGAACCGCGTGCGCGAGGCCGCCTAGGCTGACCGTGGTTGGCAGATGGCAGGAACCACCACGCGCGAACGGCTACGCGCGAATGGCTCATCGCGCGCAGCGCACGCGTGAAGGGCTTACCGGGCGTAGCGCACGCCACCGGCGCGACGCTCCTTGTTGAGGCGACGGTTGAGGTGCAGCCCCTCGAGCACGAACTCGACAGCGGACGCCACGCCCGCCGGCGATTCTCCGACGTCCAGGCGCGCGACGGCGCGGCGCAGTTCGGGAATCTGCTCCACCAGCAGCTCGTGGGCCGCGGACGGCGCCATCTCCCCAACCTCGGCTTCGACGCCAGACTCGAATTGTTCCAGCAGCGGCACCAGCTCCGACAGCGCGAAGTGGCGGTTGAAGACGTTGACCACCGCCCGCTGCACCAGCTTGTCGACGACGCGGTCCTCGCGCGACTCGTCGCCGAGCGTCTCGAGCTCGATCTTGCCGGCAGTCGAGGCAACCACCGCCGGAAGGTCCGAGACGCGCGGCGCCGCGGTGGCCTCGTCCAGCCGTACGGCTCGCTTCAATGCCGCCGCCAGCAGCGTCTCCGAATTGGCGATCGTCACCCGCACTGAAACGCCCGAGCGCTGCGACACCTCCGACGACCGCCGCGCCAGCTGCGATAGCTCGGCGACGATCTCCTGCATGAACGCCGGCGCATGCACCGGCACGGCGGCGGCAAGCGGATCCGCGAACTGCAGCCGCTCGGCCTCCGCGATCGCGATCTCGGTCTCCGCTTCCTCCGGATAGTGAGTTCGGATCTGCGCGCCGAATCGGTCCTTGAGGGGCGTGATGATCCGGCCGCGCGAGGTGTAGTCCTCCGGATTGGCCGATGCGACCACGAACAGGTCCAGGTTCAGCCGCACGCGGTAGCCGCGGATCTGGACGTCGCGCTCCTCCATGACATTCAACAGGCCCACCTGGATGCGCTCGGCGAGGTCGGGCAGCTCATTGAGCACGAAGATGCCTCGATGCGTCCGCGGCAACAGCCCGTAGTGGATCGTCAGCTCGTCGGACAGGTAGCGGCCCTCGGCCACCTTGACCGGGTCGACCTCGCCAATGAGGTCGGCGATCGAGATGTCGGGCGTGGCCAGCTTCTCGCCGTAGCGATCGTCGCGGTGCAGCCAGGCGACCGGCGTCGCGTCGCCGGCATCCGCTACCAGCGCCCGCCCGAACGGCGAGACGGGGGCAAACGGGTCGTCGTGAAGCTCCGCGCCGGCGACGAACGGGATCCACTCGTCGAGAAGGCCGACGAGCGACCGCGCGATGCGTGACTTGGCCTGTCCGCGCTCGCCCAGCAGGATGATGTCCTGCCCGGCCAGGATGGCGTTCTCGATCTGCGGCAGCACCGTCTCGTCGTACCCCAGGATGCCGGGCAGCAGCGGCTCATCGGCGCGCAGCCGCTCGACGAGGTTGCCGCGCATCTCCTCCTTGACCGATCGCGGCCGATAGCCCGACTCGCGCAGCTCGGCGAGGGTGGCGGTGCTCGGATGGGTCATGGGTTGGCTCCTTGGGACGGATACTCGGCCAGCGCGTACGCGACCGAGACAGGATCGCAGATGCCCCGCGCACCCAGCGAGGTCAGATAGTCGGACCGATGCACGAGCTCCGCCTCGAACGCATCGGCCTCCAGGCCAAGGCTGGCTGCCAGGACGGCGTAGGCGTCAGCGTGGTGCTCGAATGGCCGACGCGCTCGTCCCTCGTCGCTGGCCAGCATCGGCGGGGTGGGAAGGCGTTGCGCGCCGGTCAGGACCGGTGAGCGGTCGCCCTGCATGGCGGCCAGCTGCACCGGCGCCAGCGCACCGGCACCGTCCAGGCGCAGGTGCCAGGCCTCCTCGCAGCGCCGGTACATGCCCGTGGGGGTCCCATACGCGCTGAATTGGAGGTAGATCGTCAGGCCGGCGAGGTCCGCATCGGTCGCACCCAGGTCTGAACGCAGTGAGTCGAGTGCCTCATCGAGCGAGTCGGCGTGCATGGTTGCGCCCATGCCGTAGCCCTTGCCGGCCAGAATCAGGGCGCCCCGCGCGTTGCGGCCCCAGACATAGATCGGCAGGTGATCGCTCATCTCGTTGATGAGCATGTAGGCAGCATCGGGACCGATCTCGTCGACCCAGCGGTCGTCCTTGCTCCAGCCGCGGAGGAAGACGCCGGTCGTGCCCGCCGGCAGAAAGTCGACGAGCGCGGAGAGGGTCGTGGTCTTGCCGGCCATCGGCGCCTCGGAGGCGAGCATGACGCTCTTTTTACGACTCACCACCGCCCACAGGGTGGCCATGACGCGTGCGTCAAGGCTGCCGGAGCCGATGATCTCGACGGCCGACATCGGGCGCGGCGGCGTCCAGTGGTATCCCCACCAGCCTTCCGGAAAGCGTCCGTACCACGCCGCCAGCGACTCGGTCATTCTGCTCGCCACGGTAGGCGGTGCCGGGGAGGTGCGCAACCGAACGGGTCGCCGTCGCTACGCCCCGAACGGATTGAGCGGCTTGGCGGCCGTGCTGACCAGGACAGCCTTGGTCTCGGTGTAGAGGTCGAGCGCATCGACGCTCATCTCCCGACCGTAGCCGGAGTCCTTGAAGCCGCCGAACGGCACGCCCGGGAAGGCGGCGAACGGCTGGTTGACCCCAACCGTTCCTGCCCGGATGCGGCTCCCAAGGCGCAGCCCGCGCGCCGAATCGCCGGTCCACACCGTGGCGGCCAAGCCGAAGCGCACGTCATTGGCCAGACGCACGGCCTCGGCTTCGTCGGCGAAGGTCGTCACGGTGACGACCGGTCCGAATACCTCTTCCTGCCCGATGCGACTATCGTTGGCTACCCCGTCGAGAACGGTCGGACGCACGTAGGCCGATGCGTCAAGGCCGTCGCTCAGCGCGCCATCGAGCGCGCCGCCCGTCACCAGCTGCGCGCCCTCCTCGACGGCGGCATTCACGAACCCGAGGACTTTCTCGGCATGTGCGCGCGAGATCATGGAACCGATCTGCGTGTCGTCGGCGAGAGGGTCACCGATGCGCAGCGCCGCCGCCTTCTCCGCAAACGTCGCGACGAACTCATCATGGATCGCCTCCTCGACCAGGATCCGTGACCGCGCCTCGCACGACTGGCCAGCCGAGTAGTAGATCGCCCACAGCGAGCCGAGCACCGCCGCGCTGAGGTCGGCGTCGGCGAAGATGACGTTCGGCGACTTGCCGCCAAGCTCCAGCGAGACCCGCTT
>JBBRXE010000096.1:0-6817 GCA_038248695.1 Candidatus Limnocylindria bacterium | reverse complement strand
CTCGCGGCACCCCTGAGCGATGGCCAGCAGGTCTATGTGCCCATCATCGGCGTCGCCCAGGCGCCCTCGGGCGGCGGCGGCGCGGCCGGCGGCGGCGGTGCTGGGCTGGTCAACCTCAACACTGCCACGCCGGAGCAACTGGATGCGCTGCCAGGGATCGGCCCGGTGACCGTCCAGAAGATCGTCGCCGCGCGACAGGAGAAGCCCTTCGGCGCGCTGGAGGAGCTGGTCGAGCGCAAGGTCCTGAACAACGGGCAGCTCGACAACGTGCGAGACCTGGTGACCGTCTGACCGGCGCGGGCCGCAGGGGCGATGCCTGTCTCCGCACTGCTGCTGCCGGCGACCGCCGCTGGCGCGGCACTCGGCATCCTGCTGGCCGATGCCGGCTGGCTGGCTGCAGCCACGGCCCTGCCGCTGATCTTCGGCTCGCTTGGCGCCGGGCTGCTGGCGGGCGCAACGCGGCGGCTGATTCTCGGCGTGTTGGCGGCTGCGCTGCTCGGGGTGGCGCTCGGCGCCTGGCGTGGGTCTGGGGCCGCGCTGCCGTCCGGTCCCGACAGCGTCGCCGCGCTGGTCGGGCCGACCGAATGGCGCCTGGCCGGTACGGTCATCGAGGAGCCGCGACCCCGCGGCGAGCGCATCCAGATGGTCCTCGACCAGGTCGGCGTCGGAAGGGGTGACGCGCCGTTGCAGCCAGCCCGCGGTCGGCTGCTGGTCTGGCTGCCGCGCTCCACGCAGGTTGTCGCCGGTGACCAGATCCAGCTGCACGCGGAACTCGAGCCGCCGCAGGACTTCGACGGCTTCGCCTACCGCGCCTACCTGGCGCGGCAGGGCATCGGCGCCATCGCACGGGCGTTCCAGGCCGAGGTCGTCGGCCACCGCCTGGGATTTCTGCCCGAGCTCGCTGCGAGCCTGCGTCGCTGGCTGCTCGACGGGCTGAACGCCACCGTCCCGGAGCCGGAGGCCGCCCTCGGTGCCGGGATCCTGCTCGGGGTACGCAGCAGCATCAGTCCGGAGATCAGCGACGCGTTCGCCGCCGCGGGGCTGACGCACGTGGTGGCCATCTCAGGCTGGAACATCGCCATCGTGGCGGCGCTCGTCGCCGCCGCACTGCGGCCCATGCAGCGCCGTCCCGGTGGTCGCTGGCTCGTCCCGCTCTTGACAGTCGGTGCGATCGCCGGCTACGTGGTGCTGACCGGCTCGACGCCCTCGGTCGTGCGCGCCGCGCTGATGGCCGGTGCCATGCTCGTTGCACGACTCGGCGGTTCGCGGGCCCACGCCGCCGGCGCTCTGCTGCTGGCCGCGCTGGTCATGCTGCTCGCCGCGCCACCGGTGCTGTGGGACGTCGGCTTCCAGCTGTCGCTGCTGGCCACCGCCGGCCTGATCTGGTTCGGCGCTGCGGTTGAGGCCCGCCTGCAGCGGCTGCCCGCCGTGCTGCGCGAGCCCATCGCGTTGACGCTGGCCGCACAGCTGACCACGCTGCCGGTGATCCTGCTCAACTTCGAGCGCCTCTCGCTGGTGGCGCCGCTCGCCAACGTGGTTGTCGTGCCGCTCGTGCCGCTGGTGATGCTGTGCTGCGCCGTCACGGCACCCATCGGCGCGACAATGGCCACGCTGCACCTCCCGCTGCTCGGCGACGCGCTGACCTGGCTGGCCGGCGGCAGCACCTGGCTGTACCTGCACCTGATGATCCTGGCCGGCAAGGCCGCGGCCGCGCTGCCGTTCGCATCGGTGCCGCTGACGGCGCCTGCCTGGCTGGCGCTGGCCTGGTATCCGATGCTGGCCGTCGCTTGGCTGCGCCGCCGCCCTGCGCCACCCGAACCGGACCCGATGCAGGCGCTCGACCTTGCGTCGCCCGTCGCGGCTGCACGTCCGATGCATCCGCTGCTGCGGCGAATGCTGCGCCCTCGCGGCCTGCTGCTGCTGAACACGCTGCTGCTGGGTGTCATCTCGCTCGCCTCGCTGCCGGACGGGCGGCTGCACCTGACCATGCTCGACGTCGGCCAGGGCGACGCGATCCTGGTCGAGACACCATCGGGAGCGACGCTGCTGGTCGACGGCGGCCCGGACCCGGACCTCACGCTCGGCCGCCTCGGCGAGGCGCTGCCCTTCTTCCAGCGGCGAATCGACGTGATGCTGCTGACGCACCCGCATCAGGACCACGTCGGCGGCCTGGTCGAGGTGCTGCGCCGCTACCACGTCGGGCTGGTGCTCGACTCGGGGCGCGCCTTCGACAACGCCAGCTACGCCCGCTTCCTGGAACTCGCCGGGGGCCGACTGCGCAACGCGCGGGCCGGCCAGCAGCTCGCACTCGACAAACGCACGACGCTGACCATCCTGTACCCATCCCAGGCCGATGCCGACGGGCCGCTGCCCGACGAGGACATCAACAATGCATCGGTCGTGGCCCTGCTGCAATGCGACGCCTTCAGCGCGCTGCTGACCGGTGATGCCGAGGCGCCCGTCGAGGCTCGCCTCGCGGATCGCGGCCTGCTCGTGCCCGTCGACGTTCTGAAGGTTGGCCACCACGGCTCGAATTCGAGCACGTCCGCGCCGATGCTGGCCGCCGCGCGGCCGACCATCGCATTGATCTCGGATGGCGTGGACAACGACTACGGACACCCGAGCCCGCGGACTCTCGCCGCGCTGGCCGATGCCGGCGTGCGCATCCGTCGCACCGACCTGGAGGGCAGCGTGGAGGTGACGAGCGATGGGCGCAGTTACGAGGTGGTCAGCCGCGTCGCCCGGGATCCCAGCCGGCCCGTCCGGGCGCTGGCTCGCGCGCCGGGGATAGCGGGTAGCATCGGCCCATGGCCGTACCCGGACTCGATCACGCTCGCGAGATCCTTGCCGGCTTCGACCTGCCCGAGGGGATCCTCGTCCATTCGGAGGGCGTCCGCCGCGTCGCAGCCGAGGCCGCTCGGCTCGTGCTCAAGGCCGGCATCCCGATCGACGTCCGCCTCGTCGAGGTCGCCGCCCTGCTGCACGACATCGACAAGCTTCGGGCGCGGGCGTCGGGTGAGCCGCACGGCATCCTCGGCGCGCGCTGGCTGAGCGACATGGGCTACGCCGAGCTGGCCATCCCCGTCGCCTCGCATCCGCTTGCGTGCCTGCTCGACGAGGAGCGCTACCCCATCGGCTGGCCGTCGGTCCTCGTCTCGCTGGCCGACAAGCACGTGGCGCAGTGCTTCGTGACCATCGACCAGCGTCTGGACGACATGGCGGATCGCTACCCCGAGCACCGCGGCGAGATCGAGTCGTCGCGGCGGCCGGCGCACGCCCTCGAGGAGGAGCTGGCCGAGGCGCTCGGGCTCAGCAGCCCCGAGGTCGTCGAGCTGTTGCGTGCCGCCTGGCAGGCCGGAGCGTCGGCGGCATGAGCGTCGACCTGCTGCTGGTTCATGGCGACGACAGCTTTGGCGTAGCTCAGGCGATCACCGAATTCGCCGCGCGAGCCGGCGCGCTCGACCGCGAGGAGATCGTCGCCGAACGAACACCGGATGAGGCGGCCATCGACGCCGCGCGGGTCGCGGCTGCCTCGGTCGGCATGTTCGGTCCCCACCTCGCGGTGCTGCGCCAGCCACTGCGCGCCGCCGGTCGTTCGAACGCCGCGACCGATCGCCTGCTGTCGCTGATCACGGACCTGCCCGACGGTGCCGCGCTGGCGTTGGCCGAGGATCGGCCGTCGCGCGACGTCGGCAAGCCACCCGCCCTGCTGAAGCGGCTGGCCGACGCGGTCAGCCAGCGCGGCGGTACGGTGCTCGAACGCAACGCGCCGCGACGCAACGAGCTGGGCGCCTGGATCCGCGGTCACGCGGCGTCAATCGGCGTGGCCATCGAACCGCGAGCAACGGCGCTGCTCGCCGAGCGCATCGGCGGGGCGGTCTGGGAGAGCGACATCGAGCGTGGCGAGCAGACGCGCGTCGCCGACAGCGAGCTCCGCAAGCTGGCGACGTACGCCGGCGAACGGCCGATTGCCGCGGCCGATGTCGAAGCGCTGACGCCCGACACGCGGCCGTCATCGGTCTTTGCCATCAGCAACGCGCTCGATCGCCGTGAACCGGGTGCCGCGGCACGAGCCCTGGAGCGCGCGCTGGACGAGGGACAGCCGGTGCTGCGCATCACGGCGTCGCTGGAGGGACGGGTCGCCGACCTGCTGGTGGCGCGCGACCTCGTGGCCCGACGGACCGCGCCCAGCGAGATCGCGAAGCGCATCGGTCGCGGCAATGCACGTGCCGCTGAGCGACTGGTGGAGGCGTCGAAGCGTTACTCGACGGCCGAGCTGGAGGCGATGCTCGACGGCCTGTTCGAGGCCGACCTGGCGATCAAGGCGAACAGCATGGAACCGGAGCCTGCGATCAGCGCCTGGCTGGGCGAGTACCTGCTGGGAGTGCCGCGGGGCGGCTGAGCGTCAGACGGCGTTGGCGCGCAGCACGCGGTCGCTCTCGATGGCGAACGTGCAGCGTGCGTCGCCGAGGCCCAGGATGCCGATCAACTGCTGGTCGACGTACAGCTGGCGGCAGGGCACGCACAGCGCACCCGGGATGGCGAAGAAGAGGCGCTCGTCCGGCGTCGAGCCGGGTGTCGCGTCGCGCGTCGAGCCGGGCATGGGTTCCTCGACAGCGATCGCGCCATTTGCGGCGGCCTCGCTGCGGAAGACGGTGTCGAAGACGCTGGCCAGCAACTGGCCGCCGCAGAAGCGGCAGCTCTCGTCGCGATGGTCAGTGCTCTGTGGTGAGCGCGTGTGCCGGGACATGAGCCGAGGATGGGTCGCGGTCGCATGAGCCTCAATAGGAGGACCGGAGCAAGCCGAGGCAGTACTCGCGTAGTACCCCGGTGGACGGGTACCTGGGCCGACCTAGACGATGCGCACGACCTGCGTCGCCCCGCTCCACACCCGTTCGAGGCCGTAGTACTCACGCTCGTCTGGGGCAAAGACATGCACGATCACGTTGCCGTAGTCGATGAGCACCCAGCCGCCGAACGACTGGCCCTCAACGCCGAGCGGCTTGATCCCCTCGTCGCGCAGCGTGTCGACAATGGCCCCTGCCAGCGCCTGAACCTGGCGGTCGCTGCGGCCCGAGCAGATGACGAAGTAGTCGGCCATGGTCGTCAGCTCGGCGGTGCGCAGCATGACGATGTCGACGCCCTTCTTGTCCGAAGCGAGATCCACGATGCGATGCGCCAGCTCACCGGGCTCCGTCGTCTTGCGTTCGATGATCCGCTGCTCCAGGACTGGGCTCCTCTTCGGCATCGTCGGTCTACCGCGAAGCTGATGCACGGTACAGGTCACGATCAGCGATCAGCTCCTCGACCGGCCGAGGCACAAGGTAGCGGATGACACGCCCGGCCGCTACCCGGTCGCGAATCTCGGACGCGCTCACGTCGAGCGACGGGCCCTCCAGCAGATGGATCCGCGAGGCCGCTTCACCGAAACGTCGCCTGAGCGCCTCGGGCTGCGGCGCGGCAACCCCGGGCCGCGGCCCGACGATCCACTCGACCAGCGTCAGCAGCCGGTCCGGCTCGCGCCAGGTGTCGATCTGCTGCAGCGAATCGGCGGCCATCACCAGGAACAGCTGCGTACCGTCAGCGTAGGCATCCTGCAGCTGCTGCACGCTGTCGATGGTGTACGACGGTCCGGGACGCTCCATCTCGATGGCGGTCAGCTCGAAGAGCGGATCGCCCTCGATCGCCAGGCGCGTCATCAACAGCCGATCGCTGCTGCCGCTGATCCTGCGATCGCGCTTGTGCGGTGGCTGCGCCGCGGGCATGAACAGCACACGGTCGAGCTGAAGCGCATCGGCCGCCAGTCTGCCGAGCCACAGGTGCCCGACGTGCGGAGGATCGAACGTGCCGCCCAGCACCCCGAGACGTCGCGGCCAATCCGGCTGCACCCGAACCGGCGCGGACGCGGCCTCGGCGAGCACCGCGGCCCGCGCCAGCACCGCGGGCAGGTCGCTCACTCTTCGTCGCCCCACTCCAACTCGGCCCGCCCGATGCGCACCGTCGAGCCGTCGCCGGCTCCCATGCGGCGCAGCTCCGGTTCGATGCCGAGCCGCTCGAGCAGGCGCTGGAACCGCTCGCGAGACTCTTCGTTGTCGAAATTGGTGCGGTTGGCTGCCTCTTCGATGCGACGCCCCCGAACGCGCAGTCCATCGGCCTCCGCGACGACCTCCCAGCCCTGGTCGAGCGGATCGAAGCGGTGGACCAGCACCTCACCTTCGTCGACCTCCAGACGCCACGCCTCGTCCGCCGCGGCCAGCGCCTCGGACAGCGCCAGGCGCAGCTCGTCGAGCCCGGTCGTGTCGTGCGCTGAGATCCCGATCGGCGGCGAGCCGGCATGCGCCAGCCGAGATCGCAGCTGCGGCCAGCGCTCCTGCACCTCGGGCAGGTCGAGCTTGGTCACGATCATCGGCATCGGACGGTCGAGCAGGCTGGCGTCGTGCCGCCGCAGCTCGTCCGCCACGACCTGCCATTCGCCGATCGGGTCATCGGCCGCACCGTCGACCACGCCGACCAGCACCCGCGTGCGCTCGACGTGGCGCAGGAACTCGTGGCCCAGACCCTGCCCGGCATGCGCGCCCTCGATCAGGCCCGGCACGTCGGCGATCACGGCCATGCGCTCGTTCGGCAGCTCGACGACGCCGAGGTTCGGTGTGGTGGTGGTGAATGGGTAGTTGCCGATGCGCGGCGTCGCGGCGGTCAGAGCCGCCAGCAGCGTCGACTTACCGGCGTTCGGCTGTCCGACGAGGCCGATGTCGGCAATCAGCTTCAGCTCGAGATCAATCCAGCGCTCCTCGCCGGGATCGCCCTTCTCCGCATG
>JBBRXE010000095.1:0-6876 GCA_038248695.1 Candidatus Limnocylindria bacterium | reverse complement strand
CGGCTCTCGCCGCCACCGGAGGCGGGTCCCAGGGCAAGGATGACCGGGAGAAGGAAGCCGACGATCAGCGATGCGGCGACCATGGGAAAGAGGCGGTGCGACGGCGAGCGCCGCACGTTCGAGAGAGTCATGGAGTCCTCCGGCAGTGGATAGATGTTGGGTGAACGGGTCAGAGCGCTGGGATGCTTCATGACGCGACCGATTGGGATGCCCCGACCGGGGTCTCACCCACGGTTCGGTTGCTCTTAGCGGACCGGGAACCATTGATGGCGAGCTTGAAGAGCCAGACGATCAGGAGCGCTTCTCCCACGAACGTGAAGGTGCTGATCGTCAAGGTGTAGCCCGGGACCAGGATCCGTCCCAGCGCATCGGCGAGATACCCGGTGCCGGCGATGATCACGAGAGCACCAAGGAACCTCGGGAAGTCCGCGGACCGGTACAACAGGCCGCCAAGGCCGACGAGGTGAAGGCCGAAGATCGCGAGGGCCAGGTCCCAGCCGCTGCGGAATGCGGCCAGGGATGTCGCGACCTGCGTGTGGGTCTGGCCTGACTGCAACGTCGCCGCAGAAGCACCGTTCAGGAGCTGGGCGACATCGAGCAAGTTGAGCAGGGCATACGCGAAAATCACGGCGTAGACCACCCGCAGCCAGGCGACCAGAACGGCGGCGCGCAAATTCACTGGACGCAGGAGGACGTACATTCCCCAGGCAACCACGACGTCGAGGATCGCGACGACCACGAACGCGGCAATGGCGGCAGCGAAGAGTCCGATGGAGGCCGCGATGTTGTTGGTGGTGGACGTCGCATCGGCCGGCACGATGAGGCCCGCGAGCACGCCGAACTGCGCGAACGGCGCGAGCAGCGCCATGAACAGCAGACTGACCGCCGCGGCGATGGCGACGGTGCGCATGGCGTGATCGGCGGTGGGGCGATTCGGGTCGATCATCGGTCGATTGGTCATCTGATTCCTCCTGGACAGGCGAGCTGCGATCGGTTCGATTGGACCGTCGGCCCGTGTCTCAGCGCGACATTAGGCTGGCGATGGGGGACCGCCAATGGAGTCAGCCCAGCGGTGTGCGCGGTGTTTGCTCGGGGCCCGGGAGAGGGTCTACCCGGAGACGGGTGGCTTGGGCAGGGTTGACCCCGTTGCGTCGGACTCGGCATGTGAGACGATGCCGGCATTCGAGAGAGGACGCCATTGGTCAGCATGTTGCCTACGCCGCGGTCGACGATCCTCAGCTGGGTACGCACCCTCCTCCTGATCACCGCAGGCGCGCTGGGCCTGGGGATGCTCGGAGGCACTGCCCAGCTCGGCCCGCTCACCCTCGTGACGCTGCTGGAGGTGCTCGTCGGGTGGTCGTTCGTCGCCTGCGGCACATTCATCTGGGCTCACCGCCCGGCGAACCGTCTCGGTCCGCTGATGGCGACCGTTGGGATGCTGTGGCTGCTCGGACGGACGATGACGCTGGTCCCGAGCCCCGTCGTCTACACGGCGGGGCTGTGGCTGACGGACCTCTGGGCGCCCGCGTTCGCCCTGTTCCTGCTGTCGTTTCCGACTGGCCGCGTCGGCTCTCGAGCCGACCTCGCGATCGTCGGCATCTTCCTGTTCGTCACCGTTCCGCTCGAGTTCCTCTGGTTTCTGTTCCTGGTGCTCGACAGTGGCCTGAACGCGCTGGGCATCGCGCCGAATGAGAGCGCCGCCCACGTGATCGACACGATCCAGCGGGACCTGATCTCGTTTGGCTCCGTGCTTCTCATCGTGGCGCTGGGTCGGCGCTGGTTGCGATCCTCCGGCCCGGTTCGGCGCCAGATGACGCCCGTCCTTGTGGGCGCCGTCGCGATCCTCCTGCAGTCGGGTTCGTGGATCCTCCTCTCGTCCGGGACCTCGCTCGAGGTGCTGGACGACCTGATCTTTGTGGCGCAAATCGCGATCCCGATCGCGGTTCTGGCCGTGATGCTCCGCGCCCGGATGGCCCGCGCCGGTGTCGCGGACCTCGTCGTCGAGCTCGGGCGGACCCCCACGCCGGCCCGCCTCCGCGACGCGCTCGCCAACGCGCTCGGCGACCCCTCGCTGCAGGTGGCCTACTGGGCACCCGCCCAGGACCGGTTCGTCGACACGGCCGGCGTGGAGGCGGAGCTGCCCGAGGAGGGCGCGGCCCAGGCCGTCACGATCCTTGAACGGAACGGCGTCCGAGAGGCCGTGATCATCCACGACGCCATCCTTCTCGAGCAGCCGGGCCTGATCGCCTCGGTCGCCAGCGCAATGCGACTGGCGGTTCAGAACGATCGGCTGACTGCCGCCGTCGAAGCACAACTCCAGGAGGTCCGCGCCTCGCGCGCGCGAATCGTCGAGGCGGGGGATCTCGAGCGGCGGCGGGTGGAGCGAGACCTCCACGACGGAGCCCAGCAACGGCTCGTCTCCCTCAGCCTCGAGCTGCGGGTTGCGCAAAACGCGATCGGGGCCAGTGGCGACCCGGCGGTCAGACGCAGCTTGGATCGGGCAGCCCAGGAGGCGCTGGCGGCACTCGCCGACCTACGCGACCTGGCGCTCGGCATCCATCCTCTGATCCTCACTGAGGCCGGCCTCGGGGCAGCCGCGGAGTCGCTAGCAGACCGGACGTCGGTCCCGGTCTCGGTCGAGATCCGCCCCGAGCGGTTCACACCACAGGTGGAAGCGGCGGCGTACTTCGTCATCTCGGAGGCGCTGACCAACGTGGTGAAATACGCTCAGGCCTCGAAGGCGACGGTGCGGGTCAGGGCCATCGACGATCATCTGAATATTGAGATCGATGACGACGGGATCGGCGGGGCTGACCCCCGCTCCGGCAGCGGCCTCCGCGGTCTGGCCGACCGACTGGCAGCGCTCGACGGAACGATCACCGTTATCAGCCCGGTCGGTGGCGGGACGCGGATCTCGGCGCGGATCCCGACCATTCGACCTACGCCATCCCCCGTGTCAACCCTGTAGGCGGCGGACGCTTCCGATGGCACGATAGGCCCCATGAGCACGATCCTGATCGTCGACGACGACCCGCACTTCCGCACCCAGGTATGTGATGTGCTCGAGGCGGACGGATTCGTCGTCGTCGGACAGGCAGTCGATGGTGCGTCGGGTCTGGCCGCGGCCCGGTCCCTGCGGCCGGACTTCGTGCTCCTCGACATCGGCCTGCCAGACGTCGAGGGGTTCGAGGTCGCGCGAGCCATGGCGGTCGATGGGCCACCACCGTTCGTGGTGCTGACCTCGAGCCGCGACGCGCGCGCCTATGGGCGCCGCCTTAGCACGGACCCCTCGTGGCGGTTCATTCCCAAGGAGCGGATCTCTGCGGCGGCGATCCGAACACTGGTCGAGGGACCGTGACGGTGCGGCTCGTCCTCGCCGACGATTCGGTGCTGGTGCGCGAAGGGATGGCCCGTCTACTGGTCGATGCGGGCTTCGAGGTGGTCGCCCAGGTCGGTGACGGCGACGCGCTTGTTCGGGCGACACGAGACCACCGTCCGGACGTGGCGATCGTGGATATCCGGATGCCACCCACCCATACTGACGAGGGTCTCCGCGCGGCTGAAGCGATCCGAGCCGAGCATGGCACCTCAGTCGGCATCCTCGTCCTGTCGCAACATGTCGAGCCAACATTCGCCATGCGACTGGTGAGCGACGGCGCGGGTGGGGTCGGGTATCTGCTCAAGGACCGGGTTCAGGACCTCGACGACTTCGCCGATGCGATCCGGCGGATCGCAAAGGGCGGCTCCGTCATCGACCCAGCCGTCGTCGCGGCCCTCGTCGGCCGACGGTCACGCGTCCCGCTCGACGACCTGACCGAGCGCGAGCGCGCCGTGCTGACACAGATGGCCGAAGGGCGCTCGAATCAGGCGATTGGCGATCGGTTGTCGATGGCCCGAAAGACGGTCGAAGCTCACATCGCCAACATCTTCTCCAAGCTCGAGCTCGAGCCCGCCGCCGACGATCACAGGCGAGTTCTTGCCGTGCTCGCGCACCTGCGCGGCTCGGACGAACGCTGAAAGCGGCCCCGAGGATCAGGGGCGGGCCTCAACGCTCGCAGTCGGACTCGATGCTCGACTCCACCAGCCACCCCTCGGCTCGTCCCCTGGAGATCAGCTGCTCCGTGTGAGCCCAGATCGCGCCGGCAGGGCAGCGAGGTGACGCGTCGCCGTGCCTGGCCGGATGCCCATTCGCACCGCGGCGCGGCGCCTGTCCGTGGAGATCACAGCTAGCCGATGCTCGAGATCGCTGCGGCTGGCACGAGGATGGACAGCCTTCGCGCCACCTTCTATAATGCGTGCACGTTAGTTTTAGAGCGGCCGCACCCCTCGGTGCGATCGAGGGCACCTTGCTGATCGACTCGGATCGACCGATGCGATCGCCACCGGCGCATCTGTACGACCGCGGCATATACAAGGAGACAAGAAGATGAGGTCCAGTCGTAACGGTCTGGTGGCTGCAATTGCAGGAGCGGTGGTGTTCCTGAGCGCATGTACCGGCGGTGGTCCTCAGGCGACCGCCTCCAGCCCGGCACCAACGACAGAGATGTCCCTGCCCGCGTCCCAGGCGGCCGCGATGAACATGTTCGGCGGGCCGGTGTATGACGGCGAGCCGGCACTGGCGGCGACCGCGGCGCTGATTGCAGCCGGCGGCGGTGTTGATCAATTCAGCTTCCAGGCCGCGTTGGTTTCCATGCTCGGCCAGCAGACCGTCGACGCCGAGGTGGCGAAGTTGACGACGCAGTACAGCGCTGACCAGGTCAAGACGTTTCTGACGGGCATGGACTTCGCCGTGGATGACGCGATCAAGATCGTGACGGCGGACGGCATCACGCTGCCGGCCCCCGCTGATCTGCACGGGACCGATCTGGCGAAGGCTCTGGTCCAAGCCGGGACCGACCCGGACGGCACGTGGTGGTCGGGCTATCTGTTCGATAAGACCATCTCGCACAAGATCCACAATCAGGTCATGACCGACATCAATAACGGGCCTGGTGTGAAAGCCGATGAGACCACCCACCAGCTCCTCAATCAGGCGATGTTCGACGTCGCCCAGGCGCTGGGCGCAACAGACGTCAAGCTCGCCTCACTGCACTGATCGTGTAGCGCCCACCCCATCGCTGCCTCGATCCGGCCGCTAGGCTGGCCTTCGGTCGACGGCGTGACTTCTTGGCGAATCTGTTCTGCCTCGGAGCTACGCCGTCTTCATGTCCAGCGAGCCCAAGTCGGCCTGCCCCATGTCGACGGCTTGGAAGGCCGTCGAGCAGCTACGCAATCGGGTTCGAGCCGGCCCACGGCACGGTGCAACGCGTTGACGTCGAGCGTGAAGAGGCAGGACACGTCGGACGCTTCGTCCACCGGGATCGCCTCGACCACCTCGGCGATGTCCCGGTCGTCGTCGACGCAGAGGACGACGGGCTTATTGGGTTGGGGCAGAGGTTCGGACATCGGTGACTAGCGCGAGTGCGTGTTGGAGCATGCGAGGATCCGGTGAATCACTTCGGAGCGTACCGCCGCGCTCGCCTCGAGCCCAGCGGTACTAACCAGGAACCGCCAATAGGCCCTCGCGCCTCAGCAGGATGCCGAGGTACGCCTTCCAGGGACCGACCTCGTCCGCGCCCGCGGCTCCGTCCCTATGCTGGTGCCCCCAGGGCACCGATCCCATCAAAGGAGAAATGGCATGTTCCGCGACAGCGCAGCCTACGCCGGGTTCTCGACGAACGACATTGCCCGGGCCAGGCAGTTCTACGGTGAGACGCTCGGCCTCGAGATGACCGAGGCGAACGGCATGCTTACGCTGCAATTAGCAAACGGCGGCAGCGTGCTCATCTACCCGAAGGACGACCATCAGCCCGCGACATACACCGTGTTGAACCTGCCGGTGCCCGACGTCGACGCGGCCGTCGACGCTCTCACCGCCGAAGGAGTGAGCTTCGAGCACTATCCCGGATCGGGCCAGGACGAGCGTGGCGTCATGCGCCAATGGGGTCCGCCCATCGCCTGGTTCAAGGATCCCGCCGGCAATGTCCTGTCGGTGATCGGGGCGACCGATGACGACCACCGCCAGGCTGAGGAGCTCCCAGAGCCGGATCCGCCCGTCTTCCTGTCCGATACCACCACGGACTGAAATCACCCGACCGTTGGCCGATACATCGGCCGATCTTCACCGGAAGCCGTCGTCGCGTGCGGTTTGGCCGATGCATCGGCCAATGGTGAGCGTGAACTGCTCGGCGGCGCGCGCTTCGTGCGTGTGACTGACCGATCTATCGCTCAAACGCAGGGCGGCCGGGCCGTGGTGTGATGATTGGCCGATGTATCGCTCGGCGCGACGCACAGCGTGCCATCGCATGCAACCGGTGAGGATCCGCTCCCGGGCGCCGATTTATCGGCCACCGACAACGAGCCGCCGCAAGCGTAACGCCTCCAACACGCAGGCCCAGGCACCCGCCGGTCTTGGTGCCCTACCATGCCAGCCATGGCCACATCCGAGATACCGCCGCCGCGCGTCATCGGCTCATTCGGAAGCGGCGTGGCCAATTTCGTGGCCAACGCGTGGCGTTTCCTGGTTGCGAACCTCATCTTCGGCGCCATCTTCGTGGTGATGGCCACCTATGGCAGCCGCACGCCGCTCGCTTACCTGCTGGCCATCGTCCTCATCCTGCCGGTGGCGGGCCTCATGCGCATGGCGACGGTCCAGGTGCGCACCAAAGAGGGTGCCCGCATGTCCGACTTCGTGAATCCAATGCGCAACCCCTGGCGGATCCTGCTGCTCGGCACGATCCAGCTGGTCATCGGCGCGGTCATGTGGATCGACGTCGTGGTCGGACTCGGCTCGGGGCAGTGGCTGCCCGCGATCCTGGCCATCGGCGCGCTGTACCT
>JBBRXE010000094.1:0-6900 GCA_038248695.1 Candidatus Limnocylindria bacterium | reverse complement strand
CGGGCCGAGGCGAGGAGCTGCCTGGTGGCGTCCTTGCTCTCCTGGACGTTCGGCTGGTCGAAGGGATTGATCCCCAGGATCATGCCGACCACTGCGGTCGCGACCTCCCAGCGGATGAACTCGCCGCCGACGTCCAGGGTATCGGCCAGCTCGATGTGCAGGAACGGATGGCCGCGCGCGATGAGCGCCTCCGAGAGGTGCCGCCACTCGGTGTCGGGATCAGCGGCCAAGGTCACCAGCACGAAGCAGCGGTCGTCGCCGTAGCGCTCCGGGTCGCCGATTGGCTCGCCGACGACGGGCACGATGCCGGTTCCCTGCTTGCCGGTGCTCTCAGCGATGAGCTGCTCGACCCAGTCGCCGAAGCTCGCCAGCCGCGGCGAGGTCAGGACGGTCAGCTTGTCGCGTCCGGCCAGCGCGGCCTCGCCCAGGTAGGCGCCCAGTCGCAGCCCGGGGTTGTTGGCGGGGGCTTCGTGGCAGCGCTGCGCCATGGCGGCGGCGCGCTGCAGCAGCGCATCGAGGTCGACGCCATGGAGCACGGCCGGCAGCAGACCGAATACGGTCAGCGCCGAGTAACGGCCGCCGACGTCCGGCGGCGCATCGACGATGGCCCGGAACTCCTGGCTGCGCGCAAGGTCGACGAGCGGTGTGCCGGGATCGGTGATGGCAATGAAGTCGAGCGCCGGCGCCTCTGCCGCCATGGCGGCATGGAAGGCGTTCGGCTCGGTGGTCGTGCCGGATTTGGAGCTGACGCAGAAGATCGTGCGCGCGGCGGTGGCCCACTCACGGAAGCCGCGCACTGCTGCCGGATGGGTCGAGTCCAGGATGCGCAGCTCGAGGCCGTCACTCCCGGACATCGCAGCGCCCGCCCCGAAGCCGAAGACGCGGCTGAACAGCTCCGGTGCGAGCGACGAGCCACCCATGCCCAGCACCGCGGCGCGGGTGTACCCGTCACGCCGCACCCCTTCGGCAAGTTTGGTGAGCTCCGCAAGCCGGTCGCGCATCGAGGTCGGCAGGTCCAGCCAGCCGAGCCAGGCGGCGAGCTCATCGGGCTGCTTGCCCGAATCCGCCCACAGCGACCCGTCCTTTTGCCACAGGCGCGCGGCCACGCGCGCATCGGCCCAGGAATCCAGGCGGGTGGCAATCGCTGATTGCAGCTCCGCGCCCACGCTGCGATCGACCCGCTCGGTCACCGGATTGCTCACGCCGTTGCGAGTGCCTTCCTTTGGCTGTCGATCGTGTCCATCAGGTCGACGAATGACTTGGTGAAGGTCCCGATCCCCTCCTCGATGAGCTCGTCGGTGACCTGCTGCATGTCGATGCCCTGCGCACCCAGCTCTCGCAGCGAGTTGCGCGCGGCGTTCACGTCGCGATCGACGGTGCGCTGCACGTCGCCGTGGTCGAGGAATGCCTTGATCGTGTCGATGGGCATGGTGTTGACCGTCTCAGGACCGATGAGCGCCTCGACGTACAGCACGTCGCGGTACTCGGGGTTCTTGGTCGAGGTGCTGGCCCACAGGCAGCGCTGCACCTGCGCTCCGGCCGCGCGCAGCTCCTCAAAGTCGGCGCCATGGAAGATGTCGAGGTATGCCTGGTAGGCCATCTTGGCGTTGGCGATGGCCGCCTGGCCGAGGATGTTCCGGGCGCCGTTCTTGCCAATGGCCTGCAGCTGCTTGTCGACTTTGGTGTCGACCCGGCTGACGAAGAAGCTTGCCACCGATGCGATCCGGTCGATGGACTGTCCCTTGGCCTGTCGCTGCTTGAGGCCATCGATGAAGGCCTGCGCCACGTCCCGGTACACGTCAACGCTGAACATCAGCGTGATGTTGATGTTGATGCCCTCGGCGATGCACTGCCGGATCGCCGGGATGCTGGCATCGGTCGCCGGGATCTTGACGAAGACGTTGGGCCGTGCCAGACGCGTCCACAGGTGGCGGGCGCGCTCGATGGTTGCCGCCGCGTCGTTGGACAGTGCCGGTTCGACCTCGATGGAGGCGAAGCCGTCGGTGCCGTTCGAGGCGTCGTAGACCTCGCGCAGCGCATCGGCTGCATCACCCACATCGCCGATCGCGATCTCGTCGAAGATCTGCTCGTTGCTATGGCCCGCGTCGATCTGCTGCTTGATCAGCTCATCGTACTGGCCGCTGGTGATCGCCTTGGCGAAGATGGTCGGATTGCTGGTCAGCCCACGGATCCCCTGGCCGATGCGATCGGCGAGGCGTCCGGTGCTGATGAGCTCACGGTCGATGAAATCGATCCACGGGCTCTGGTCCTGTTCGGCGTGAAGCCGCTGCAACGTGTTCATTTCGTTCTCCTTTGCGTGCGTGGCGTCACCAGGATGCGGCGCCAACCGGCTGTCCGACCAGCGTGCGTGCCGCCGCGGCGATGTGCGCCGCATCGATGCCGGCCGCGGCCAGCTGCTGCTCCGGCGTGGCCGAGCCGGGAAGGTGGCCGACCGCCAGCTTGACGATGCGCGGCCGCTCGTCACTGTCGGCGAAGACCTCCAGAACGGCATCGCCCAGGCCGCCCTGCGGCCAGTGGTCCTCGACCGTCACCAGGTGCCCTGTGTCGCGTGCCGCGGCGCGCAGCGTCTCGATGTCGATTGGCTTGATGGAGTAGAGGTCGATGACGCGCGCTTTGATACCGTCGTCGGCCAGCGCGTCGGCGGCCTTCATGGCCTCATGCAGCGTGATGCCAGCCCCGATCAGGGTCACGGCGTCGTCATCGGTCTTGCGAACCACTCGGCTGCCGCCAACCTTGAACTTCTCGTCCGGCGAATAGAGCACCGGAGTCTTCTCGCGGGTCGTGCGCAGGAAGACGATCCCCTCCATGCCAGCCATCTGCGCCACCAGCTGCGCGGTCTGGTTGGGGTCCGATGGATAGAGCACCGTGCTGCCGTACACCGCGCGCAGGCTGGCGATATCCTCCAGCGCCATCTGCGAGGGTCCGTCCTCGCCGATGCTCACCCCCGCGTGCGAGCCGACCAGGCTGATGTCGGCCTGGCTGATGGCGCCCATGCGCACGAAGTCGTAGGCCCGGCTCAGGAACGCGGCAAACGTGGCGGCGTATGGCCGCCAGCCGCGAACCTGCATGCCAATCGCGGCAGCGACGAGCTGCTGTTCGGCGATGTACATCTCGAAGTAGCGTTCCGGATGCGCCGCCTTGAAGATCTCGGAATAGGTCGAATTGCCGACCTCGCCATCGAGCGCCACGACCTTGCCGTCCGCGCTGCCGAGGGCCGCCAGCGCGTCCCCGTAGGCCTTGCGCACCGCCTCCTTGCCGCCCAGCTCATAGCGCGGCAGGTCGAGTGCTCCGCTTGTCTCGAAGACGTGGGGCGTGCCGTCGGAGGTCGGCTTGGGCACGTCGACGTGGATATTCCGTACGCCGCCCAGCCCCCTGATCGTCTCGTCCGGGTTCGGCACCGGTTTGCCGTGCGCGCCGTTCTTGTTGGCGACTGCAGGATCGCCCTGGCCCTTGATCGTGCGCGCCACGATGCAGGTTGGCTTGCCCCTGACCGATGTCGCCTCGCCCAGCGCCATGTCGATGGCATGCACGTCATGCCCGTCGACCTCGATGGCGTGCCAGCCGCAGGCCTCCAGCCGGCCCTTGAAATAGTCCAGGTTCCAGCCGTGCATCGTCTCGCCCGTCTGGCCGAGCCGATTCACGTCGATGATGGCCGTCAGGTTGTCGAGCTCGTTGAAGGCCGCATGTTCGATGGCTTCCCAGATCGAACCTTCGGCCATCTCGGAGTCGCCGCACAGCACCCAGACCCGGTACGGAAGCCGGTCGAGCTGCTTCCCAGCGAGCGCCACGCCGACGCCGATGGGCAGTCCCTGGCCCAAGCTGCCGGTCGCCACGTCGACCCAGGGGATGACGGGGGTCGGATGGCCCTGCAGCCGGCTGCCCTGCTGCCGGAAGGTGAGCATCTCGTCGTCGCTGATGGCGCCCGCCGCCTTGTACATCGAGTACAGCAGCGGCGATGCGTGGCCCTTGCTGAAGATGAGATGGTCGTTATTGGGGTTTTCCGGAGTGTCGAAATCGTAGTGCAGGTGTTTCGACATGAGCACCGCCATCAGGTCGGCGGCGGACATTGAGGAAGTTGGGTGGCCGGATCCGGCGGCCGCGCTGGATCGGATGGAGTCGACGCGCAGCTGTTGTCCAAGCTCGCGCCACTGGTCGAGGTCGTTCATATGCCGATAAAGCTCCGCAAGTTGTCTGCCGGTTCAGGGTGTCTGGGTATGTGCCCATGATACGAGCCTCTCCGGCGGCTCACCGGATGACAGCCTTCCGCTGCTATCCGTGCGGGCGCCGCGCTGATCGGATGACGTCGCGAGTGCGGGGTGACGTGGCGAGCGTGGGGTGCCGCAACACGCGGGGTGCGCGGCCGTCACTCCCGCCAAGCACCCGTCGGGTGGGTGAACGGTGAGCTGACGCGTGCCCGCCCCACCATGCTGAGCACGGCATACTCAGGGGAAGGGTGAACTGCCACCGATGGACGGATGAGCGCCACGGATCACTCGCCCGGCGAGTAGGTGGCGAGACTCTGCTTGGCACCCGGGCCCCATCTCGGCCCTGGATGACTATCCTCTTGGCATGAGGACGACTTGGATCGTGGTTGGTGCGTTGCTGGCCGTGGCCGGCCTGATCTGGACGCTCCAGGGCTTCAACGTCCCGTTTGCGCCGAAGAGCTTCATGACCGGCGACCCGGTCTGGGTCATCCTGGGCTTGGTGACCCTTCTCGCCGGCCTGATCCTCGCGATATGGAGCTTGCGCCGCGCCTGACGGGTCCACGGAATGGTGCAAGATCGCGACGGCGCCACACCGGACGACGCGAACGTCAGGCGAGAGTGACTCCTGCTGCCGCCATCCCGGCGATCGCACGCTGACCGTCGTCAGGTTCAAGGTCAACCGCCGCGATCCCATCGGTCAACAGAAGCGTCTCGAAGCCAAGGCGCACGGCGTCCAAGGCCGTGGCGCGAACGCAGTAGTCGGTCGCCAGGCCGCAGACCACCACGCGCTCGACGTCGCGCCGACGCAGCATCGGCTCGAGATCGGTCGGTGTCTCGTCGCCGCTGACCGGGTCGCGCACCGTGAATCCCGAGTAGCCGTCCTCGCCGCCGATCCCCTTGCGGATGCGCTCGCCCTCGACCCGCAACGACGGATGGAATTCGGCGCCCCAGGTGCCGGCGACACAGTGCACCGGCCAGATGCCACCGTCACGCGCGAAATGGGGCGTCACCTCGGGATGCCAATCCTGAGTGTAGGCCACCAGGCTGCCACCAGCCAACGCTCGCGCGACCTCGTCGTTGACCCGCCCGATGATCACCTCGCCGCCACGCACGCTGAGGCTTCCTGCCGGGTCGGCGAAGTCGTTCTGCACGTCGACCACCACCAGGGCGGTCCGCTCACCGTAGTCGATCACGCTCTGCATCTTACCGATGCGCCTCGACCGGCATGATCGTTGCACCACGGCGAGGCACGGACACGAGGCACGGACACGAGGCACCGACGACCCGCAACGGGCGGCGCTAGCATGGGACCAGCCTGAGGTGCAGCGATCGATGAAGCGGCGCGCGCGGAATCCAGCGACCATCGCCATCATCGCGGCGAGCATCCTGCTCGCCGGCTGTGCTCCGGCACCGGTCACCACCGAGGGACGCGACGTCGCGGGGCTGTACGGCCTCTTCATGGCAGCCGCCGCCGTGGTCTTCGTCATTGTCGCGAGCCTGATCGGCTGGATCGTCATCCGCTATCGGGCCACGCCGGACAATGGCCAGCCGGCGCGCTTCAAGACCAATGTGCCGCTCGAGATCGTGTGGTGGACGCTGCCGACCCTGCTGGTCATCGGTCTCTTTGTGGTCAGCGCCCAGGTGCTGGCTACGGTCGACCGACCGGCCGACGGCGGCCAGCTCACCGTCGAGGTGGAGGGCTTCCAGTGGCAGTGGCGCTTCACCTATCCGGACAGCGGCGTGACGATCACCGGACATGTCGACGAGCCCCCCGAGATCGACCTCCCGGTGGGCCGCGAGATCACCTTCGTGATCACTTCGCCGGACGTCATTCATTCGTTCTACGTTCCGAATTTCCTCATCAAGCGTGACGCCATACCCGGCATCACCAATCGGGTCACCCTGACGATCGACCAGCAAGGCACCTACTCCGGTCAGTGCGCCGAGTTCTGCGGTCTGCTGCACAGCGACATGCGCTTCTCGATCAGGGCCGTCGCGCCGGCCGACTTCGATGCCTGGATCCAGCAGCAGCGCCAGGCGCAGGCTTCGCCATGACGACCGCCAAGCTCGATCGTCATGGTGCCGTCGCGCACGAACCGCGGCGCAGTGGGATCGTCGATTTCGCGACGACCACCGACCATAAGAAGATCGGCCTGCTGTACATCTTCTCGGGGCTCGGCTTCTTTCTGCTCTCCGGTCTGCTGGCGCTGTTCATGCGCGCCGAGCTGACCATGCCCGGACTGCAGTTCATGGATCGAGCGACCTACAACCAGCTGTTCACCATGCACGGCACCGGGATGATCTTCTTCTTCGCCGCCCCGGTGGCCATCGGCCTGGCCAACTACTTCATCCCGCTCCAGATCGGGTCGCCGGACGTGGCGTTCCCGCGGCTCAACGCCTTCAGCTACTGGCTCTTCCTGTTCGGCGGTCTGACCGCGTTCTCCGGCTTCCTGACGGCCAGCGGCGCGGCCGCGTTCGGCTGGACCGGCTATGCGCCGCTGTCGAACGCCACCTACTCGCCGGGGATCGGGGCGGACCTGTGGATCGTTGGCCTGATCATGAGTGGCGCGTCCGGGATCCTTGGCGCGCTCAACTTCATCGCCACCACCTTCACCATGCGGGCGCCGGGGATGACCATGTTCCGCCTGTCGATCTTCACCTGGAACATCCTGGT
>JBBRXE010000093.1:0-6940 GCA_038248695.1 Candidatus Limnocylindria bacterium | reverse complement strand
GACCTTGATCCCGAACGCCTCGAGGTCGTTCATCATCTCCTTGCGGACCTCGGTGCCGAGGTCCTCGGAGAGATCGAAGTAGCCGGCGGCGTCGTGCGGCAGCGACCCGGCGCCGCCGTTGCGCTGCAGCAGGAAGAACTCGAGCTCCGGACCCATGTTTAGCGTGAACCCACGCTCGCGGGCAAGTTCCACCTGGCGCCGCAGGACATGCCGCGGGTCGCCGGGGAACGGGTCGCCGTCCGGCGTGAAGACGTCGCAGATCACCCGTGCGCTGCCGGTCGCCAGCGCCTTTCCAGCCGCGTCGAAGCCCGGCTCCCAGGGGATGGGCGCGAAGGTTGACAGGTCGGGCACCAGGAACATGTCGGACTCCGCGATGCGCGCAAAGCCCTCGATCGACGACCCGTCGAACCACTTGCCGTGCTCGACTGCCGGTTGGAGCTGGTGCATCGGCACCTGGACGGACTTGACCGCACCGACGACGTCGGTGAACTGCAGGCTGACGAAGCGCAGGTTCTGCTCTTCGGCGAGCATGAGGACAGCGGCGAGCTCCTTGGCAGACATGACGATTCCTCGAAGGGCGGTGGTTGGTCGTTCCTCTGCAGCCTATTGGCAGGTTTGCCATTGTGGATGAGCCGATACGTCGGGGGCGGCCACGAAAGTTTGTGCATAGTGCACAGAGGCGCCCGGGCCAAACGGGCGTCGGCAAGGCCGAGCGACGACCCGGAACTGACCGCCGCGAGCGGCGTCTTACGGGAGGGCTGTCTCGGGGAGCTCGATCGGCCGCGAGTCGACGGCAAATTCGTCGGCCAGCTTCGAGAAGGCGCCCAGCAAGATCGTCGCGATGACGACGATGGCAGCGGGCGCGACGAGGAGACAGCGAGGAAAGCGCGTGGCTCGGCGGGTCAAGGCGCCGTTATAGTAGCCGCCGGAGGGCCGAAACCTTTGCCGAGCCAACCATCCACCACCGCCGGCGCACTCCGTCGGCTCGTCTCCGATTCGGCCGCCTACGGTCTCGGTGGGACGGCCAACCAGGCCGTCGCGATTCTGCTCGTCCCAATTTATGCTCGCGTGCTTGGGCCGAGCGGGACAGGCATCATCGCCATTGTCAATACGACCCTCTCCCTGGCCCTGATGGTCGCCAGCCTCGCACTGCCGCAGGCCTTCTTTCGCTGGTACCTCCAGGAATCCGAGGACGACCAGCAGCGAGCGCATGTTCTGGCGACCACGATGGCGGTGCGCCTGGTGGCCTCAGTGGCTGGGGCGCTGATCATGGTCGCGCTGGTCATCCCGCTCGTCTACCTCCTCTACGGCGATGGCTCGCTGCTACCGATCTTTCTCTTGATCGGTCCCATCCTCTTCTTCGACTCCGTGCTACAGATCCCCCTCTCATTCCTGCGCGCCCAGCGGCGCCCGCGTTCCTATGTGCTCATCACCATTACGCGAGCATCGTTGGGAAGCCTCCTCATCGTCGTCCTGGTCGTGGTCGCTCGCCTGGGGATCGCCGGTGTGGTCATTGGCTCGGCGATTGCTGCCGCCGTGGCTGCAGGCGTCGCACTCGTCTCGCTCCGTCGAGAGGGGCTGCTGCGTTTGAACTGGGACGGCGCACTCGTGCGGAGCATGCTCCTCTTCAGCCTGCCGCTGGTGCCCGCAGCAGCGGCCGGATGGACGCTCAACCTGTCCGATCGCTACATCCTGCAGGCCTTCACCGATGCGGCAAGCGTTGGCGTGTACTCGACTGGCTATACCGTCGGGTTGGTAATCAATGCCTTGGCGGTACAGCCGTTCACCTTGTCATGGAGCGCCGCGTATTGGGAGATGGGCAACCGAGATGGAGCCCCGCTGCTCTTCTCGCGCGTGATGACCGCCTTCGCAGCCGCGGCAGGCTTCCTGGCGCTCGGACTTTCCGCGCTCGGTACGGATGCCGTCCGGATTCTGCTGGGTCGGCCGTTCGAAGCCGCGCGTTATGTCGTTCCCTTCAGTGCGTTCGCATACGTCATCTATGGCCTGTACGCCATCTCCTCGACGGGGCTGAACCTGACAGCGCAGACCCGTTGGTTGCCGTTGACAATGGGGATCGCGGCCGTCACGAGCGTCATCCTCTCCTTCGCGCTGATCCCGGTGATCGGTGTGCTCGGTGCCGCCGTCGCCACGCTCGTGAGCTACGGTGTGCTCGCGATCCTGACCGGCATCATGTCGCAGCGCTACTATCCGGTGCCCTGGGATCTCCCCCGCGTTGGGGCAGTGCTCGCCATTGGCCTAGGATTGGCGGCCATAGCGCTCCTCGGGCCGGACACCATCCTCTGGCGCCTTGCCGCCTTCCTGGCGTACGTGCCACTGATCTTCGCCCTGCGGATCGTTCGGCTGAGCGACGTGAGAGCAGTCCTGAAGCGCTGACCCGTGACGGACCCCAGAGCATCGATCAGTAGCGCACGAAAGCGGCAGGGTCCAAGCCGATGTCTCTGTACATGGGAAGAGATAGCTCATTGGCGTGGTCATGCTCCGAGCGCCTGCCGCTGATCACGCTGATCGACAGCTTGCTGCCCACGAGGTCGAGATTCCTCCCGCCTCTGCCCTACGTGTCCTCGGACTCGCGAAGGAGGCGCAGTGCGTCAGCCGGGCGGCGCGGGTCGATGCCCCGCTCGGCGCTCGCGCGGCGCAGCCGGTAGAGCACCGTGTTGCGATGCACGCCGAGCGCGCGAGCGGCCGTGGCGACCCGACCGTTGGCGCGCGCGACGGCCAGCAGTGTTGCGTCCAGCCCGTGGTCGACGGCCCGCTCGGGCGCTGCGCGGGCCGGGATGGGCGCGGGACGCCGCAGCAGCGCTCGGAGCGTGATGCTCAACGCCTCGGCCGCCGCCGCATCGACCGCCGCCAGCGGCAGGTCATCGAACAACCAAACCGCTGCGCCGGCACGCACCGGCTGCTCCAGCAGCCAAAGCCCCTCGATCGTGCGGCGGATGGGTGTCCGGTGCTGAGCCGCGACCGACAGGAGTCGTGCATGGACGGCCGTGAACCGGGCGGCCAGTGCCCTGCCGGCGGGACGCGGCGTGAGCGCGAGCAGCTTGCCCTCGGCGGCCACCGCCACGCCGCGTTGGATGCGCGCCGCAACCAGACCCGCCGGGGACGCCGGAAGTGGCTCGGCCAGCGCTGCCTCGGCTGCCTTCAGTCGCAGCTCTCCGGAAAACCGTTCGAGAAACGCCGTCTCATCCGCGAGGTAGGCACCGAGTGCGTCCGCCAGCCGCCCGGCCGGACGCGGGCTGGCCAGCACCGGAAGGTCGCTGGCCGCGCGCTCGATCGCCCCCTCCCAACCGGCGAGGAGGACGGCCACGGGCTCCAGCGCGGCATCACCGATCGCACCCAGGAACTCCTCGAGGGTCGCGCGACGCAGCAGCGCGGCGTCGACGACCAGCAGCTGGCCATCGGCACGCGGGGGCAGATGCGGCGGCGCCGCTCGGGTGCGCAGCACGCCGCGAACCGTGTGCGCAAGCGATTCAATGGATCCCGAGACCAGGCGCGCCTCCGCATCGGCGGCACGCCAGGCGTCGATGACGCTGGTCACGGTCTGTTTCAGCCGGCGGCGGCTTCCGCGGCTCGGGCGAGATCGACGATCAGGTCGTCCGCGTCCTCCAGGCCGATCGACACCCGAATGGTGCCGCCGGTCAGGCCGGCTGCCTGCAGCTCGGCCTCGTCGAACTGGCGATGGGACGAGGAGGCCGGATGGCTGCACAACGTATCCACGCCGCCAAGGCTGGTGGCGTGCACCGCCACGCCGATCTCGTCGAGAAAGCGCTCGCCCGCGGCGCGGCCATCGGCCAGCTCGATGGCCATCATGCCGCCGGCCATTCCGCCGCGCAGCTCGCGCCGCGCCAGCTCGTGCTGCGGATGCGATGCCAGTCCGGGATAGCGCACCGCGCTGATACCGGCGCTGCCCTCCAACGCGCGTGCGACCGCGATCGCGTTCGCGGAGTGGCGCTCCATGCGCACGGCGAGCGTCTTGAGGCCGCGCAACGCCAGGAAGGCCTCGAATGGGTTGAAACTGCCGCCGACCTCCACGACCACGTGCCGCGCCGCGGCGACCCGCTCGACGGACCCCAGGAGCACCCCGCCGAGCAGGTCCGAATGGCCACCGATGTACTTCGTCAGGGAGTGGACCACGAGGTCGGCGCCAAGGCTCAACGGGTTGCAGAGGTAGGGCGAGGCGAAAGTGTTGTCGACCGCCACGCTCAGCCCGCGACGGTGCGCCATCGCCGAGACCGCGGCGATGTCCGGCAGGTCGGTGGTCGGGTTGGCAATGGTCTCGAGCCAGATCAGGCGGGTGCGGTCCGTGATTGCGGCTTCGAGCGCGGACGCATCGGTCTGGTCCACGAAGGAATGACCGATGCCGTGGCGCTCCAGCAATCCGGCCAGCAGGCTGAAGGTTCCGCCGTACAGCGCGAGGGGGGCGATGACGTGGTCGCCGGGCTCGACGCTCGACACGAGGGCGGCGTGAACGGCGGCCATGCCCGAGGCGGTGACCTCCGCCGCTTCGGCGCTCTCGAGCTCGGCCAGCGCATCCTGCAGCGCGGCATGGGTCGGGTTGGAATAGCGCGTGTACGAGTGACCGAAGGTCCTGAACTCGAGCAGGTCGGCAAGGTCCTGGGCGGAGCCGACCTCGAAGGTGCTGCTCTGGTAGATCGGCACGTTGACCGGCGGCTGGGATGCCTGCGGGACGCGGCTGGCGGCACGGATCGCTCGAGTCGAGAAGCCTGGCATGCTGCTGGCGAGTCTACCAGCGGCCAGCGGCGGCTATCGGGCTCGCGAGAACTGAGTCGGTGATGCCTCCGGCGCCGGCTGCAGCATCTCCTCGATCTTGCTCCGAATGGCCGTCAGCTTGGGGAGCAGGATGTAGCCTGCGGCGGTGTTCGTGCTGACCGCGTAGTAGGTCGGTGGTTGGAGCACGATGCGCTGGATGTGCGCCGTGTCCGCATCCTGGACGGCCTGGGCAAGCTTCGGGATCTGATCCGACGGCACGTCGGTGATGACGGTGTGCTTCACCGCGTCCAGCAGGCCGGGCAGCGCCGTGAGCAGGTTCCCAGCGGTCAGCTTGGCACGCATCGCCTCGAGGAGCTGCTGCTGCCGGTCGGCTCGCGTGAAGTCACTATCGCCGGCGCCGTGCCGGGAACGTACGAAGCCGAGCGCGGTGTGGCCATTCATGTGCTGCCTCCCCGGGTTGAGGAAAAACCCGGTCGGTCGGTCGTTCTCGTCGCGGTAGCCGGGGTCGACGACCGCGCGTTTGACCGTGATATCCACGCCGCCGATGCTGTCGACCGCCTCCTTGAAGCCGAGCAGGTTGATAGCCGCGAAATAGTGGATGTCGATGCCGAGGAGGTTGCCGATGGTCTGCTTGAGCGTCGTCACGCCGCCGTCCGGATAGCGCGACTTGTTCTGGTTCGCCACCACCATCAGGGCATTCAGCTTCTGGTTGAACGATTGCCCATCGGGCAGCGGCGCGCCGTACGTGTCACGCGGGATCGAGATCATCGCCGACGGTCCACCGTTCGGATCGAGGCTGACGACCAGCATCGTGTCCGTCAGCTGGGTCTGCCGACCGGGCAGCGCATCGACTCCGACGAGCAGGATGTTGATCCGCTCGCCGCGGCTGATGTCGGGCTGCTGCGATGGTTCGGGAAGGGTGCTGAACCCGGGGATGTACGACTGGCCTCCCTCGCCGCCGCCCCTGGCCACGGCACCCAGGGTGTCGATGGCCTTGGCCGCGTAGTACGCCGGGACCACATGCATCAGGAGGGTGGCGACCACGACCGCCCCGGTGGCGTAGGTCGTCCAGCGGCGGGCGCTGGGGTGCTCGCGCAGTGCGTAGGCCTGGATGATCGCGACGAGCCGCCAGACGAGCAGCACCCCGTCCAGGACGATGAGGCCGACCAGGAAGCGTGGGTCGAACATTCGTGACAGCAAGCTGGATCCTGCCAACAGGATGGTCACGGCCAAACCAGCGGCCAGCAGCAGCACGGGTGCCAGCAGGATCCAGGCAAGGCGTCTCTGACCGTTGTACGCCTGGCCGAGGCCGGGCAGCAGAAACGAGAAGAAGGCGGCCAGTGGCGCGCGTGGGTTCGCAGGCCCCCGCTGGCTGATGGATGTGCTCACAGGTCCTCGCAGTCGCCCAATGGCTCCGGGCGGTGATCACCACGGGCGGGCGAGAGTATAGCGGAGCGCTCGATGGCTGTGGGTTCGGCTCTTCGGCTCAAGCGTCCGGGCGCTTCTCGTCGCGCGGCGTGCTGGGCGAAGAGAGGAAGGCATCCATCGCCCGACGGATCTGATGGTCCGGGTCGAAACTGCGGCGCGCGGCGGCGATCTGGCGTCGCACGTCGCTCGGATCCGGCTCACGCTCGTCGGTCGCGTCGGAGGATCCGTTGACCTGTGCCGGCACGGCAGCGGCCACTCCCGCCGCAACCACCTCGGGCAGAGGCGATGCCGGGACGACGATCGGCGGCGGCTGAACCATCGACGGCGCGCCGGGCCCCATCGGAACAGCAACGTCGCCCGACACGGTGGCGGGTTCGACAACGCGTGGCGGCGGAAGGTGCCGGGGAACGGCACGGCGGACACGCGGCACGCCGCTGATCTGGTTCTTGCCGAGCGACTTCGCCTCGTACATCGCCCGATCGGCGGCAATCACCAGCTCGTCGGCCGCCAGGCCGTCCTCCGGATGCGAGACGAGCCCGATGCTGACGCTCGTGGCGGTGTCCGACCCCGCGGCGAGCGCGTCGCCGAGCTCCTCGGCGCCGGAGCGGATCTTCTCGGCAACGACGAACGCGCCCGCGATATCGGTCTCCGGCAGCAGGACGAGGAACTCGTCGCCGCCGTATCGGTAGGCGGTGTCGACCGTCCGGATCGACCGACGGATCACGGTGCCGAGGGCGCGCAGCACCTCGTCGCCGCGGTGGTG
>JBBRXE010000092.1:0-7002 GCA_038248695.1 Candidatus Limnocylindria bacterium | reverse complement strand
CGGCTGGGATTCGAGCAGCTGGGGCTGCATCGCATCGTCGCTCGTCTCGATGCACGCAACACGGCGTCGACGCGCGTCGCAGAGCGGCTCGGCATGCACCGTGAGGCACACCTGCGCGAGAACGAGCTGGTGAAGGGCGAGTGGACCGACGAGCTGGTGTACGCGCTGCTGGCGTCCGAATGGAGTGCCGGGCGCGTCGCACATTGAGCCAGAGCCCGCGCGGGCAATCTTCGCCGGATTTCGCTAGAGTCCCTCGATGACGAACGCGACGAACCGGCCGATGATCGTGGCAGAGGGCCTTGAGAAGCACTTCGGCTCGACCCACGCGCTGCGCGGCATTGACCTGAGCGTGCCCGAGGGCACGATCCTCGGCCTGCTCGGGCCGAACGGTGCCGGCAAGACGACCGCGGTGCGCATCCTGACCACGCTCACCCGGCCGGACGGCGGTCGCGCGGAGGTCGCCGGCATCGACGTGCTGAAACACCCCGCCGAGGCGCGACGACGCATCGGCGTGGCAGGCCAGACGGCGAGCCTCGACGAGCTGCTCACCGGACGTGAGAACCTGGGCATGGTGGGTCGCCTCTACCACCAGCCGGGTAACCAGGTGAGCAAGCGCGCCAATGAGCTGCTGGAGCGGTTCGAGCTCAGCGATGCGGCTGATCGGGTCACCAAGACGTACTCCGGCGGCATGCGGCGGCGCCTGGACCTGGCCGCCGCACTGATGGCGACCCCGCCGGTGCTCTTCCTCGACGAGCCGACCACCGGGCTCGACCCACGCAGCCGCCTGTCGATGTGGGAGCTCATCGGCCAACTGGCGAGCGGCGGCACGACCGTGCTGATGACCACGCAATACCTGGAGGAAGCGGATCGGCTGGCCGACGACATCGTGGTCGTCGATCACGGCCTGGTGATCGCCCAGGGCACCGCCACGCAGCTCAAGCAGCGGCTGGGCGGCGAGCGCCTCGAGATCACCGTCGCCGCAGGGCAGAGCATGGAGCGGACCGCATCGGTCCTGGCCGCGTTGAGCGAGGAGCCGCCGCGTACCGACGAGACGGCACGAACGGTCAGCGTGCCCGTCGCCTCGCACGGCGGCCTGCTGACCCGCGTCATCCGGCAGTTGGATGCTGCCGGCATCGAGGTGGATGACGCTGGATTCCGCACTCCCACCCTCGACGACGTCTTCCTCAACCTGACCGGCCATCCGGCCGAAGACGCATCCGCCGATGCGGAGGATGCGGCATGAGCCTGCGCTGGTGGCTGGCCGATTCCCTCGAAATGATGCGCCGCAACCTGCTGCACATCCGCCGCACCCCGGAGCTGCTGCTCGACGTGACGGTGACGCCCATCATGTTCGTGCTGCTCTTCCGCTATGTCTTCGGTGGTGCGATCAACGTCGGCGACACGACCTACGTCAACTACCTGATGGCGGGCATCTTCGTGCAGACCATCGTCTTCGCCTCGATATATACCAGCGTGCTGCTGGCAAACGACCTGGTGAAGGGCATGATCGACCGATTCCGCTCGCTGCCGATGGCCCAGTCGGCGGTCATCACCGGCCGCACCTTCACCGACCTGCTGCGCGGCGCGCTGGCCGTGGCGATCATGTGGGGCATGGGACTGCTGGTGGGCTTCCGGCCGCAGGGCGGCATTGGCAACTGGGCGGCGGCCATCGGCCTGCTGTTGCTGTTCGGATTCGCCCTGTCATGGGTGGGCGTGGCGCTCGGCGCGCTGGTGCGTACGCCCGAGGCCATCAACGGCATCATCTTCGTGGCCGTCTTCCCGCTGACCTTCGCCAGCAGCGCCTTCGTGCAGACCGACAGCATGCCCTCCTGGCTGCAGGTCTTCGCCGAGCGACAGCCGATCACCCTGGTCATCAATGCGGTCCGCGACCTGGTGCTGGGCGGCTCCGGCGGACCCGACGCGCCGGCGGCCATCGCCTGGGCAGCCGGCCTGCTGATCGTTTTCTTCCCGATCGGTCTGTTCCTCTACCGCCGGCGCACGACGCAATAACGCGCGCTCAACCGGGCCGGCGTGGAAACCGAGGCAGGACGCGCTCAGTCGCGGCGCTCGAGCTCGGCGATCCACTCCTCGAGGCGTGGCAGGTGCTCCTCGAGGTGCTCCGGTCCTGCTTTGCGCACCCAGAACGCTGCGGGTGGCGTGATCTCCTTCAGCTGCGCCCAGGCGTTGAGCAGCTCGCGGTGGCCGGCGGCCGCCTGGACGTGGACCGTCTCCCAGGGAATCCCGCGCATGTCCGCCAGGTAGCGGGCGTTCTCGGCATCGATGTCGATCTCGCCCTCGTGATAGGTGCCGGAAGCGATCTGGCGCAGCACGGCCGCACCCTCCGCCATCCACGTGCCGAGGTGCGCCACCGCATCCTTGGCGGTCCAGCCCTCTTCGAAGTAGCCGGGCACATCCGCCATCTCCGGCCTGATCCGGTTGATGATCCGATGCAACCGTGCCCAAGCTTCGGCCTCGCCAGGCAGCTCACGCGGATTGGTCTGAATGTTCTGGGTCATCGTGCTGATGGTAGTCCTCGCAGCCAATGGTCGCGCTACGCTACGGGCCATGCCCGAGCTGACCGACGACGCCGTGCACAACCGCACCTGGTGGGACCGCGAGAGTGACGCCTACCAGGCGCGCAACGCCGAATTCATCCGTGACGGTCTCGCCTGGGGCGTCTGGCAGATTCCCGAGTCCGATCTCAACGTCCTGGGCGATGTCGCCGGCAAGGATGTCCTGGAGCTCGGCTGTGGTGCAGCGGAGTGGTCGCGCTCGCTCACGCGGCTGGGTGCCCGCGTTACCGGGCTGGACAACTCACCGGAGCGCCTCGAGCGCGCACGCAAGGCCAACGCGCAGGCTGGCCTCGACTTCCCGCTGATCCTCTCGGGCGCCGAGCATGTTCCGCTGCCGGATGCCTCGTTCGACATCGTGATGGCCGACCATGGCGCCCCGAGCTTCGCCGATCCATACCTCGTCGTGCCAGAAGTGGCGCGACTGCTGCGCAGCGGCGGCCTCTACGCTTTCTCGACCAGCCACCCTCTCGACTGGCTGGCCTACGACCCCGCGACCGATGCGATGAGCGACCGCCTCGTGACCAGCTACTTCGGCATGCACCGCGATGTCGAGGTTGACGGTCCGGTCGTCTACAACCTGCCCATGGGCGAATGGATCCGGGTCTTCACCGCAAACGAACTGGCGGTCGAGGGTCTGATCGAGCCGATGCCGCCTGAGGGCGCCACCTCACCGTACCGCGACGCGGACGACTACGCGTGGGCGCGTCGCTGGCCGATGGAGATGATCTGGCGCCTGCGCAGGCGCTGAATCAGTCCGCGGCTTCGGTGTCGGCCAGCTCGACCTCCTCGAACCACTGGGTGTCGCCGAACGACAACGCCAGGTGCGAGACCGCCTGATCGGCCGATGCGCCATGCCAGTGCTGCTCGTCTGGCGCTGCGTAGATCAGGTCGCCGAGCCGCAGCGGCCCAACGTTGCCACCACGCGATGCGGTGAGTCCCTCGCCATTGGTCACATACAGGAACTGTCCGTCCGGATGCGAGTGCCAGTAGGTCCGGGCACCCGCCTCGAAGGTGACGAGCAGCGCGAAGCCGCGGGGCGCGTCGACCGTGGCCAGGCTCTTCATGCTGACCGACCCGCTGAAATGCTCGTTCCCCGCCGGTTCCGCTGCGACCAAGTCGATATTCGTTTGTTTCATGGTCAGCTCCTGCGCAGACGAATCACCGGAATCGGCCGAACCGTCTTCGACCGGTAGCTGATGTATTCGGGCGCCTCGACACGGAGGCGCTCCCACGCTTGGTCGAGGTCGTCGCCGGCGAGTCGCTGCGCGCGAACCGGCACACGCTCGCCATCGGCCAGCACGACGGTGGCTTCGGGGTGAGCGTCGAGGTTGTGCACCCATGCCGGGTTGCGCGGCGCGCCGCCCTTCGAGCCGATGATCAGCCAGGCGTCGTTCCCCTCGTCGAGGTAGCCGAGCACCGCCCTCCGCATCTCGCCCGATGTGGCGCCAATGCTCTCGAGCACGAACGAATGCAGTCCGCCTGCGGTCCAGAGTGAGCCGGGATGTTCCCAATCGACCGGCATACCCGGTCGCCATGCACTTGTGATTGCCATGGCAACCACTCTACCCCAGACGACATTCTCGGGCACATCGCCGTGTAGGGGCGTGGCTGTATCGCCTCAGTGGGTGCCGGCCGGCTCCATCTTCTCTGCGTACTGGCTGCGCCACGCAGGCGCCTCGAACGGGTTCGCGAAATAGTCGGTCTGGCGTGCGACCTTGCCATCCGATCCCATCTCGATTATCGAGATGGCGCTGACCGGCGTGCCATCGCCGTAGTCGATGGTGCCCTCGATGATCCACGCCTGTCCCGGCTTCAGGATGCGGCGTAGCTTCGCGCTCGGACGGGTCCCCGTCTGCGAGGGGTAACTCGCGTTCATCTCGGCGATGCGATCGCGCCCACGGAAGCGCTCACCGGACTGCGGATACTCCTGGACGAAGTCGTCGCCGGCCATCTCGTACTGGGCCTTGGCCAGCGCCTCCATGTCGTCGGATGCGTAGGTCGCGCGGATGCGCTCGACCATCTCGTCGTCGTTCATAAACGGTCTCCTTCCGATCGTGGGTGGACGGTCGCGTGCCTCGGTCCGAACCGAGCCTCTTCCGCGGCAAGTGTCCACCCCTCCGAGACGATTGTCGATGGGGTTATCCACCAAATGGAGCTATCGCGCGGAACGAGTGATGCATTCACCCGGCCGGAACGTATGGGTCGCATCGGGGACGAGCAATCGGCCCCGGGAGAGCGGGGGGCGCGCGGTCCGGCAGTGTCCCCGGCCCACCGCGCGGAATGCGACCGGGGCACAACCGGAGGAAGGCCAAATGGCCATCCAAGTCTCTGCCCGTCCGGCCCTGCGCGCCGGTGCGGCAATCCTGATCGCGGCGCTGGTCCTGACGCTGGGGATCGCGCCGTTCATGGCTCGGGGGTCGGACCATCTCGATGCCCCGAACCTTGGCTCGGTGAGTGTCGACGCCAACGACAATCTCAGCGTCACCAAGCTCCGCGGTCCGGTCGACATCAATGACCTCTACGTCTTTGATGCACCGAACGGCCGCACCGTGCTCGCGCTGACGGTGAATCCTGCCGTCAACCTGCTGGGTCGCCAGCGCTTCAACGACAACGTCGACTATCGGATCAACATTGACCGAAACGGCGATGCCAAGGCGGACGTGACCTTCACCACGACCTTCGGGGAGCGCGGCAACGGCAGCCAGCCCTACACGGTCAAGCGTGGCAACACGACGGTTGCGCGCGGCTGGACCGACAAGGGCAACGCAACCGGCAGCCAGGGTGTGATGGCTTTCGCCGGCACCCGGTCGGATCCGTTCTTCTTCGACCTCATCGGCTTCCTGGGCTCGGTCAAGGGCCAAGGAACCGATGCGCTCGGCAAGACCCCGACCGACTTCTTCGCGGGGCTGGATACCTACGCGATCGTGCTGGAGGTGCCGAACAGCCAGCTCGGCGGCAATGGCACCCACATTGGTGTGTGGGGCCAGACGGTGTCCGAGGGAAGCCTGATCGACCAGGTCGGCCGGCCGGCCATCAACACCGTGTTCAACTCGACAGGCGCCGACAAGATGGCGTTCAACCGAACTCCGCCGTCGCAGCAGCGAACGGCGAAGGGCGGGAAGTTCCGGTCGAACGTGATCAACACGCTGGTCGGGCTCTCGACAGCGCTTGGAAGCCCGTACACCACGGCCCAGGCGCAGGGCATCGCCGACATCCTCTTGCCGGACGTCCTGACCTACCAGGTCGGGACCGATGCGAACTTCCTCAACGGGCGTGACCTCGACGACGATGTGATCGACGCCGAGCTCGGGCTCGCAACCAACGGGGCCGTCACAAGCGACGGCGTCGGAGCCCACGGGGATCTGCTGAGCAGCTTCCCGTACCTTGGCGCACCCCACTGAGGGACCGATCGACGCCGGAGCGGCCTCCGTGGCCGCTCCGGCGCACATTCGGCGAAGGAGCCACAACGATGCATTCCTTGATCGCCCAGCCCCACCACCGTATTCCACTACCCGGTCCCCGGCCTCTCGCCGTGGTGGTCGCAGCCGTGCTGCTCGCCGGCGGCAGCTACCTGCTGAGCCCACTGGGCCGTCCACAGGCGAGCGCCCCCGCGGCGTCCGTGCAGATCGCCCCGCCGGCCGACGCGCCCAGCGACGCAGATCAGCCCCTCTCCGAGATTGATGCCGACATCGCGGTCTGGACCGGCAACTTGACGCGCGATCGCGCCGACTTCATCGCCGCCTCCAACCTGGCGGGGCTCTACCTCGCGCGGCTGCGGATCACCGCCGACCAGGCCGACGCCGGCCGCGCGATGCAGGCGGCGCAGGCCGCCCTCGCGGCCTATCCCGGCCTTCCCGCCGCCATCCTGCTGCGCGGGCAGGCACAGTTCGCCAATCATGAATTCAGCGCCGCCGCCGCCGATGCGCAGCTCGTGCTCGACAGGCAGCCCGACGCGCTGCAGGCACTGACTGCGCTTGGCGATGCCCGACTGGAGCTCGGCGACTATGACACTGCGACGGCGCTCTTCGCACGGGTGGCCAGCGCCGCCTCCGGCGCCGCCGTGCTCGCACGCCAGGCGCGACTAGAGTCGCTGACCGGCTCGCTCGACCATGCCCGCGCCCTGGCGTCGATGGCAGCAACGACGGCCGCGGCGGATCCGGACGCGCGGCCCGAGATCGTATCGTGGTACCGCACCTTCATAGGTACCGTCGCGTTCCAGGCCGGGGATCTGCCCGCCTCGGAGGCGGCTTACCGCTCCGCGCTGGACGCGTGGCCTGGATCGGCTCCGGCAATGGCCGGTCTCGCACGTGCCCTTGCGGCGCAGGGAAACATGGACGCCGCGATCCCGCTCTACCAGCAGTCGGTCGCCATCCAGCCGCGTCCCGAGGTGCTGGCCGCGCTGGGCGATCTCTACGCCATGACAGGCAGG
>JBBRXE010000091.1:0-7025 GCA_038248695.1 Candidatus Limnocylindria bacterium | reverse complement strand
GTGGGATGGCAAGGCCCAGCGCATGCGGGCAGGCGATGACCAGCACAGTCGCCGCGCGGATGAGCGCCTCCTCGGGATCGCCGAGCAGCGTCCAGACCGCGAGCGTGATGACGCCCGAGACGAGCGCGACGTAGAAGAGCAGCGCCGCGGCGCGATCGGCGAGGACCTGCGCGCGGCTGTTGGAGGCCTGAGCCTCGGCGACGAGGCGCATGATTCCCGATAGGGCCGTCTGTTCGCCCGTCGCCGCCACGCGGATGCGCAGGCTGCCGCCCGCCGCCACGGTGCCGGCGATGACCCGATCACCCTTCTCCCGTGTCACCGCCCGCGACTCGCCAGTGACCATCGACTCGTCGACGTCCGCCGCGCCGTCGACGACCTTCCCGTCGACGGGGATGCGTCCTCCGGGACGGACCAGCACGACATCGCCGACCCCCAGCGCCGGTAGCCGCACCGTCTCGAGCTCGGCGCCGATCACGCGTTCGGCGGTGTCCGGCAGCAGCTCGGCGAGGGCGCTCAGCGCACCGCGAGCCTGCATGATCGAGCGCATCTCGATCCAGTGGCCGAGGCTCATGACCGTGATCAGCGTGGCCAGCTCCCACCACACGTCGATCTCAAAGAGTCCCAGCGTGGCTGCCCAGCTGGCGACGAAGGCGACCACGATCGCCAGGCTGATGAGGGTCATCATCCCCGGCTGGCGGTCGCTCAGTTCGGTCCGGGCGCCATCGGTGAAGACCTTCCCGCCGTAGAGAAAGATCACGGTGCCGAGGACCGCCGGAATCCAGTCCGATCCGGGGAAGCTCGGTGCGGCGTAGCCCAGCCACTTCTGGACCTCGGCGCTCCACATCACCACCGGAATCGTCAGCAGCAGGACGACCCAGAACTGGCGCCGGAACACATCGGGATCGTGCCCGGCGTGCTTGTCGTGAGCCGCGTGCCCGGCGTCTACTGCCTGCCCGGCGTGTGCCGCGTGCCCGCCGTGTTCGGAGTCGGTGATCGGAGCCCGATGCACACCCGCCGGTGGTTCAGTCGCGCGATGAGGCGCGTCGTGCGAGTGGTCCATGCTGTCCTGTTCTAATACTCCCTACCAGTATCAGCCAAGCGTCAAGCCGTGCAAGTCGCATTGCAACTGTGTCTCTAGCATGAGTTATCATGCGTCTCATGAAAATCACGACAATTTCGCGTGGCGGGCAAGTCTCCGTGCCGGCATCGGTTCGGCGTCGATGGGGCACATCGCGGGTCGTGATTGAGGACCGAGGCGATTCCCTCGTGCTGCGGCCGATTCCTTCCGATCCCATCGAAGCCGCAATCGGGTCATTCTTCGGCCCTGGGCCAGACAGCGGCCAGATGCGCGCGCAATTCCGCGAAGAAGAGGGCGAGGCAGAGGATCGCCGTCAGGGATGACCGTCCTCGATGCCCAAGCGGTCGTCGCGCTGCTTCTCGGTGAGCCGGCCGCACGTCGTGTGGCGGACCTCATTCGCGATGAAAGCAGCCCGGCAGTGATCTCCGCGCTGAATGTCGCCGAGCTCTTCGATGTCCTCGTTCGCGTTCATGGGCGCGCGCCGGCGGACGTCGGAGAGAAGCTCGACTGGCTGATTGCGGGCGGCCTGGCAATCGTTCCGATGGATGAGCCGCTCGCTCGTTCTGCCGGTCTCATCCGCGCAGAGCACTACCACCGGTTGCGCCGACCACTTTCGCTGGCAGACTGCGTCGCGCTCGCGACGGCCGTCGAACGCAACGACGCTCTCGCCACGGCCGACCGCCCACTGTCGGAAGCAGCTGCCCGCCGCGGCGTCGACATCATCACCCTTCCGAACTCGGAGCAGTGAGCACCGCAAAATGACGCTCGAATGGCGCCAACCATCCGCCCTCACACAAGGCCCGTACCCTGCCATCTGACCGCGCTCGCTCGACCGGTTGGAGCATCGTGCTCGCCGGGTCGTACCGGCTGCTGCGCTTTCTCGATCCACTGCTCCGGGCGTGGTGGCAGATGGCCAGCCTGGGCATTACAGCCCGGCTCGAGGTCCGTGGGCGTCTCAGCGGCCGACCGCGCTCGGTGCTTGTTGGCGTGCTGACCGTAGACGGGCACTGGTACGTCGGCCACCCGAACGGCCCGAGTGCCTGGACGCGGAACCTGCGCGCGGCAGGACGCGCATCGGTGCAGCTCTGGCATCGGCCAGCCGTGGAGGTTCGCGCGGTCTACCTGCGAGACGGTGAGGAGCGCGACGCCGCCATCCTCGTCACCGCCGCGCAGCAGCCCTTTCCGGGAAATCTGCTGTATCGGGCAGCAAGGCGCCACATCTTGGCCGTCGGCGACTACTTGCGGTTGGATCCACTCGAAGCCGATGTGTCTGAGGCCGGCCCCTCTTAACCCGAACGCTTGTTCTAAAAGCAGCCCGCCGGTAGACTGACCGATGCCGTGGCTCGTCCCCGTTCCATCGAACCCCTCATGTGCTTTTCGGCGCCGACTCGCGACTGGTTCCGCGAGGCGTTCGCCCAGCCAACGCGTGCCCAGCAGCTCGGCTGGCCGGCCATCGCCGCCGGCGCGCACACGCTCCTCCACGCTCCCACGGGAAGCGGCAAGACGCTGGCCGCCTTCCTGTGGTGCCTCGACCGCCTCTTCGTCGAGCCGCCGCCCAAGGAGAAGCAGCGCCGCACGCGCGTCGTGTACATCTCGCCGCTGAAGGCGCTGGCCTACGACGTCGAGCGCAACCTGCGCGCACCATTGGCCGGCATCCGGCGCACCGCTGAGCGCGATGGCGTCAGCCTGCCCGAGATCCGGGTGGCGAGCCGCACCGGCGACACGCCCGCGGACGCGCGGCGCCAGCTGGTCAGGGACCCTTCGGACATCCTGGTCACCACGCCCGAGAGCCTCTACCTGCTGCTCACCAGCCAGGCTCGCGAGGTACTGCGCGGCGTCGAGTACGTGATTCTCGACGAGGTGCACGCCCTGGCCGGCACCAAGCGCGGCGCGCACCTGGCCCTCAGCCTCGAACGACTGAGCCGCCTGACAGACAAGGAGCCGCAGCGCATCGGCCTCTCGGCGACACAGCGGCCGCTGTCCGCCATTGCCGCGTTCCTGGGCGGCGTCGGCCGCGAAGTGCGCATCGTGGATGCCGGAGCGCGCAAGGAGCTCGACCTGGAGGTCATCGTGCCGGTCGAGGACATGAGCCGCATGGGCGAGCCGCTCGATGTGGACGACCATCGCGGCGGCAGCGCGGCCGCACCCGATGGCCGTCATTCCATCTGGCCCTCCATGCACCCACGCCTGCTGGAGCTGATTCGGTCGCATCGGTCCACGTTGATCTTCGTGAACTCGCGGCGTCTCGCCGAGCGGCTGGCGCAACGACTCAACGAGCTGGCCGGCGAGGAGCTCGTGCGCGCGCATCACGGGTCGGTGGCGAGGGAGCAGCGGCTGCAGATCGAAGAGGCGCTCAAGGATGGGCGGCTGCCTGCCCTCGTCGCCACGAGCAGCCTGGAGCTGGGGATCGACATGGGCGCCATCGACCTCGTGGTGCAGGTCGAGTCGCCGCCCAGCGTTGCCGCCGGCCTGCAGCGCATCGGGCGTGCCGGGCACCAGGTCGGCGAACCGTCGACCGGCAAGATCTTTCCCAAGTTCCGCGGCGACCTGCTTGAGTCGGCGGTGGTGGTGCAGCGGATGCACGAAGGAGCCATCGAGGAGACGCGGATCCCGCGCAACCCGCTCGACGTGCTGGCTCAGCAGCTGGTGGCCATGACCGCCATGGACCGATGGACGGTCGACGCGCTGCACACCACGGTGACCCGCGCCGAGAACTTCCGAGAGCTGTCGCGCGAGCAGCTCACCGGCGTGCTCGACATGCTGGCCGGGCGCTACCCGTCGGACGAGTTCGCCGATCTCAAGCCGCGCATCGTCTGGGATCGCGCGACCGATGAGATCGCCGCTCGCAACGACGCGCGCGTGGTGGCCATCACCAGCGGCGGGACCATCCCGGACCGCGGCCTGTACGGCGTCTTCCTGCCCGACGACGGCAGCGGCAAGGGCGGCCGCCGCGTGGGCGAGCTCGACGAGGAGATGGTCTACGAGTCGCGCGAGGGCGAGACGTTCATGCTCGGCGCGTCGACATGGCGCATCGAGGAGATCAAGCCCGACCGGGTGATCGTCACGCCGGCACCTGGTGAGCCGGGCAAGATGCCGTTCTGGCATGGCGACTCCATGGGCCGTCCGGCCGAGCTGGGCCGGGCCATCGGCGCGTTCGTGCGAGAGCTCGACGGGACCGATGACGCCGACGAGCGCCTGCAGACCCGCAGCAACCTGGATCCGCTGGCCGCCGCGAACCTGGTCCAGTACCTCGCCGAGCAGCGCGATGCGACGGGCGCGCTGCCGACCGACCGGACGCTCGTCATCGAGCGCTTCCGCGACGAGCTCGGCGACTGGCGCGTGTGCCTGTTGTCGCCGTTCGGCGGCCGGGTGCACGCGCCGTGGGCGATGGCCATCGAGGCGCGCCTTCGAGCGCGCGGCCTGGAGGTGCAGACACTGTGGTCGGACGACGGCATCGTGGTCCGCCTATCCGAGGCCGATACGGCACGCATCGAGGACGACGTCCTGATCGATCCCGACGAGGTCGAGGGACTGCTCATGGACGCGCTGGGTGGATCGGCGCTGTTCGCGTCCCGCTTCCGCGAGAACGCGGCCCGCGCCCTGCTGCTGCCACGCCGGCGCCCGGGTCAGCGCACGCCGTTGTGGATGCAGCGCCAGCGATCCGCCAACCTGCTGACCGTCGCCTCCCGATATGGCTCGTTCCCGATCATCCTGGAGACCTACCGCGAGGTCCTGCGCGACGTCTTCGACATGCCGGCGCTGCGCTCGCTGCTGGCCGAGATCCGTTCGCGCAAGGTCCGCGTCGTGTCGGTCGAGACGGCGTCCGCGTCGCCGTTCGCGGCGTCGCTGCTGTTCGACTACGTCGGCAACTTCATGTACGAGGGCGACGCCCCGCTGGCCGAGCGCCGTGCACAGGCGCTGGCACTCGACCGCGAGCGCCTGGCCGAGCTGCTGGGCGCCGACGAGCTGCGTGAGCTGCTCGACCCCGAAGCCGTGGTCGAAGTCGAGCTGGAGCTCCAGGCGCTGGTCGGTGGCCGCCGCGCGCGGACGGTGGATGGCGTCCACGACCTGCTGCGCCGGCTGGGCGACCTGCGCGTGGACGAGGTCGCCGCGCGTACCGACCTGGATGCGAGCGCCTCGTTGGCAACGCTGGGGCGGGACCGCCGCGCAGTGGTGGTGCGTGTCGCCGGCGAGGAGCGCTGGATCGCGATCGAGGACGTGGCCCGTTACCGCGACGCACTCGGCGTCAGCCCGCCACCGGGCGTCGCGGAGGCATGGCTGGTGGCGAGCAAAGCCCCATTGGACGTGCTCGTCCTGCGCTGGGCGCGCTCGCATGCGCCGTTCACCGCCGTTGCACCCGCGGCGCGCTGGGGGATAGCTCACGCGACGCTCGAGGAGCGGCTGCGGGCGCTGGTCTCTGCCGGCAATCTGCTCGAGGGTGCCTTTCGGCCTGGGGGTACCGAGCACGAGTTCGCCGATGCCGACGTCCTGCGGGCGCTGCGTCGTCGCTCCCTGGCGCGGTTGCGCCGCGAAGTCGAGCCCGTGCTGGCCGACGCGCTCGCGCGGTTCCTGCCTGCGTGGCAGGGGATCGGCTCGCGTGCCGGCGGCCATGACCGGTTGCTGGAGGTCATCGCCCAGCTGGAGGGCTCCCCGATCCCGATCTCCATCCTGGAGCGCGACGTCCTGCGCGCCCGTGTCCGCGACTACACCCCACGCCTGCTCGACGAGCTGGGAGCTGCTGGCGAGGTCGTCTGGCTTGGCCGCGGATCAGTGGGACGCGACGACGGTCGGGTGGCCCTCTACCGTCGCGAGCGGGCCGAGCTGCTCGCCTCCGCCGGTGCGTTCGAGGGCGTCGACCGCCCGAGCGGCGAGCTGCACGAGCGCATTCGAGCGCACCTGCAGCGTCGCGGCGCCACGTTCTTCCGCGAGCTGCGCAGCGCCATCCCCGATGCGCGCAGCGACGATGAGCTGCTCGATGCTCTGTGGGACCTGGCCTGGGCCGGCGAGGTCACCAACGACACGTTCGCCGCGCTGCGTGCCCTCTCACTACCACGTTCTCGCTCCCGGTCGCCTCGTCGCTCGCCGCGCCTGACGGCGTTGGGTCCGCCCCGCGCCGCCGGCCGCTGGTCGCTGATGGCCGACCTCATCGGTGAGGCCCGTAGCGCCACCGAGCGCACGCACGCCACCGCGGTCGCTCTCCTGGAGCGCCACGGCGTGGTGACCCGCGAGGCGGTGCTGGCCGAGGGGATCGCGGGGGGTTTCGCATCGGTCTATCCGGTGCTGAAGGCCATGGAGGAGGCCGGTCGGGTGCGCCGCGGCTACTTCGTGGACGGCCTCGGCGCGGCCCAGTTCGCGCTGCCGGGTGCCGTCGATCGCGTGCGCGCCTCCCGTGACGAGGGTGGCCGTTCCGTTCTGGTCCTCGCGGCGGCTGATCCGGCGCAGCCGTACGGCGCGGCGCTGGCCTGGCCGCGACGCGACGACGACGAGCGGCTGCCGCTGCAGCGCGTGCCAGGCGCCTACCTGGTGCTGGTCGACGGCGCGCCGGCGCTGTACGTCGAGCGTGGTGGCCGCGGCCTGCTGAGGCTGCCGGCCTTCGACGACGCCGAGGTCGCCCGTGCGGCGCTGGCGGCGCTCCGTCTCCTGCTCACTCCCATAGGACCGATGCGCGAGCTTCGCCTGGAGCGCGTCGACCGCCTGCCCGTGGCGGAATCAACCTTGGCCGCTGCGCTGCGCGAGATCGGCTTCCGCCCGACCTACCGCTCCTGGCTGCTCGCTGGCGACGCCCCTCACACCGGTTCGAAGCCACCCGCGGCGATTCGTGACACCGGGGGTTACGAATAGGCGGACGAGTGGCCTCCACACGTCAGGCGGCCGGCTCGGCCACCCAGCGCATCGGGTCGCCCCAACCCAGATCCTTGATGCCGGCTGCATCCAACGCCAGGACGAC
>JBBRXE010000090.1:0-7028 GCA_038248695.1 Candidatus Limnocylindria bacterium | reverse complement strand
TCCTGGCGCAGCTGTTCGTTGCCCTTGGCCTTGATGCGCCAGTGCAGGTCCTTGTCCCTGGCAGGGTCGGTCGGCGGGCCATGCATCTGCATCAGGGGACCCCACCAGCGATCGAGCGCGTCCTGCACCAGGGCGCGCTGTCCGGCGGTGCCGTTCATCATGGTCAGGACCACATCGCGGCCATGCATGATGTGGACGCTCTCCTCCCAGCAGATCTTCTTCATCGTCCGCGCGTAGGGTGCGTACGACGAGTCGCGCAGCGCCTGCTGGGAGACAATCGCGGCGGCATCCACCAGCCAGGCGATGATGCCGACATCGGCCCACGACTCTGTCGGGTAGTGGAAGACGTTGTGAAACTTCGTCCTGCCGGCCATCAGGTCGGCGAGCATCTGCTCACGCGGCTTGCCCAGGTCTTCGGCGACCCGATACAGCAGCTGCGCATGGCCAACCTCGTCCTGCACCTTGCTGGTCAATGCCAGCTTGCGGCGCAGCGTCGGCGCGCGCAGGATCCATTCGCGCTCGGGCAGCACGCCCATCAGCTCGGAGTTGGCATGCATCTCCACGAACTTGAGCACGGCGGCGCGATAGTCGTCCGGCATCCAGTCATCGGCCTCCACCCTGCCGCCCGATCCAACGTGGGCGTAGAAGGCATCGGCGCGCTCGATCTCGTTCATCTCGCACCTCGGCGGTTGTCCGCTAAGGGTACTGCAAGACCGATGCGCACTCTCGGGCGCTCAATCGTGCGCGACGGACTTGAGCGGCCGATGCCAGCGTGCGTAGGCCTCGTCCGCGTCGGCCTGCACGATCACGCGGCCGTCCCCGTCGAGAGTCGCCGCCTCGATGGGCAGGTACAGGTCGACCGGAACGAGGCCCGCCGTACGGACGAGCAGGTAGTCGACGAAGACGGCATCCACGGTTCCCAGCCGGCGTCCGTGCGGGCCGACCACCACGGTACCGGCCGATGGTCGAGCCTCCGACGGTTCAGTCATGACCGAACCGTAGCAGGCCCGGGCAGCGCGGCCCGCGAATTGATGTGCATCACGGCATGATCGCGCGAAAGGTCGGCGTCCTGGTTCGCGTCGTGCTCGTCGGTCTTGCGGCCTTCGGCGGAATCATCCTGGTGCAGGTGCTCCGGCTGCGCCGGACCGAGTTTCTGCCCCTGCACCCGGGCTTCTACATCAGCCACTGGGTCCAGCCGCACGATTCCGCGCCCGAGCCGGGCATGGCACCCCTGCGCCTGCTCACGTTCGGCGACTCGACGACTGCCGGCGTCGGCGTCGAGCGTCCCGAGGATGCGCTGCCCATGCTGCTCGCCCAGCGCCTCGCCAACGATGAGCGGCGCACGGTGCGCGTCCTGAACTTCGGATGGTCCGGCGCTCGCGTCGCCGATCTGGTTCGCGACCAGGTCACGCGCTCGACGCAGTCGTTGCGCGAAGGCGAGGCGCCGTGGCTGCCGACCGCGGACGTGGTCGTGGTGGTCATCGGCGCGAACGATGCCACCCATCGCACGTCGCCGCGACGCTTTCGCGCCGACATGCGCTGGGTCCTCGATCAGATCCGGCGCTCGGCACCGGACGCCCGGGTGGTGCTGGCGGGCGTTCCGCGCTTCCGGGGGGCGCTGCCACAGCTTGAGCCGCTGATCTCCCTGATCGACGCGTACGCCATGTTGCTGCGACGCATCCAGCGCCAGGAGGCGGAACGCGCGGGCGTGGCTTTCGCGGCGCTGGCCGATGAGGTGCCGCCGCTGGTCGTCGCCGCCGGCGTCTCTGTCGACGACGTGCTCGCTTCGGACCGCTTCCATCCGTCGCCGCTCGGTTACCGGCTGTGGGCCGACGTCATCGAGGCGGCGCTGCGAAGGAGTTAGCCGGTGACGCCGCTGGTCGTCGGCCGGCGTGTCGCCGGCGGGCGCTGTGGCTGGGGTGCGTCGGCCGGCATCGGTCGCTCGACATTCGCCTGGCGCGTGTGCCTGAAGCGTGCCGAGAGGCCGGCGAGCTCGGTGCGCAGCACATCGGCCCAGGCGCGGCGATCGGTCGCCGCCACCGGGTAGTCGCCGTCGAAGATGGCGCGGGTGATCATCGCCCGCGAGGTGTACTGCCCGGGTTCGAACTCGAATGCGTAGTGGACCTCGCCCGTGGCCGCCTGGTGCACCGAACGCAGACGGGCCCACAGCGAGGCGAGACCGGTCGACAGCTCGAAGGTCACCAAGTGCTCGTCGCGTTCGACGAGCGGCTCCGCGGTGGCCAGCAGCGCACCGCCGACGGACAGGTCCTGCACCGTCACGGGTGCGGCGTCGACCCAGCCGGGCGCGTCGACGGCGAAGCGAACGGCCGATCGCCGTTCGCCGGCGAAGCGCAGCGAACGGACACGGCGGATGGCCAGCAGCAGCAGCCCCGCGTTGACGATGAGCCAGCCGAAGGCACCGGCGGCGCCCCAGGTGTAGCGATAGTCGATCGGCGCCACGTGGATCAAGCTGAGGAGGTACACGATTCCCGCCACCGCCGAGAAGCCCAGCACGGCCATCAGGATCCGGGGCGCCGCGACCCGGTCGCGATCGCTGGTCGTGCGGCCCTTCGGCGTGACCGCGAACCGCGGGGCTCGCGGCGCGACCAGGCTGAGCGTCGCGGCCAGGTTCGGCGTCATGCGCACGAGCTCGAAGACGACGGCCAGGATGGGCCGATACGCTCCTCGCCCCAATCGGTACATCGCCAGCTGCTGCAGGCCGTAGGTGACGGCGAAGGCGAGCAGGAAGGTGCCGCCGTCGGCCAGGATCGGAACATCGCCGGTCAGGAGCACGAGGCCCGGCAGGAGGAGCAGCCCCAGCGTGCGCCAGGCGTCGAACCAGCCAAGCAGCGTGGCGGCATAGGCGAGCCGCTGTCCCAGCGACAGCCCGCCAACCGTCAGTGGATTTTCGGTGCGCAGGACCTGCATGGCGCCGGTCCCCCACCGATTGCGCTGCAGCTGGTACTGGGCCGCGTCACTGGCGGCCAGCCCCTTGGCCAGCACCTCGTTGTGATAGACGGTCTTCCATCCTCGCCGGTGTAGGCGAATGGTGGTGTGGATATCCTCGGTGATCGTCTCGGTGGCCGCCCCGCCAACCTCGCGCAGTGCCTGCGTGCGCACCAGTGCCCCCGTGCCGCACCAGAAGGCCGCGTTCCAGCGGTTCTTGCCGGGCTGCAGCCGCCGATAGAAGAGGCTCTGCTCGTGGAATGGCTCACCAAGCGAGCGGCCGGAGCCATGCTCGAAGCTGGTCACGTTGTAGAAATCCTGGGGAGTCTGGACGACCGCCACGCGAGCGTCGTCGAAGTAGCCGAGCGTCTGGCGCAGGAAGCCGGGTCGGGCCACGTGGTCGGCGTCGAGGACGGCGATCACATCGGTCTCTATGAGCGGCAGCGCGTGGTTCAGGTTGCCGGCCTTGGCATGCGCGTGCTCGCTGCGCGCAACGTAGCGCGCGCCAAGTGAGGCCGCCATCTCGGCGACCTCCGGCCGGTCACCGTCGTCCAGCACCCACGTCTCGTGTGCCGGCTCGAGGGCGACCGCCGCTGCCATCGTCGGCAGCAGGATCTCGGCTCCCTCGTTGTACGTGGGGATGAGCACGGTCACCGTCAGCCGCGGGTCGGGCTGCCGCGGGTCCGGCCGACGGTCGACGTCCCACAGCGAAAATGTGAAGAGGCCAAGGCCGATGGCTGCGTGGATCTCCAGAAGCAGCAGTGGAACGGCCAGGTACCAGGCCTCGAGATTCAGTGTGAACAGGCCGCGCCACAGCAGGTAGCCCAGCGTAACGGCCAGCGCAGCCACGGCGACGCCACGCGTCACCAGCAGACGACGCGTCGGCTCGGGGCTGGGCGGCGCCGCTCGATCGGACATCTACGAGTAGCAGACCACCGGACGGTACGGGGCGGCCATGGCCCATTGCTCCCACCGGACCGTGGTACTTCCCCGCGTCGACTCGACGCGACTTCAGCTAGTGGATGCTCACACTCACCGTGTGGTAGCCGCGCGCACCGTCAGGGTCGGGCCGGCTGACCTCGGCGCTCTGCAGCGTTCCGGTGCCGTCTGTGGCACGTACGCGCAGCAGGTGGCTTCCGGGCGTCGCCGGCCAGCGGTAGGCGAATTGGACCCAGGTCGCGTCCGAGATGGGCTGAGACAGTTCGGCAGCGTTCCACGGCCCATCATCGACCTGCACTTCGACCTTGCTGATGCCACGCTTCGGGGCCCACGCCACGCCAGCCACCGGAACGCTCCCCGAGGCCACGCCGCCGCCACCCCGCGGCGTGTCGATGCGTGACTGCGTCAGGATCGGCCCTTCCTTGGCCCACCCGAGGCGAATCCAGTACGCGTCGAATGCCTCGAGTGTCGTCAGCTCGATCTCGGTCAGCCATTTCGTGTTGCTCACATAGCCGAACAGGCCGGGCACGATCAGACGAGCCGGGAAGCCATGCTGTGCCGGGAGTGCCTCGCCGTTCATGCCGACGGCGATCATGGCGTCGCGTCCCTCGACCTCGAGCCAGCTGGTCGGGAAGCCGGCCGTCCAGCCGTCGAATGCCCTTCCGACGAGTTGCGTGGCGCCGTCCTGCACGCCAGCCCGCGTCAGCACGTCCCTGAGCCGTACTCCGGACCAGCGCGCATTGCCGACGAGGTCGCCGCCGACCTCGTTGCTGACGCACGCGAGGGTGACGTATTGCTCGAACTGCGGTAGCGCCAACAGCTGGTCGTAATTGAGCGTCAGCGGGTGATCTACCATGCCGCTCACCCCCATCGACCACGTCGATGGATCGAGGCGCGGCGTGAGCAGCTGAGTGTCGATGCGATAGAAGTCGCTGTTCGGCATCACGATCGGGGTGATGCCCGGGACGTCGAGGTTCGCCGCTGAAGGCAGGGCAGCGATGCTGGCGGCCGGCGCCGGCAAGGGCGGGACCGCCGCTGCCTGCGCATCCGCTCGCTCGAGCAGGAAACGGCCGACCCCGCCGCCGACCACTGCCGCGCCGGCGACCGCCAGCGACGTGCCGAGGAACCGGCGGCGCGACCAGTCCGGCATCTCGGCACGTGGATCGCCGGGGGTGGCTGCCTCCAGCAGACGCCGCAGCACGAAGACGGCAACGACAACCGACGCTCCGGCCGAGAGGCCTGCCAAGAGCGGATCGACCAGCGGATCCTGCAGGGCGGCGTACAGGCCGAACACGCCGAAGGCAGCAAACCCGAGCATCGCGAAGTTCGGTTGGCGGCGTGCGAGGACGCCGAGGAGACCGGTGATCAGCAGCGCGACGGTCAGCACCGCGAGATCGAGGGCGAGCTTGTCAGCCGTCCCAAAGAGATCGACCACGAACTGCTTCGCGCCGGCTGGCTGCAGGGCAATGACCAGCGAGCCGACGGATGTCACCACCGACGGCGCGCCCGGAACCACGCCGGCAGCGAGCTCGGCAACTGCTATTCCGGCGGCGCCCGCCAGGATCCCCGCGATCGCCGCGGCGATGAAGCCCGTCGGGGATGCCCTGCGACCAGTCACCCTCGGAGGGTACGACTGACCCGTGACGTTCGTGTGTCGTTCGCGGCGGCTAGACTCGAGAACATGCAGGTCTGCCCGAGCTGCGGCGAGGAGAATCCGCCCAAATTTCGCCTGGCACCAGGGTTCAGCGGGGCGGTCATCGCGACCCCGGCCCGCGCTACGCTGGCGCCCTGATGCGCATCGACCTGCGATCCGACACCGTGACGCTGCCCTCCGTCGGCATGCGACGTGCCATGGCCGATGCCGAGGTCGGTGACGATCAGTACGGCGAGGATCCATCGGTCAACCGACTGCAGGCGCAGGCGGCAGAGCTGCTCGGCAAGGAGGCCTCGCTCTTCCTGCCCAGCGGCACGATGGCCAACCAGGTGGCGATCCGCACGCTGACGAATCCCGGCGACGACGTGATCGTGCCGTGGGAGGCGCATGTCGTCCTGCATGAAAGCGGCGCGGCGGCCGCCAACTCCGGCGTCCAGTTCACCCCGGTCGGCAGCGGCGGAGCGTTCAGCGCGGCCGAGTTCGAGGCTGCCTGCAAGCCACGTGGTCACATGATCCACCCACCCACCAGCCTGGTCGTCATCGAGAACACTCACAACCGCGGTGGCGGCCTGATGTTCCCCCAAGCGGATGCCGTGGCCGTCTGCCGGTCCGCGGCGGCCCGCAAGATCAGCTCGTACTGCGATGGCGCGCGACTCCTGAACGCTGCCGTCGCCGTCCATATCGCAGCAGCCGCATTGGCGGCGCCCTTCGACATGGTCAGCCTCTCCCTGTCGAAGGGTCTCGGCGCGCCGGTCGGATCGATGCTGGCCGGGCCTCGCGACGCCGTCGATGCCGCGCTGCGCCATCGGCGCATGTTCGGTGGCGCCATGCGCCAGGCCGGCATCCTGGCCGCTGCCGGCAGCTACGCCCTCGCCCACAACGTCGAGCGGCTGGCGGACGATCACGAGAACGCGAGACAATTGGCGCTGCAGCTCGCGCAGAGCCCCGGCATCGGCCTCGACCCTGCTCGCGTCGAGACGAACATCATCGTCTTCGACGTCGCCGACGCACCTGCGTTCGTGGCGGCCCTCCGCGAACGTGGCGTCCTGCTCAATGCGTTCGGGCCGCGCAGCGTCCGCGCCGTCACGCACCTGGACGTGGATGCCGCCGCGTGTCATGCAGCGGGTGCGACCATGATCGCGGTCGCCGACCTCAGTCCGCTGGATCGAGCGTCAGCGACGCCGAGTTGATGCAGTAGCGCAGGCCCGTCGGCTGATCGGGCGCGTCGTCGAAGATGTGTCCGAGGTGACCGCCACAGCTCGCACAATGCACCTCGGTGCGCACCATGAAGAAGGTGCGGTCCGATTGGGTCTCGACCACGTCGGCATCGGCCGGTGCATAGAAGGATGGCCAGCCGCAGGATGAGTCGAACTTGGCATCCGAACGAAACAGCTCGCTGCCGCACCCGGCGCATCGGTACACGCCAGGCGTGTGTGCGTCCCAGTAGGCGCCGCTGAAGGCACGCTCGGTCGCCTTCTGGCGCAGCACC
>JBBRXE010000089.1:0-7049 GCA_038248695.1 Candidatus Limnocylindria bacterium | reverse complement strand
TGGTCTCGGTGGCTGGCCGGCGACTGCGGAGCTGACGATCGTGGAGCGCGACATCGCATTGGCCGAGGAGACCGGCGGCTGGGTCCATCTCACCCACCTTTCGACCGGGGTCGCGCTCGACGCCGTCCGTCACGCGAGGGCGCGCGGTGTTCACGTCACTTGCGACGTCACGCCGCATCACCTCGCCCTGACCGATGCCTGGGTAGCCGGCGACCGGCATTTTGCCTGGGAGGAACCGGCAGTCTCTTCGTTTTCCGGGCCATTGGACGCGGCGCGGGCCTACGACGGCTCCTGCCGCGTCAACCCGCCGCTCCCATTGCGTGCCGACGCGCTGGCGCTGATGGTCGGCGTTGCCGACGGCACCATCGACGCCATCGCCACCGATCACGCGCCTCATGCCCCGGAGCGCAAACTGGTCGAATTCGGCGCCGCCGCGACGGGGATCATCGGGCTCGAGACCGCGCTGTCGCTGGGGCTGGCCGCGGTCGAGGCTGGATGCCTGACGCTGCCGAAACTCCTGGCGGCGCTCTCCGTGCAGCCGGGGGCAATGCTCGGGGAGGCGCGCAGCCTCGCAGCCGGCACCGACGCCGAGCTCGTCGTCTTCGATCCGGCCGCCCGATGGACGGTCAGCCAGGAGACGCTCGCCTCGAGATCGGTGAACACGCCGCTGCTCGGCATGGCTCTTCCCGGCGTGGTACGGCTGACGGTTGCTGGCGGCCGCGTCACGTATGACGACCTGGACGACGACGCTGCCCGGTGAGCGCCAACTGCCACCGGACGTGCATCGTGCGCCGTCTCCTCGGATATGGGACCATCGCAGGCACCACCACGCTTCCCGACCTCAATGAGTGACGTCCTTGTCGATCCGCACCAACGAGGAGCTGGACCCGAACGAAGGGCCCGGCTTCGGCTGCTTCATCACGCAGGCGATCCTGTTCGCCGTGATCCTGCTCCTCATCCCCGTCGGGCTGTTCACCTTGCATTGGCCGACGTGGCTGTTGGCGACGCTGCTCGTCGTCGCCATGATCCTGCTCTTCTTCGTGAGCATGACCAGCGTCTTCCTGCTGCGCGTCTTTTTCGCCGAACGGCGCGGGGTACGCGGCCGACGGACTGGCGTCGCCAGGCGACCGGCTCGCGTCATCAACAGCGGCGAGGACTCGGGCGATGAAGGAAAGGAGGAGCGCTGATGCCACTCATGGTCACCCTCTTTAACGTGCGCAAGGGCCGCGACACGATGTTCAAGCAAGGCATGAAGCGCGTCTTCCCGAGGCAGGCTCGCAAGTACGCCACCGAGTACGGCATCCACTTCGTGGGCTGGTTCAACGTGACCGAGGGGTCGAGCTGGAACAACGTGATCATCCTCGACCTGCCGAACTACGGAGTGCTCGACAAGCTGTACGCCGATGAGTCGACGAATCGGTTCGGACATCGGATCGCCGAGATGATCTTCGACAAGCAGCACACCATCTTCCTTCGCGAGCGGATGGGGCCTGACCTGGTCTTCAAGAAGTGAGCCACGCATGAGCCGGGGAGCTGACAAGCAGTCGTCGCCACGCATCGTGGCGTTGCGTGAGCTGGCCAACGAGTCTGAGCTGGAGCGGCGAGATTTCCTCTACGAGTCGACCGAGCAGCTGCGCCGCTTCTTTGACGCGCAACGGGCGCGGCTGCGCGAGATCGGTCCCATCAAGCTGGTCGACAACGAGCAGGACTACCTGCTCTATCACCCCGTCGACGAGACGTGGACGACGCGGCTGACCTACCAGGACCCGGCCGACAATGAGTGGTACGACGAGGAGCAGGTGGTCGAGTCGTTCGCCGAGGTGGTCGAGCTCTACAACCCAGCCGATATCTACGCCTGGCTGCTGGAGGCCGCACGCGACCCGGTCAACCACCTGATGGCGGCCGATGAGCTGGCCGGTGAGGAGCAGCCGCTTGATGCGGGCGACGACGAGGACTGGCAGGCCGATCTGCCGAACAGCCAGCAGGAGACGCTCGCCGCGCAGCGGCTGTGGCAGCTGGCCGATGCGTATCGGGCGCAGATCAGCACCCAGCAGAAGCAGGTGCTCTGGGAGTTCGCCTCGAATGCGGAGGAGGTGCTGGCACGCACCGGCGACCTGCTGCTGCTCGACGAGCCGGACGACCAGCTGGTCCTGCGCGTCGACGGCCGCTTCGAGACCAGCCTCGACCTCTCCGATCTCGAGGGACGCGGCCAGGCGGACATCGAGGCGCGCCGAGCCGGGCTGACGGTCACTGATGCGCGGACCATTGCCGAGTACTACGACCCGTCGGACGTCCTGCAATGGGTCACCGACACGCTCTCCGAACGCTATCCGGCGGTCGATTTCAGCGCGGTGTATGAATAGGCCGATGCAGCTGCGCGACCCAGCTGCGCTTCGCGATGCCACCATCCAGCAGCTTTTCGAGCAGTCTGATGCACTTCTGGAGGGGCATTTCCTGCTGACCAGCGGCCGCCACGCAGCCCGCTACCTGGAGAAGTTCTTCGTCCTCCAGCATCCGCCCAAGACGGTCGAGGTCTGCCGCCGCTTCGCTGTCGCGCTCGCCGGGTACGACCCGACGTTGGTCATCGGTCCGACGACGGGCGGCGTGCTCCTGGCCGCGGAGACTGCACGCCAGCTCGAGCCCATGCTCGGGCACCCGGTGCGAGGCATCTTCGCCGAACGCGTGGCGGACGGTGGGCGTGGGTTGCGTCGCCGCTGGCCCGTGGCGCCTGACGAACGCGTGGTGGTCGTCGACGACATCCTCACCACCGGGCTGTCGCTACTGGAGACCGTGGCCGCCGTGCGGGCCGCGGGAGCCGAACCGCTGGCCGCGGCGGTGATCGTCGACCGCTCCAGCACGCTGGTCGAGGCCGGAATCCCGATCCACTCGCTGGGACGCATCGAGATCGCTTCCTGGCCGCCGTCCGACTGTCCGTTGTGCGCCAATGGATCGGCCCCGCGCAAACCGGGAAGTGCCTGAGCGCTACTCGATCCCTGGTCCCGCGCCGATCCCCTCGCCCGGTCGCGCACGCCCGGGCTCGTCCGGCGCCGACGGCTCCTGCCAGGTCACCTGCGTGATGCGCGCCGGCGGCCACTCTCCGTCGGGGGGCACGATGTCGTGCTCCGCCTCCAGGGGAATACCAATGGGCGCCACGAAGTAACGCCCCGCCAAGCGGCGCGCCTCGGCATCCAACGCAAATCCTGCCTTGGCGCGATGGAACGTGACCGTGACGTCGGCCTCGACCACCGGGTCTGAGCGGCCGCCGCCGGTCAGCTCGATGCGCGTCGGCGTATCGATGGCCAGCACGCCGCACGGGCGCGAGGCCGCACGGGCATGCGTCCGCACGGCGTTGAGCAGGTCGACGGCCGTCGAGATCGGCTCGCGCAACGGACCGCTGGCACCGCTGCCCAGCAGCGCGTCGACCAGCAGCGTGGCACCTGCAAGTCGGTCGCGCAGCCGAAGCAATAGCTCGGGCGTGGGCGCCACGAACAGCTCGAGTGATCCGGCCGAGGCCATCGCCTGCAGCAGCATCCAGTTGTGGGCCACGGCCGGGCTGGAGCCGCGCGACGCATCGGCCACGAGGATGCACAGGACGCGACGACCAACCGACGCCAGGCGGCGCGCCACGACCATGCCGTCTCCGCCGTTGTTCCCGGGGCCGCACAGCACCACGCTGAGGGGCGCATCGGCAAGCGAGCCACCCGGCCCGCGGATCGGCTCCGCCAACCGTGCGAGCTCGGTCAACGCGACCTCGGTGACCGCCGCACCAGCGCTCTCCATGAGGGCGTCCTGAGACATTCCCAGGCGCTGCGCGGCGGCATCGATGTCGCCCATCTCGGCCGAGCCGATCAGGACTGGAACGCTCCGTGGTCGAGCCTGCTCGGGCGGCCGGCCGGCCGCATCGGTCACTGCAGGGTCTTGAGGTAGGCGACGACGGTGTCGATCTCGGCGTCGGTGAGCGTGCCTTCCCCAAACACCGGCATGCCCTTGCGGTCGATGGCCTTGACCTCCGGATCCGTGCCGGAGATCCACAGGTGAATCCAAGTGTCCGGGTTCGCGGCGGCCAGCGGCTTGAGGCCTGCGATCACCGGGCCCTTCGCAATGCCGTGCAGGTCGGGACCAACGCCACCCTCGAAGTTCTGGCCGTGGCATGCCTGGCAGGCCGCCTTCTTGATGATGGCCAGAGCCACCGCCTCGTTGACCGCGCCGGAGCCGGATGGTGCGGCGCTCTTCTGCGGCCCAATCGCCACAGTCGGGTTCGTGCCGCTCAGGTTCGAAGCGAAATAGACGCCGCCGACCAGCACGAGGAGGACGGTCAGCCAGACGGCCCATGCCGGCAGGCCGCGGTTGCGCGAGGGGATCGGCGTGTGAACGGTCATGGGTCTAGCTACCTGCGACGGCAGGCGAGGTGGTGGACGTCGAGGGAGGCGGCGCCACGGCGAACTCCGCCGGGCGGCCGCTGGTATACATCAGGAACAGCTCGAGCAGGAAGGCCAGCGCGCCGAGTGCGGCCAGGCCCACCCCGGCAAGCCCGCCGAGCCGGAACCAGACCATGACGCCGTTGATGGTGTCCGGGTCGGCCTGCTGCGAGAGCAGCGAGCCGTGCGCCAGGCCGCCGAGCATCAGCGCGGCGCCGCCGATCGCCACGCCACCGAAGGTGAGCCAGCGCGTGGCCTCGCTCAGCGGTCCGTCACTCCAGGCACGCCGCAGCACGCGCGGGAAGGCATGCTCGGCCAGGGCGAGGAAGGCGAAGGTGTAGGCGCCCAGGCCCGCGTAGATCAGGGCGCCGACCGGCCACTCCGTGCCGGTCACATGGGCGCCGACGCTGCGCAGCGAGCCGACCCCGTCGATGATGCTGCTCATCACCAGGAAGGCCAGGCCGATGACGGCGAATGAGAGAGTTCCAGCCCCCACCAGCAGCGACCATCGGCCGCGCATGCTGAGCAGCAGGTTGGCGGTCACCAGGAAGGCAGGCAGGACCAGCAGCATGCCGCCGACGCTGCCGAGCGTGGTGATCGCGTACGGCACATCGGGGTGCAGCAGCGCCGCCAGCCCCGAGATCGCTGCCAGTCCGAGCCAGGTGACCCAGCTCAGCAGGCCCAGCCCGGCGCTGTACAACGGATTGCCGGTCGCCCGCGGTACGAGGTAGTAGAGCGTGCCGACGGCAGTGCCGAAGAGCCAGTATGCACTGAGCGTTCGAACGTAAAAACCGTTGATGAGAGCCGGCCACGGGTCGGCGAGGTTGAACAGCGGGACCACTGCGTGAAGCACGTACAGACCCAGGAAGGCGAGCAGGGCGATCCCGAAGAAGTGGACACTGATGTATGCCCCCGGGCCGATGGATTTCGCCACGCTCCCCCAGAAGATGCCGTTGACCATCAGCAGGCCCAGGGCGGCCAGCGCATTGATGGGCAGGATGAACTCGCTCAGCGTCCCGGTATCAGGCAGGATGCCCAGGAAGATGCTGGCGATGCCCAGTAGTACGGCCAGGTTCCACAGGCCGAGCGCCGCGTTGGCGCCCGCGTTGCTGACCAGCGGCCGCCCGGTGACGCGCGGCGTGATGAACCAGATGGCCCCTATGGCGGCGTTCGTCAGCCAGCCGTAGACCAGCGCGTTCTGAAAGCCGGAGAGCATTCGATCCGGCTCAAGGACGACCCACAGGTTCAGGTTGAACGGCAGCGCGGCGTGAACCTGGAGAGTCGCCTGTGGCACGATCGTCTGCAGCAGCCATAACGCGCCCAAGCCGGTCGCCACCACCAGCCAGAGCGCCGCGACGACGAGCCCGGCAGTGGTGGCGCTGTCCGGTGCAGCCGGAAACAGTGGGTCACTGGTCTTTGGCGGCTCGTCATAGGGACGGAGCTTCTTGAGGTTGGCGGACATCGGCGCGCGGACCCTCCGGCAGACGTAAGTTCTCAGAGTGCGGGGCTGGCCGGCATTGTACCGGAGCGCGGGATACGCGAGAGCCCCGCATCGGCGAGGCTCTCGAGCGCGTGGTCTTTGGTTGCGGGGGACGGATTCGAACCGCCGACCTTCGGGTTATGAGCCCGACGAGCTACCGCTGCTCCACCCCGCCCGCGCAGTATGGCTGCGTCGGCGGCATCGGTCAACCTCGGCGACGGCCGGGCGCCTGGTCAGCGCCGGCTCTTGAAGATCGAGCGCAGCACCAGCAGCAGCACGATGGCCACGATCTGGCCGCCCAGGATAACCCGATTCAGGTCGAGCGTCGGCTTCCAGGTCGCGCCGCCGTCGCGGACCTCGAACAGCCCAATGGGATGCGCCATCACCCCGTAACCGCCGCCTCCGTTGCCCGCCTCGTCGCTCCCACCCCCGCCGCCGCCGCGCACGCTGGCCGCGGGAATGAACATGGTTCCGTCGCGCTCGATCGGCTCGCCGAAGACGCGCCTGGCGCTCATGGCGTCCTGCGCTCCTTTGAGCATGTCATCGGTCTTCATGTTGGTTCATCGGCGGCGCGCCCGCTCATCTGCCAGCCGATCCAGTAGACCAGCGCCGCCACCAGGAAGCCGATGACATATGCGAAATCGGCGAAGTGGAGGTACGTATCGCTCAGGTAGTTCACCGGCAATCCGGTGGCCGTGCGGACCTGCTCGCCGAACCCTGACTGCTGGAAGGGCAACGAGACGATGAATCCCACGAGCAGCGCGACCAGGCCCAGCAGCCCGGAGGGCAGGGCCGAGAAGCGCATGAGCGCGGCGGTGTCGACTCGACCGCGACGGAGCCACCAGTCGACCAGGACGACCGCCGCCCACGGCGCGATCCAGTAGCTGATGAACAGCAGGTAGCCCTCGAACTTGCCGGCGAAGTCGCCTGAGTTGAGATACAGGGTGAAGAAGAATCCCGCCACTGCAACGATGAGTGCCGAGACGATGCGCGGGATCCGCACCCCAGCTGCCTGCAGTGACAGCGAGCCGGTGTAGTCGTTGATCGCGTTGACGGCAATGGTGCCCAGCGTGATGGCGACCATCGCCAGGACGCCGAGCAGGCCGCCGCCGAGGATGTCGTCGCGGATGGTGCCGACCGACGTGCCCGTC
>JBBRXE010000088.1:0-7147 GCA_038248695.1 Candidatus Limnocylindria bacterium | reverse complement strand
GGCCGGCGCCGACGCTGCGCATCCTCCAGACGCGTGTCTACCGCGGTCCAAGCTACTGGAGCTACGAGCCGGCGGTCAAGCTCCTGGTCGACCTCGGAGTGCTCGAGGAGTTCCCGTCGAACACGATCCCCGGCTTCGTCGAAGGATTGCTCGACCTGATGCCGGCCATCGGTCGGCACAGCTGCTCGGCGGGCAAGGCGGGTGGCTTCAAGAAGCGGCTGCGCGACGGCACCTGGGTGGGCCACGTGGCCGAGCACATCGCGCTGCAGCTGCAGCGCGAGGCAGGCACCGAGGTCGGTCGCGGCAAGACGCGCAGCGCCGACGAGCCGGGCCAATACCACGTCGTCTACGCCTACGCCGAGGAGAGCGTCGGCCTCTCGGCCGGCAGGCTGGCCGTACGCCTGGTCAACCACCTAGTCGAGGCCGATCCCGGCTTCGACTTCGTCGCGGATCTCGAGAAGCTGATCCTGCTCGCCGAGAAGGCAGCCTTCGGGCCGTCAACCCAGGCGATCCTGGACGAGGCGGCCATGCGCGACATCCCGGCCATCCGGCTCACCGAGCAGTCGCTGGTGCAACTGGGTCACGGTGTCCATCAGAAGCGGATCCGGGCGACCATGACCTCGCTCACCTCGTCGCTCGGGGTCGATATCGCCAGTGACAAGAAGCTCACCAACCGCCTGCTGGCCGCCACCGGCGTGCCCGTTCCGCGTTCGGAGGTCGTCCAAAACGAGGACGAGGCTGTCAAGGCTGCCCTGCTCATCGGCCACCCGGTGGCCATCAAGCCGCTCGACGGCAACCACGGCCGCGGGGTGATGCTGAATCTCTCGGACGATGCGGCGGTGCGCGCCGGGTATGCCGTGGCGCACGACCAGTCGCGCGGCGGGACGGTGGTGGTCGAGAGCTACCTGACCGGTAGCGACTATCGCTGCCTGGTCATCGGCGGCGTGCTGCGCGCCGTCGCGCAGCGTCTCCCGGCGCACGTCGACGGCGATGGCAGGCACAGCGTCAGTGAGTTGGTCGAGACGACCAACGCCGACCCGCGCCGCGGCATCGGTCACGAGAAGGTGCTGACGCGCATCAAGATCGACCAGGAGTCGGTGCTCTACGCCCGCGATCAGGGCTTCGAGCTGAGCGACGTGCCCCCGCGCGGCGCGCGGGTCTACCTCAAGCGCACCGGCAACATGAGCACCGGCGGCATCAGCATCGACCGGACCGATGAGATCCACCCCGACAACGCGGAGATCGTCGAGCTGGCCGCGCGCGTGGTGGGGCTGGACATCGCCGGCATCGACCTCATCTGCCCAGACGTGTCGCTGCCCATCCGGGAGACCGGCGGCGGCATCGTGGAGGTCAACGCCGCGCCGGGCTTCCGCATGCACACGCATCCGACCGAGGGGGAGGCGCAGTACGTCGCCAAGCCGGTCATCGACCTGCTCTTCCCACCGGGAAGCGACTCTCGGATCCCGATCGTGGCGGTCACCGGCACGAACGGCAAGACCACCACCGCCCGGATGATCACGCACATCATGAAGAGCCTCGGCCGGAAGGTCGGCATGACCTCGACCGACGGAATCTTCGTCGACGGCCGCGTGGTGCGGCGCGGCGACATGAGCGGACCGCGCTCCGCATCGACAGTGCTGCAGAACCCGACCGTCGACTTCGCGGTCTTCGAGGTGGCGCGCGGCGGAATCCTGCGCGAGGGGCTCGGCTATCAGCGCAACGACGTGGCGGTCGTGCTCAACGTCGCCAGCGATCACCTTGGCCTCGGCGGCATCACCTCACTGAAGCAGCTCGCCGCCGTGAAGCAGGTGGTCGTCGAGGCTGTTCCGCGCGACGGCGTGGCGGTCCTCAACGCGGACGATCCATTGGTGGCAGCCATGGCGCGCCACTGCTCCGGATCGGTCATCTACTTCTCGCTGGACCCGAACAACGAGCTGATCAAGCGCCAGTCGTCGCGTGGCCGTCGTGCCGTGACCCTCGAGCCGGGGACCAACGGCGACATGATCGTCCTGCGCCAGGGACGCAAGTCGATGCCGCTGGTGTGGACGCACCTGCTGCCGTCGACCTTCGAGGGTCGAGCGCGCATGAACGTGCAGAACGCGCTGGCCGCGACGGGCGCGGCGTGGGCCGCCGGCGCGCACCTGCACGACATTCGGCAGGGACTGCGCACCTTCACCACCTCGTACTTCATGGCCCCGGGACGCCTCAACATGTTCGAGCTTGACGGCTACCGGGTCATCGTCGACTACGCCCACAACCCGCCGGCGGTGCAGGCCCTCGGCGAGTTCGTCGATGCACTGACCCTGCCAACGGCCGGCGGGCGCCTGCCGCTGGTCAGCGGCCGGCGCATCGCCGTGGCGGCCACCGCCGGCGACCGGCGCGACGAGGATATTCGCGAGGTCGGCGCGGTGGCCGCACGCTACTTCGACACGATCATCGTCCGCGAGGACGTCAACACCCGGGGCCGCGCGCGGGGTGAGACTGCCGCGCTCATCGAGGTGGGCATCCGCGAGTCGATGACGGCCGGCGCGCGCTGCCAATCGGTCATGGTCGAGCTCGACGAGCTCGACGCCACGCGCAGCGCGCTTGACATGGGAGATGCTGGTGACGTGGTGGTGGTCTGCGTCGATCGAGCCAACGAGGTCTGGAAGGAGCTTCAGCGACGTCAGCACGGTGCGTCGAGCTCCGCGACGGGACTGGTCCTGGACACAGGAACCACCATCGACGAGGCCGCAACGCTCTGAGAAGGCGGGCGAACGCGGATGTCAGCCGGGGCGCGCCGGCTCGAATCCCTCGCGCGTCAGCCAGTCGAAGACGGCGCCGCGCTCGGCATGGGTCATCACCGCCACGACATCGCCGGGCTGCGCACGGGAGACCAGCTCGGCGAGCGCCTCGACCTCCGACGGCAGGCTGACCACCTCCCCGCTGAAGCCGCCGGCGCGCATCCCGGCACGCATCAGCTCGTTCATCTCCGCAAGGTCGCGACCGCGCAGGTAGCGAGGCTTCTCGGCGATGACGAGGTCATCGGCGGCACGCCCGGCTATCTCGCCAAGCGATCGGAGGATGTCGTCGCCGCGGTCACCGGCGGTGCCGATGGCCAGCAGCACGCGGCCACGAGCCACTCCCCGGGCGACCTCCAGCAGGCCGCGTAGCCCGGCCTCGTTGTGGGCGAAATCGACGAGCGCATGCACCCCGTCGCGCGCGAAGAGATTGAGGCGGCCCGGGTTCCCAGCCGAATCGGGAGCAAAGGCGCGCAGCGCTGCGCCTATGTCGCGGATGGCGAACCCCAGCGCATCGCATGCCGCTGTGGCGGCCAGCGCGTTGGCCACGTTGTGCCGAGACAGCCCACCGAGCGTGATCGGCAGCTCATTGACACGCACGACGCGCACCGAGGGACCGTCACCCCGCCGAATCACGATCCAGCCACGGTCCAGGATGCAGGCCCGCCCGTCGGCCTCGAGGGCACCCTCGACCGCGGAAACGCCGGGGTCCAGGCTGAACGCATACCAGTGCGCGCGAGTCTCGCGACGCATGGCCCAGACGAGCGGATCCTCGCCATTGAGCACAGCCCAGCCGCCTCGCCGGGTGATGCGCACGACCGTTGCCTTCACCTCCGCCAGCTCGTCCAGCGTGTCGATTCCCTGCAGGCCCAGGTGGTCGGCGCTCACGTTGGTCACGACGCTCACATCGTTGGCGGCGTAGCCGATCCCGCGCAGCAGCATGCCGCCACGGGCCGTTTCGAGGACGGCGAGATCGAGCCTCAGCTCGGCCAGGACACGTGCCGCGCCGCCGAAGCCGGTCCAATCCCCCGCGTCCACCAGCTCGCCGTGGAGCTCGATGCCGTCAGAGTTGGTCATCCCCACCTGCAGGCCGATGGACCTCGCCACGTGGGCGATCAGCCGCGTGGTGGTGCTCTTTCCGTTCGTGCCCGTCACCGTCACGATCGGGAACCGCGCGCGCGGCAACCCGGGAAGTGGGCCTAGCGCGTTGGCATGCAGCGCGCGGAGCTCGCGTGCCTCGTCGGTGCGATGCAACGCCAGGCGAGCCGCAGCGCTGCCGATCGCCTGGGAGATGGTGCGACGACGCCACGGATAGGCAACCAGGGCACGCAGGTCGTCGACCGAGCGGCGTGACGTGATCCGCGGCGCGGACATGCCCAGCGCGACGTGCAGTCGCCGCACCGCCAGCGCCGCCGTCGCGGCAACCTCCGCCGCGGCGCCCGGCTCCGTCCCACTGAATTCGAGCTTGATCGCCGGCCGCGTGAAGAATCGGTTCGGGCCGTCCAGCACGCGCAGCTCCAGCAGGTCGACGCCGTTCCCGGGAGCCTGGGCGTCGTGCGGCATGACGGTGAGTATACTTTCGGCCCTCGTGACCTCCCCCAGCTTCCTCAGCGGCTTGAACGGCCACATCGCGATGCACAGGCCACGGTTCCTCTCCGAGCTGGCCAATCTCGTGAACCTGGACTGCGGGTCGTATACGCGCGACGGCGTCAACCAGGTGGCGGACTTCTGCTCCGATGCATTCCGCCGCATGGGTGCATCGGTCGAGCGCATTGCCCATCAGCGACTCGGTGACCTGGTGATCGGGCGACTGGAGGGCGAGGGGCCGCGCGTGCTGCTCATCGGTCACATGGACACCGTCTTCGAGCCCGGGACGGCCGACGCGCGTCCGTTTCGGATGGACGGCGATCGGGCCGTCGGGCCGGGAGTCGCCGACATGAAGGCCGGGCTGCTGGCGGGCTTCCACGCGCTCGCCGCACTGCAGGCCACTGGCGTCAAGCCATCGGTCACCTACATCTGCAACCCGGACGAAGAGATCGGGTCACCGTTCAGCTCACCATACATCCGCGAGCTCGTGCCGCAGCACGATCTCGCCTTCGTCCTGGAGTGTGCCCGTGCCAACGGCGATCTCGTCAGCGCGCGCAAGGGCGTCGCCGACTTCCACATCACGGTCACCGGACGCGCCGCCCACGCCGGCGTCGAGCCTGAGAAGGGCCGCAGCGCCGTCCTCGAAGCGGCGCACAAGGTCGTCAAGCTGCACGCGTTGAACGGGCGCTGGCCGGGCGTCACCGTTAACGCCGGCGTCATCGAAGGTGGGACGCGGCCGAACGTCGTCGCCGAGCGGTGCCTGGTCAAGGTCGACGTTCGTGCCGCCTCCGTCGCCGAGTTCGAGGCCGCGACCGACGCGCTGCAGCAGATTGTCGCCGACGTGACCGTGGCGGGCACCCATGCCCAGGCACGCCGAGTGTCGGGTCATGCGCCCATGGAGAAGTCGGCGGCGACGACCAGGTTGGTCGAGGTGGCGCAGGAGATCGCGCACGACCTGGGCTTCGACCTGGCCGATGCCTCGACCGGTGGCGCGAGCGACGCGAATACGACCTCGGGAATGGGATTGCCCACGCTCGATGGGCTGGGTCCCATCGGCGGCGACGACCACTCGGCCGACGAGTGGCTCGACACCTCGAGCATCGGGCCGCGCGTGGCGCTGCTGGCCGGACTCATCGCCCGTGGCCCGGAGGCGGTCGGCTGAGGCATCCGGCCGCAGGCATGTAGAATCGAGGCTCCGTGACTGACGAGTTTCGCCACCGCACGCGGCTCGACGTGCGATTCCGCGACGTGGACGCCTTTGGCCATGTCAACAACGCGGTCTTCCTGTCCTATGTCGAACAGGCCCGCATCCGCTACCTGGCGGAGTCGTTGCAGCTGCCGATCAGCCTGACCGACGTCAGGGAGCTGCCGCTCATCCTGGCGCGTACCGAGATCGACTATCGCGCACCGATCTTCTTCGGCGAGTCGGTCGAGATCGGGACCCGCGTCGATTGGATCGGTCGCAGTAGCTTCTCGATGTCGCACCAGATCACCGCCGGGACGAACGCCCACCTCGTCGCCGAGGTCGCGACTGTCCTTGTTCCCTACGACTACGCCGCGGCGGAACCGATGCCGGTGCCGGACCAGTGGCGCGCGCGCCTGATTGCCGCCGAGGGCCGCCCGCTCGATCGAACAGCACAGGGAGTCGCATGAACGATCCACAACGCTTCGACCTGCTCATCCTCGGCGGTGGCATGAGCTACGTCGGCGCCATCCGCGCCGCACAGCTCGGCCTGAAGGTCGCCATCGTCGAGCGCGACAGGCTCGGCGGCACCTGCCTGAACCGTGGCTGCATCCCGTCGAAGGCGCTGCTCGAGACCGCGGACCTGCTGCATCGTGTCACGGCGCAGGGCGCCGAGTTCGGCCTGACCCAGAGCGAACAGGTCGGTCTCGACTATCCGGTGCTCGGCAAGCGACGCGACGCAGTCATCGACAAGCACGTCAAGGGCGTCGAATTCCTGATGAAGAAAAATGGCGTGAGCGTGCTGCAGGGCAGCGGCACGCTCACCTCGCCGACCAGCGTGCACATCAGCGGCGGCGAGGGCGGTGAGCTGGATGCCAGCGCCACGGACCTGCTGCTGGCCACAGGATCCGCGCCGCGCAGCCTGCCAGGGCTGGACATCGACGGCGAGCGGATCATCACCTCCGACGAGGCTCTGCGGCGTAACGACGTGCCGAAGCGGGTGACCATCGTGGGCAGCGGCGCCATCGGCGTCGAGTGGGCCAGCATGTACCGCGACTTCGGCAGCGAGGTCAACCTGGTCGAGTTCCTGGACCGGATCGTCCCACTCGAGGAGCCGGACGTCAGCAAGGAGCTGCACCGCGTCTTCAAGCGGCGCGGGATCATGATCCACACCGCCTCGACGATCGATGCCGACAGCATCGAGCGCACCGACGGTGGCCTGAAGTTTGCCATCAAGGCTAATCAGGGCGACGCGCGCACCGAGGTCGAGACGGACGTGATCCTCGTGGCGGTCGGGCGACGGCCGCTCACCGAGGGCATCGGACTGGAGAACCTCCCGGGCGTGGAGCTTGAGCGTGGCTACGTCAAGGTCGACGAGTTCATGCGCACCGGCGTCGAGCATCTGTACGCCATGGGTGACATCGTCCCCGGCTTCCAGCTGGCGCACGTCGCCAGCCACGAGGCCGTGGTCGCCGTCGAGAAGATCGCCGGGCACGACCCCGAGCCGGTCCGCATGGACTTCATGCCGCGTGTCACCTTCTGCCGGCCACAGATCGCCAGCCTCGGCATGGGCGAACAGCAGGCAAAGGACCAGGGC
>JBBRXE010000087.1:0-7336 GCA_038248695.1 Candidatus Limnocylindria bacterium | reverse complement strand
CTCGATGCTCGCCACGGATTCGGTGCTCCGGGAAGCGGCGCTTCTGGGTTGAATGGCATGCCGGCGATGCTACCCGCCGATTAGGCTTGGCCGCATGACCGATCTGCCGCGTCCGCAAGCTCCGGCGATGGCCGGCTTCCAGCCGGATCCGAACGCCGACCCCGACCTGGTCAACGTCTTCGACTACGAGCGCGTGGCCGCGGAGCGGCTGCCGACCGGGCCGCTCGCTTATTTCGGCGGCGCGGCGCTGGATGAGCGGACGCTTCGTGATAACCGCGCTGCGTTCGAGCGGCGGCGGATCGTGCCGCGGATCATGACCGATGTCTCCGCCGTCGACTGCTCGGTGGAGCTGTTCGGCCGCACCTGGCCGTTCCCGATCTGGATCTGCCCGACGGCACTGCAGCGCATGGCGCATCCCGACGGGGAGCTGGCGACGGCCCGCGCGGCCGCGGCGCGCGGCCTGACCATGACGCTGTCGACCTCGGCGAGCACTGACATGGCGGAGGTGGCTGCGGTCGGCGGCCCGCGCTGGTACCAGGTCTATCTGCTGCACGATCCGGGGGCACGACGGGCGATGCTCGAGCGGGCCGTGGCCGAAGGTTACGAGGCGTTGGTGCTGACCGCCGATCTGCAACGCCTCGGACGCCGCGAGCGCGACATTCGCGCCTCGTTCCTGATCCCAGAGGGGGTCTACCTGCCGAACGTGGCTCTCGCTGCGGGCGTCGAGCCGAGCGAAGCGGTTTCGGTTCCATTCGTCGAACGGCTGACCTGGGACGACCTCGAATGGGTCGCCGGCTTCGGGCTCCCGGTGATCGTCAAGGGCGTCCTGCATCCCGACGACGCACGCCTCGCCCTGGAGCACGGTGCGGCGGCGGTGGCGGTCAGCAACCACGGCGGGCGGCAGCTTGACGGCGCGATCGCGTCGCTCGACGCGCTGCCGGGAGTGGTCGACGCCGTTGGTGGCCGCGTGCCGGTGCTGCTCGACGGCGGTGTTCGGCGCGGGACCGATGCGCTGATCGCGCTGGCGTTGGGTGCCACGGCGGTCGGCATCGGGCGGCCGGTGCTGTGGGGCCTGGCCTGTGACGGCGAGGCGGGCGTGGGGCGCGTGCTCGACCTGCTCAGCGGCGAGCTGGAGCAGGCGATGGCACTGGCAGGTGCGCCGAGCCTGGCCGCCCTGAGGCCCCAGCTCGTGATCTGACACGGCTGTGCATTGGGCCGGCCGCGTGTCGTGACGCCGGACGCCTGCGACGTCGTGTCGTTACGCGTGCCGCGTGCCGTGACGCCGGATGGCTGCGAGGCGTGGCCTGACGCGTGCGGTGCCCGTTCCCGAGTTGTCGGATGTCGTCCTGATCAGCGTTCGACACGTCGGGCAGCCGGTTGCGGCGTTGGCAACGGCTTATCCACGCTCAACGACCGCGAGAGACCGATCCCTGAAGGCCGTCTAACGGTCCAACGCTGATCACAGCGCCTTTTGACAAGTCCGGACACCTCGTGGCCCACCTCGCTGCCCACCTCGCTGCCCACCGCGCGCTGCCCACCGCGAAGGCCGCTACTCCCCGAGCATCGGGATGCGGACGCCGCGCTCGTGCGCGACCTCGATCGCACGTTCATATCCCGCGTCGGCGTGGCGCACGACGCCCATCCCCGGGTCCACCGTCAGCACCCGCTCCAGGCGTGCCGCGGCTTCGGGCGTGCCGTCGGCAAGAATCACCATCCCGGCGTGCAGCGAATAGCCGATCCCCACGCCGCCCCCGTGGTGGAACGACACCCAGGTCGCGCCCGCGGCCGTGTTGAGCAGCGCATTGAGGATTGGCCAGTCGGCAATCGCGTCACTGCCATCGCGCATCGCCTCCGTCTCACGGTACGGTGACGCGACCGAACCGGCGTCGAGGTGGTCGCGGCCGATGACGATCGGCGCGGCGAGTTCACCGGAGGCGACCATCTCGTTGAATCGCAGCCCGGCTCGCGACCGTTCTCCGTAGCCGAGCCAACAGATCCGGGCCGGCAGGCCCTGGAACGGCACCTTCTCCTCGGCAAGGCGCAGCCATCGTGCGAGTGTGCGGTCCTCCGGGAAGAGCTCGAGCAGGGCCGCATCGGTCTTGCGAATGTCTTCCGGGTCTCCGGAGAGGGCGGCCCAGCGGAAAGGACCCTTGCCTTCGCAGAACAGCGGGCGGATGAAGGCCGGCACGAAGCCGGGGAAGGCGAACGCATCGGTCACACCCGCTTCCAACGCATACGCGCGGATGTTGTTGCCGTAGTCGAATGTGACGGCGCCGCGCTGCTGGAAGGCGAGCATGGCGCGCACATGGTCGGCGATGGACGCCATGGACCGATGCAGGTAGGCCTCCGGATCCGCCTGTCGCAGCTGGATGGCTTCGGTGAGACCGATGCCTCCCGGCACGTAGCCGCCCAGCGGGTCGTGGGCCGAAGTTTGGTCGGTGACCACGTCCGGCTGCCAGTTCCGGCGCACCAGCTCGGGCTCGACGTCCGCGGCATTGGCAATGAGCGCGAGGGACTTTGCTTCGTTGCTCTGGCGCCAGCGGTCGATGATGGCGAGCGCCTCATCGAGGTCGGTGCAGACTTCGTCGACGTAGCCGGCCTTGCGTCGGCGCTCGGCGCGTTGGGGGTCGACCTCGATGACCAGGGCGATGCCTTCGTTCATGGTGATCGCCAGCGGCTGCGCGCCGCCCATGCCGCCCAGGCCGGCCGTCAGCGTGACCTTGCCGCTGAGCGTACCGTCGAAATTCTGGCGCGCGAGCTCGGCGAACGTCTCGTAGGTGCCCTGGATGATGCCCTGGGTCGCGATGTAGATCCACGAGCCGGCGGTCATCTGGCCGTACATCGTCAGGCCCTTGCGCTCCAGCTCGCGGAACTGCTCCCAGGTCGCCCAGTTCGGGACGAGATTACCGTTGGCGATCAGGACGCGTGGGGAATCCCTTGTGGTGCGGAAGACGCCGACGGGCTTGCCGGACTGTACGAGCAGGGTCTCGTCGCCCTCCAGGTTCCGCAGCTCATGCACGATGGCGTCGAATGCCGCCCAGCTTCTTGCTGCTCGGCCCGTGCCGCCGTAGACGATGAGGTGTTCGGGATCCTCGGCGACCTCCGGATCGAGGTTGTTCATGAGCATGCGCAGCACCGCTTCCTGCTGCCAGCCCTTCGTGCTGAGCTGCGTCCCTCGTGGTGCGCGAACGGTTCGGGGACCGGATTTCGGCGCCGATGTCGTCATCGGCCGATGATACCGCCGGGGTGAGTGCCTGAGTCATTTGTAACGAGGTTGGTTACGATGGCCCGGGGAGCGATACCGGCGCGGGTTGTCCCCGGCAGCCTGGTCATCAAGACGTCGGCGCGACCCTGGAGACGGCACCGGATGTCGTAGCGGCCCGTCAGTAAGCCCCCGGCGACTCGGCTGCGAGGTTGCCCTGCGACAGCCAGAGCTGAACGGCCTGGCGGCTGTTGCCGGAGAACGAGAAGACGATGTAGGCGCCCATCGCACCCAGTTGCGGCAGCAGCGGGCGGTAGCTGCCGTAGAGGAACTGGATGCGGGTGACCTGCGGGTGGCTGGCCGGCAGGTGGGCACGAGCCAATGAGACTGCGTCCTGACAGCTGATCGTCGCCGAGCCATAGGGTCGGCCCTGATCGCACTCGGGTGTCGGCCCGCTCGAGCCGGACGCCGTTAGCAAGGTCGCAGCGAGCGTTGCCGCTACGGCCGCTTTTCTAAGTCCTCTCATGTCGCCAATCTGCGTCCTTGCTGCCCTCTCGTCAAGAAGTAAGACGCCCCAAAGCCCTGCCATCGTTCCGGGGACGTGAGGCCGTCGCAACTTCCCGCACTGTAGTCAAGTGGATACCCCCTTCGAAACGGAATCAAACGCTGGTCTCAGAGCTCGATCTCGAAGCCGGAGCCATCGGCGAGGGCGGCAGCGTAGACGTGTGCGGCGGCCGCGATGTCCTCCAGTCCCAGGCCGAGCGACTCGAAGATCGTGACCTGTTGATCATCGGCCCGGCCTTGGATCTGGCCGATGATGACCTCCCCGAGTGTCCCCACCACGTGCCCTGCGTCGATCGCACCATCGGCGATAGCGAGCAGGATGTCGCCGGCTTCCGAGAGTGCGGCCGTGCGGTCATCCACGTAGAGGCGTCCGGCGGCCACCGTCTGCGCAGGCAGCTCGCGCGTCGTCGCGGTATAGGCGCCGACGGCGTTGATATGCGTTCCTGGCCCGATGCTGCCTGCCTCGAAGACCGGCGTCGCCGAGGTGGTGGCCGTCACCACGATGTCGGCGCCGTCGAGCGCTGCGGTGACCTCGTCGAACGCGCGCGCGGGCAGATCGGCTGCCAGATCGGAGGCGAGGGTCTCTGCCGCGTCGAGTCGCCGCCCCACGATGCGGATCTCCGACAGCTCACGCACGGCGGCCATCGCCTCGGCATGAGCTCGTGCCTGGACACCGGTGCCGATGATCGCCAGGACCGACGCATCGGTTCGTGCCAAGTGCCGGGTCGCCACCGCCGACACGGCCGCGGTGCGCACAGCGGTGATGCGGCTCCCGTCCATGAGCGCGAGCGGAACGCCCGTCTCGGGGTCGAGCAGCGTCACCATCCCTATGTGGCTGGGCATACCGCGCGCGTCGTTGTCGTGGAAGACCGTCAGCGCCTTGAAGCCGAAACCGATGCTCCCGACGTGCGCCGGCATGAGCGCCAGCAGACCGGCGTCATGGGTCGTGTGCATCGTGAGCCTGACAGGCTGGACGACCTCGCCGCGGGCGAAGGCCGCCAGCGCGCGCTCCATGACGTCGATGCAGTCGCGCACCGGTAGGAGGCGCGTGACGTCATCGGCGCCGAGGACCCGCAGCTTCATTGGCCGATGCTAAACGCCTGCGTCGAGGCGCTCATGCGTCGAGTAGGCGTCGCAGGGTCCGGCTCGCAGGGTCGATCCACGCGAGCTCCTCGACCGATGCGAACGCCCGATCAGCTGACACGAGCGCCTCGGCATCTCGGTTCAGGGCCACGGCTGCGAGAACCGCATCGAATGCCCCCAACGCCGGGTATTGCTCGAAGAGGGTCAATCCGCGCTCCAGATCCTCCGACGTCGCCGCGAGCACCGTGAGTGCAAGCAGATAGTGGCGCGCCAGTCTGACCGCATCGGCCCGCGTGCGTCGCCCAGCGCGGATATGAGTGAACTCCCGGATGACCTCGATCGTGGTCGTCGCCTCGATGCGTCCGTCGCCATGCGCCGTGAGGACGTCCCGGCACCCGCTTTCCGCGGGTATTCAGCGCGAGCTGGCGCACGAAGTCGAAACGCGCGGCTTGTCGGTGCGTGAGGTCGAGCGCCGCGTGGCCCGGCTGAAAGAGCCCGCTGCCGCTGCGCCCGCACCATCGGCGGTCTCGCGCGATCTGCTGCGGCTGGAAGAAACCTTGTCCGACGCGCTGGGAATGACCGCGCGCGTGCAGGCGAACAAACAGGGCAAAGGCCGTCTCACCCTGAGCTTTTCCAGTCACGCAGAGCTGCAGGGTTTGCTGGAAAAGCTGGGAATCGCGCTGTAAGGACGTTTCAACTTGTTGAAGGAGGGCGAATGCCCGCGACGTCAGCACAGGTAACCGTGATGCCTTCGGGCCACACCTTCGCCATCGAAGGCAACGACACGATTTTGCAGGCCGCGTTACGTGCGGGCATCCCGCTCAATTACGGCTGCAGTGGCGGTAATTGCGGTGAATGCCTGGCGCGCCTGGTGTCGGGCGAAGTCAGCAAGATCCATCCGCATGACTTTATAGTCAAGGAAGTGGATAAGGCCAAAGGCGCCTTGTTGATGTGCGCCTACACGGCGGTCGGCGACATCGTGATCGAGGCAAGCATCGTGGGCGCCGACGATATTCCGCAGCAGACCATCGTCACGCGGGTGAAGGCGATAGAACCTATCGACGAGAACATTCTGGCCCTGCATTTGATGACGCCGCGCAGCCAGCGTCTGCGTTTTCTGGCCGGACAGTTGGTCAGGCTGGAGGCCGGCGGGGTGGCCGGTGATTACTACATTGCCAGCTGTCCTTGTGACGACCGCCATATCGAGCTGCATGTCCGTCGCGACCGACAGGCGTTTGGCGAGCGGGCGTTTACGGGCCTGAGCAAGGAAGACGCAGTGACGCTGACCGGCCCTGCCGGCGGATTTGTCATCCAGCTGGAATCGCGCCGTCCCATTATCTTCGTGGCGTGGGATGACGGCTTTGCCCCGATCAAAAGCCTGATCCAGCATGCCATGTCGCTGGAAGTGGCTGAAAGCACGCATTTCTACTGGCTAGCCGACAAGCTTGCGCACTACCAGGAAAACTATGTGCGTTCGCTGGCCGACGCGCTGGACGACTTCGAATACAAAATGATGCGCACGGATGCCGATCCGGCCCAACTGGTCGAGCGTGTTCTCGCCGATCACCCGGATCTCACCCGTTGCGACATCTATGCAGCGGGGCCGGCCGAATTTCTGGACTGCCTGCGCGCAGGTGCTCTGGCCCGAAATTTATCGGTTCTAGGTTGGCACCAGGAGGTGATGTGAAGCGCGCGATCTCCATGACGTCTGGTGCTCGCCATCGCGCATGAAAACCCTGCTGGCGCGTTTTCATACCCGGTTGTGGCGCGATGGCCATGACACGTTACCGGCCTGGCACGCGCTGCCGCTTGGTCTGGTTCGCGCACTGGTGCTGTCGATTCGTGACATCACGGGCGAACGCCTGAATTTGCGCGCGATGAGTCTGGTGTACACCACGCTGTTATCGCTGGTGCCGCTGCTGGCGGTGAGTTTCTCGGTACTCAAGGCGTTTGGCGTGCATAACGCTGCGCGTCCGGCTTTGCTCAGTCTGCTCACACCGCTGGGCAAGGACAGTGTACTGATGGTGGATCAGATCACCGGCTTTGTGGACAACATCAAGGTGGGTGTGCTCGGCGTGGTGGGCATGGTCATGTTGCTTTACACGGCAGTCTCGCTGGTGCAAAAGGTAGAGCAGGGCTTCAATGAAGTGTGGCGCGTGCGCCGTGAACGTACCTTTGCACAGCGCTTCAGCAATTACCTGTCGGTCATTTTTACTGCACCGGTGCTGCTGTTTGCCATCGCGACCATCGGCGCATCGGTATTCAATGACGCCATTCTCAGCTGGCTCGGCGTGAGTGGCGCCTTGGCTGCTGGGCTACGCGTGCTGCAAGGCATGCTACCGCTGCTGATCCTGGTCGCCGTGTTCACCTTTATCTATTCGCTGAAGCGCGTCCAGCCTTCGGCGATGCGCGAAGTGATGGTGCAGGTGCCCAACGTCCGGTGGGAAGATATCGGCGGCGCTGGCGAGGCGATTGGCAAGCTGAAGG
>JBBRXE010000086.1:0-7379 GCA_038248695.1 Candidatus Limnocylindria bacterium | reverse complement strand
CAGCCATTGCCAGTCACAGCGGAACTCGAGGTGGTCGTTGCGCATCAGGACGCCGGGCAGCAGCCCTGCCTCGGCCAGGATCTGGAAGCCGTTGCACGACCCGATCACCGGCGCCCCGCGCGCCGCGAACGCCTCGACGGCGCGCATCAGCGGTGAGAAGCGCGCGATCGCACCTGTGCGCAGGTGGTCGCCGTGCGCGAAGCCGCCGGGAAGGATCACCGCATCGGCGGCGCCGAGATTGTCCTCGGTGTGCCACACCAGGTCCGCCTGCCAGCCGAGGGCGTCGGCGACGTCGACAAAGTCGCGCTCGCTCCAGGTTCCGGGGAAGACGGCAACGGCCAGGCGCGGCGTCACATGTCGTCCTTCTCGGGTTCCTGGTCGGCGCGCAGCTCCCAGCTGGCGGTCTCGATCACCGGGTTGGCCAGCAGCTTGCGGCACATGTCGGCGACGGCCGACTCGGCGCTGCCGTGATCGGCGGCCACGAAGGCGACGCGCAGCAGCTTGCCGGAGCGCACCTGGCTGACGGTGTCGAACCCCAGCGAGCGCAGGGCGCCGGCGACCGTCTGCCCCTCGGGATCGGCGATTCCCGGCCGCAGCGAGACGTGCACCTCGGCCAACCAGCGCACTAGACCGATGCCGCCCAGGCCGTGCCCGTGAGCCGCCCGTAGGCGCGCGCGTAGCGCTCCCGCGTGCCGGCGATGACCTCCGGCGGCAGCTCCGGCGCCGGCGGCTCCTTGTCCCAGCCCGATGCCGCCACGAAGTCGCGCACGTACTGCTTGTCGAAGGATGGCGGCGACTGTCCTGGCGCGTAGACCGATGCGTCCCAGAAGCGCGAGGAATCCGGTGTCAGCACCTCGTCGATGAGCGCCACCTTGCCGTCGATGACGCCGAACTCGAACTTCGTGTCGGCCAGGATCAGCCCGACTTCCTCGGCGCGCAGCGCCCCGGCGCGGTAGAGCGCCAGTGAACGCTCCTCGAGCTCGCGCGCCAGGTCTGCGCCGACCATCGACGCCAGCTGCACGCGGCTGATGTTCTCGTCATGCCCGACCTCGGCCTTGGTCGACGGGGTGAAGATCGGCTGTGGCAGGCGATCCGCTTCGCGCAGCCCCGCGGGCAGCGCATGTCCGACCACCGAGCCCGCGCGCTGGTACTCGGCCCAGCCGGAGCCGGCGAGATATCCGCGCACCACGCACTCGGCATCGATCCGCTCCGCGCGCCGCACGAGCATGCTGCGGCCCGCGAGCTGTGGCGTCCGGGCGGTGTCGGGCAGGTCGGCGGCGTCGACCGATAGAAAATGCGACGGCCCGAGGTCGCCGAGCAGGCCGAACCAGTACGCCGACAACTGGGTCAGCAGCCGCCCCTTGTCGGGGATCGGCTGATCGAAGACGACGTCAAATGCCGAGATGCGGTCGGTGGCAACCATCAGCAGCCGGTCGTCGCCCACGGCGTACGTCTCGCGCACCTTGCCGCGGTGCAGCAGGGGGAGGCCCTCGATCGAGCTGCGCAGCATGGTCACGGTGCCAGGTCCTCGGTGCGACCTTCGTCCTCGGCCACGTCGAAGCCCTCCCGCGGCAAGCTGTAACGCCGTCGCGCCGCCTGCTCGACCCGGTCGAACAGCGACAGGATGATCAGGATCAGGACGGAGCCGACGATCGCCAGCACGTACAGGCCCGTGCCGGTCGCCGTCCCGATCGCGGCCACGGCCCACAACGACGCCGCCGTGGTCAGGCCGCGAATGTGCCCGCGGTAGTGCAGGATCGTGCCGGCCCCCAGAAAGCCGATGCCCGACACGATCTGGGCCGCGATGCGTGTCGGATCCGCGTTCGCGCCGGCGAAACCGTACCCCGAGATGATCGCGAACAGGGATGCGCCGAGCGCCACCAGGCTATGGGTGCGGAAGCCGGCGGGCTGACCGTGCAGCTCGCGCTCCCAGCCGATGATCGCGCCCAGGACCAGCCCCGCCGTCAGCCGCACGCCCAGCTCGAACTGGACCGCCATGCTCAACGTCGGGTTGATATCCATCAGGCCTGACCGATCTCCTGCCCCCTTGCCGACGGCTCCATCGGCTGCTGCCTCCCGTGCTCGAGCTCGAGCATCCACCAGGCCGATGCCCACGCGTGCAGCGCTCCGACGCCGATCAGCAGGCAGAGCCAGATCGCCACGAAGCCTACCAGCAGCAGAAGGGTCTGCGGGCCGCCCAGCTGCCCCGGAGCGAGCTGCACGCCGATGGGTGACCACAGGAGACGCAGCAGCAGGAAGGCGATCGTCAGGGAGACGAGGTAGGCGAGCAGGGTCACCACCGCCAGGATCGCCAGGCGACCACCGCGTTGCAGCACGTCGCGGGCGGCGGCGGCCAACGCGCCGGCGACGCCGAGCGGCGGATCCTGCATGGCGCGGCGCGTCGCGGCGGCGCCGAATGCCTGGCCGGCGAGCACCGCCACCAGCAGCGCCACCGCGAACGGGGCAATGTCACGCGCGATCCGCACCCCGAGTGGGCCGCCGATATCCGGCGACTGGTATTCACCGGGAGCCACGGCAGCGATGCCCGCCAGCACGACCGCCGCGGCGGCCACGGCGGGCAGCGCCGCGACGACCTGGATCAGCCACAACCGGCCCGCGTCATCGGACAGCGACCGTCTCGCGGTGCGCGGATGCAGCCGCCGCAGCAGCGACGCCTCGCCGAGAGAGATCAGCACGCTGGCGCCCACCACCGCCGCGGCGATCAGGGCGACCAGCTGCACCGCGTTCAGCGGCCAGCGCGCCGACGTGTACAGGTCGGCGCCGAGGAAGGCGATGTCGGCGGCGCTCGGCAGCGGGACGACGGCGAGGATGAAGGGCAGCCAGGCGAGGAAGGCCAGCGAGGCCAGCGCCCCGGGAATCCACAGATCTGGTCGCTCGCCGGCGATTTGTGCCGCAGCGGCGGCGGAGCGAAGGAGGCTGCGCACGGCGGCTATCCTTCCGCTGGGTCGAGCCCGAGGGCGTCGTAGGTGGAGGCGATCCCGGCGAGATGGTGGTCGAGGTCCATGGCCTGCTCGATCTCGTCCGGCGTGAGCCAGGCGGCCACGCCGTCATCGGCGCGCAGCTCGTCGCGGAAGCTGCGCTCACCGCTCGACGCCCGCATGGCGGCCGCCTGCACCAATCGGTAGGCGGCCTGGCGTTCGGCGCCCTTGCCGATCATTGCCAGCAGCAGCGCCTCGGAGTAGATCATCCCTCCGCTCGCATCGAGGTTGGCGCGCATCCGATCGGAGTCGACCTCCAGCCCGTCGAGGATGGTGCCCAGCGTGCGCGTCGCGTAGGCCGCAACGCCCAGCGCACGCTCGAAGACGAAGCGCTCGACGCTCGAATGACTGATATCGCGCTCATGCCACAGCGCCATGTTCTCCAGGCCGATGAGCGCGTCGCCTCGCAGCAGCCGGGCCATGCCGCTGACCCGTTCGGCGAGGATCGGGTTGCGCTTGTGCGGCATGGCGCTGCTGCCCTGCTGCCCGGCGCCGAACGGTTCGAACGCCTCGCCAACCTCCGTGCGCTGCAGGTGACGGATCTCGACGGCGATGCGCTCCAGCGTCCCGCCAAGCACCGCCAGCGCGGTGAGCAGCTCGGCGTGCCGGTCACGGCTGATGACCTGGGTGCTGGCTGCATCCGCTTCGAGGCCGAGCGACTCGCAGACGAAGCGCTCGACTTCGGCACTGACGTTGGCATGCGTGCCCACCGCGCCGGAGATGACGCCGACGCTCACACCGGCGCGCGCCCGCTCGAGGCGCTGCGCGTCGCGGCCGAGCTCGGCATACCAGCCGGCCACCTTGAAGCCGAAGGTGATCGGCTCGGCGTGGATGCCGTGGCTGCGCCCGACCATCGGCGTGTCGCGGTACTGCAGCGCCAGGCGACGCACCACCTGGCGGAGCCGCTCCAGCTCATTCTCGACGACGAGCGACGCGTCCCGCAGCTGGACCGCGGTCGCCGTGTCGAGCACGTCCGAACTGGTCAACCCGTAATGCAGCCAGCGTCCCTCGGGGCCGAGGCGCTCGGTGACCGAGCGCAGGAAAGCGATGACATCGTGCTGCGACTCCTGTTCGATCTCGCGCGCGCGATCCGAGTCGACCGATGTCGCCGCCTTGCGGATGCGCTCCCAATCGGCGTCCGGCACCACGCCCGCGCGATTGAGCGCCTCGACGGCCAGCAGCTCGATGCGCAGCCACAGGTCGAGCTTGCGCCGCTCAGCAAAGATCTCGCGCAGCTGCGGAAGCGCGTACCGGTCGATCATGCCCGCGGGTCGATGCGCAGTTCGGCGCGACCGGCCTGCTCGGCGCGAAAGGTCGCCACCCGTTCGGCGATGGCCGCATCGGTCAGGGCCAGGATGCGTGCCGCCAGGTGGGCGGCATTCCTGGCACCGGCCGAGCCGATGGCCACGCTCGCCACGGGCACGCCGGGCGGCATCTGGACGACGCTGTACAGCGCATCGGCACCGCCGAGCGCGCCGGCGTCAAGCGGAATGCCGATCACCGGCTTGTCCGTCAGGCTGGCGATGACGCCCGGCAGGTGGGCCGACAACCCGGCCGCACCGATGAACAGCTGCGTCCCGCTTGCCTCCGCCGCGGCGACGTAGGCGTGCAGCGCATCGGCCTGTCGGTGGGCGCTGATGACACTGGCCTCCCAGCCGATCTGGTAGCTGTCCAGGACATCGAAACAGCCCTTGAGCGTGGTGAGGTCTGAGCGCGAGCCGCAGATGACGGCCACGGCGTTGGTGTGTGACATGCATGGCAGGATAGCCCGCCCGTGGGGAAGCGATCAGCCCGCGGCCAGCTCGCGCAACGCGATGTCGGACCGATGCTGCGCGCCCTCGAGCTCGACGCCTGCCACTCCCCGGTAGGCGGCGTCGCGCGCGGCGGCCAGATCTCTCCCGCGTCCGACCAGCGTCACGACCCGGCCGCCGGCCGTCTGGTACTCGCTTCCCGCGCGGCGCGTGCCCCCGTGAAAGCACAGGAGCGCTCCATCGTCACTCGGACCTGCCGGCTCGACGCCGTCGATCGCGCGGCCACGCACCGGGTCGTCGGGATAGCCCTCGCCCGTCACGACCACCCCGACCGCCGCGCCGTCACGCATCCGTACGGCTCCCTCGGCGAGCCCCATGTCGTTGGTCGCCACGCCCAGCAGCGCCTGGGCAACATCGCCGTCCAGCATCGGCAGCAGGACCTGCGCCTCGGGGTCGCCGAAGCGCGCGTTGAACTCGAGGAGCGTCGGCCCATCGTCGGTCAGCATCAGACCGGCGTACAGAACGCCGCGATACGGCGTCCCGTCGCGCACCATGGCCCACGCGATCGGCTCGAAGATCTCGGCCATCGCCTGCTCCACCTCGCGCTGCCCGAACCATGGCACCGGAGCGAAGGCACCCATGCCGCCCGTATTCGGACCGGTGTCGCCGTCGCCCAGCCGCTTGTAGTCGCACGCCGCGCCCAGCGGCATCACCCGCTCCCGACAGACCAGCCCGAAGACCGATACCTCGCGGCCGTGCAGGCGCCGCTCCAGGACGACGCGCGCTCCGGTCGGGCCACGCGCGAACAGGCCGTTGATCGCCTCCTCGGCCTCGGCCGCGGTCTCCGGCACGACCACGCCCTTGCCCGCGGCCAGCCAGTCGGCCTTGACCACCAGCGGGTGTGCCGCCTGACGCACGTGCTCGATGGCAGCATCCGGATCGGTGAATGTCGCGCTGTCTGCGGTCGGCACACCGGCGCGGCGCATCTGCTCCTTGGCGAAGGCCTTCGAAGTCTCAAGTCGCGATGCCGCGCGCGTCGGCCCGAAGACGGGCACCGATGCCTGCTCCAGCGCATCGGGCACGCCGGCGAAGAGCGATGCTTCCGGCCCGACCACCACCAGGCCAATGCGCTGGTTGGCGGCAAAGCGCGCCACCGCGACCGGGTCGAGCGGGTCCAGGTCCGGAAGATTCGTCCCGCATGCCGCCGTCCCGGCGTTGCCCGGCGCAATGCGCACGCGCCCGACCAGCTCGTCGCGGGCCAGGCGCCACGCCAACGCGTGCTCGCGCGCACCCGATCCAAGAACCAGGACGTCCAGTCCGGGCATGAGCGCCGAGGTCAGCTGCCAGGCGACGCGGAGGGCGCCGGCGCCGGCGATGCGCCGGTGAGTGCAGCCAGCCGATCGAGCACGTCCTGCAGATCGTCGACGCGCGCCTGGTAGGTACCCAGGTTGCCGGCGGCCAGCGCCGCCTGGGCTTCGCCGTACAGCCGCTGAGCCTCGGCGACCAGGCCGGTGACGTCAGATGGCAGCTGGCCGGGTGGCGTCTCCGTCGGCGGCGGCGCCCCCTCGGGGGGTGGCACCTGTGCCTCGCCAAGCAGCTGGCGCAGCCCATCGTCGACATCGCGCGCGAACGCGACCCGGTCCTGGCTGACCATGATCACGCGCACCAGCTCGGGGAACTTGGCGCCCTCGGCCTGCAGGAAGATGGGCTCAACGTAGATCAGACCGTTGTCGCCGATGGGCAGCACCAGCAGGTTGCCGCGGATGATCGACGAGCCGGATCTGCTCCACACGCCGAACTGCGCGGCGATGGCGTCATTCTGGTCAATGCGGGCCTCGACCTGCGCCGGACCCTGCGTCGAGCTGGACGTCGGGAACTGGAAGGCGATGCGCTGGCCGTAGACGCCCGGATCCATGCGCGCGGCGACCCAGGCGATCATGTTCGGCCGGCCCTCCGGTACGAGCGGCTGGATCAGGGCGAACTCGGCCTGGTCGTCGCCGGGGATGCGCATGATCACGTAGTACGGCTCCATCGGCTGGCCGTTGCCGGCAGCGACGTCCTCCGGGAAGGCCCAGCGATCGTCCTGGTTGTAGAACGTGGTGGCGCCGCCATCGGTCGCCGGCAGGTGGTAGAGGAGGTACGCCTGGTTTTGCGCGGTGAACAGGTCCTCGGGGTAGCGCAGGTGAGGCTTCAGCTCGGCCGGCATGGCGTCCAGTGGCTCGAACAGCGACGGGAAGATGCGCGCATATGCCGCGGCGATCGGCTCGTTCGGATCGGCCAGGTAGAAGTGCACGGTGCCGTCGTAGGCATCGATCACGACCTTCACGCTGTTGCGCACGTAGTTCGCGCCGGCGAAAGGACTGCCGTCGGGCAGCGGCTGGGCGTCCGGGTAACGGTCGCTGACGGTGTAGGCGTCCCAGACCCACAGCAACCGGCCGGCGGCGCTGACCAGGTACGGGTCGCGGTCGTAGTGCAGGAACGGGGCGATCTCGGGGACTCGCTCCTCGAGCGTGCGGCGGAAGAGGATCTGCGAGTCATCGGTCAGCTGGTTGCTGATCAGCAGGTTGAAGTCGCCGAAGCGCATGGCGAACAGGGCGCGCGTGAAGAAGTTGCCGATACCCACGCCCGT
>JBBRXE010000085.1:0-7400 GCA_038248695.1 Candidatus Limnocylindria bacterium | reverse complement strand
CTTGGCCGCTGTTTGCCACGGGAGCAACGCACGGCACCGGAGCGCATCGTATCGGTCCGAACTTGGCTGTTATTTGCCCACCAGGCAAACGCGGCGCGGCGCGGCGCGGCGGGGGAGCGGCAAACGGGGCTCGCCGGGGCCATGCTGCTCATCGGTTCGCTGCGCCGCGGTCGTTAGCCGACGCATCCGTCCGCACGGCGACGCGTTCCCCGGACCGCGTTTGCCCACGGGGCAAGTAACCGCGCTTGGGGCACCTCTCCTTGGCCGCTGTTTGCCACGGGAGCAACGCACGGCACCGGAGCGCATCGTATCGGTCCGAACTTGGCTGTTATTTGCCCACCAGGCAAACGCTGCGCCGCGCGGCGGGGCGGGTCGGGTCGGGCGAGGGCGGCGGACCGCTCAGGAGGCGCCGGAGCGAGCAACGTCAGTCGTCAGCGTCCTGCCCAGCGGGCCATGGCGGATCGGAAGTGGCAGGCGGCGCATCGGACGCGACCGCAGGTTCTGCTGGCGCGGCACCCAGCAGGCGTGCCAGCGGCGGCTCCAACGTGGCGCGACCGGCGACGGAGAAGAAGGCCGCCAGCGCGGTCAGCAGCGCGCCGATCGCCAGCTTGATCGGTCCAACCTCCAGTAGGCCCTCACGGGCACCCTGCGGTGGCTGTGGGAACTGGAAGGCATAGTTCCACGGCGGGAGCGCCCTGGCGGCGTTGATGTACCAGTCGGGCATCACCAGCGCTGACCCGAGCGGGAAGACCAGGATGCCGGCGATCCCGGCTGCCACCAGGAAGGAGATGCCCAGCGAGCGCCACTCGCGGCTGCGCAGCAGGTCGTCGACGGCATAGGCCACTGCGATCATGGCGAACAGCACCGCGGTGAAATAGTGGTAGTGGAAGGTCGCCCGCTCGATGCGCGTCCAAGGAAGGAACTGGAAGGCGAAGGCCGCCACGATCAGGACCAGCGCCACCGAGCGCCGCCGCCAGGCCTGGACCGCGCAGTACATCAGCGCGGGGATGCCGGCCCAGAACAGGATCGGGTTGCCCCCGTTGTAGATCACCGCCCCGACGCGGTCGTTCCAGGCGCCGGGATTGCCGTAGAACCAGACCGGCTTGAGGTCGAGCGGCCAGCTCCACCACGGTGAGGCGCTGGGATGACCGGACTGCAGCCCGAAGTGGTAGCCGAACATCTGGGACTGCAGCTCGTCGAGCGACCAGCCGTAGCCAGGGCCACTGCCGGCGGCCAGCGCGATCGAATGACCGAGCTGCAGGTACGGGATGTAGACCACGAAGTAGACGACCAGCGGGATGACCACCAGGCAGGCGAGCATCCACGACCAGCCGAAGCCCGCCATGGCGCCGGGCTGCATCCAGCGCCGGTCGCTGTCCGGGTCGCGCCATGACGCAATCGCGCGCCAGATGACGAGCAGAGCCGCCACCCCCACCATGATCCAGGCGGGCCAGCCGGCTTGAGCGCCACGCGCCAGGAAGCCGAACAGCAGCTCGACGGCACTGGTCGCCTTGCGGCCGTCCACCTGCTGGTAGCCGATCGCCAGCGCGAGGCCGATGCCTCCCACCACGACGCCGGTCGCCGGCAGGGCGACGAGGTCGGCGCCACGAATGCGAATAGGGCGCACCCACACGACCAGCAACGCGAACAGCAGGCCGATGATCATCACCGCCAGGAACGGCCAGGGTGCGCCGATGCCCGCTGCCGCCGTCAGGAACGCGACGGCCACCAGCAGCAGCAGGCGCCCAAGGGACGAACGGGCCAGGACCAGCACCAGCAGGCCGATGAGCGCATACCAGCCGACCCACTTGGTCGCCGCCGCCAGGCCGATGAGGACGCCGACCATCGGCAGGGCCCACCATGCGCTGCGCGCCCATCGACCGGACCACACCTGCCAGAAGACGAGGTACGCGGCCACGATGAAGACCGCGACGTAGATGTCGTTCATGGCGATGCGGCTCATGACGTAGCTCATGCCATCGACCGCCACGAAGGCCGCCGCCATCACCGCAATGCGCCGGCGACGGAACATCGTCGCCGCCAGCAGGTAGATCAGCCCGACCAGCAGTGCGCCGAAGACGATGCCGGCGATGCGCCACGAGAAGGCGTTGCTGCCCGCGTCGATCGTCACCAGGCTTGGCGCGCCGCTGGCGGCGACGGTCGCCACCAGCAGATTGGCGTTGTCATCGGCCTCGCCGGTGCGGGCGTCATCGGTGGCCATCACGGTCGCCTCGCCGGGGAGTGCCGTCGCGTCGTAGGCGGCGAAGCCGCTGCGCTCGTCGCCGAGCGGGTCGATGGTCCAGACCTGTGGCGTGCCGTCCGCATCCGTCCCGGAGATGTAGACGACGTCGGCCGAGTCCTGCCAGGCGATGCCGCTCGGCGCGCCGGGCAAAGCCACCGTGTCGATCTCCGTCGGCGTCGCGCTGAAGACGCTGATCCCGCCGGCCACCGCCGGATGCTCGTCGTTGGCCGGCAGCGCCCCGACCGGGATCCACAGCTGGGCGTCCTTGCCGTTGCCGTGGACCAGCATGGGGCCGGCGGGCGGGGCCGGCAGATCGAGACTGCGCTGCTCGGTGAGTGTCTTCGCTTCGAGCACGACCAACCGGCTGCGGTCCGGATCGACGGCAACCACGCGCGCTATCACCGTATCGTCCTGCGGATCGGCCGCCAGGTAGCCCAGGTCGCTGACGGGGAGGTCACTGGTGGCCAGCACGGCGCCCGAGGCACGGTCGAGCTCCGCGAATCCGCCGCCACCGGCCAGCAGAAGGACGTCGTCGAAGGTCGGCAGTACCGGCTGGGTGACGTCGTCGCGCCACGGCACCACGATGCGCTTGACGGACGTCAGATCGGTCTCGATCGGCGGACCGTCGGGCGGCGGCGCGCGCGTCCCGGCGTGCTGCATGAACGCGTCGGTGGCGTAGACCTTCACCTCGCCGCTGCTGCTCGAGCCGACCAGCAGCCGCTGCCCATACGGGTCGTACGTCAGTGAGGCGATCGGGGCGCCATTCGACCATGAGGCGACCCGCTCGCCGGTCAGCGCGTCGCGGGCCGCGATCGTGTCACCCGAGCCGATGAAGATGACCGACCGGGGGTGACCCGCGTCGTCCTGGCGCGGTGCGACGGCCATGGCCTGGACGGGCTCTGGAAGCGGCGTCGTCGACTCGACCTTGTTCGGATCGGCCACCACAATGCCCGCGGCGATCAGATACTTCGCCAGCATGGGGTGCGTCCACTCGTAGGTGTCGCGCGTCCAGCCGTGCTCCCAGTCGGACAGCCACTCGGTCGCCGAGCGAGCGTGGTAGACCTCGTCGAAGTGCATCGAGCGCGGGATGTCGAGGCGCCAGAGACGGAACGCGAATGCGAACAGCACGAAGCCGATGACCAGCGCCAGGTCGAGGCGGTCGAGGCGGCGCATCGGCTCACGGTGGAGCGGATCCGATGGATCGCTGCGCAGCCAGCCGAATCGCCGGGCGAGCGGCCGGTGGAGCGGGGCCCCGGCCGTGACTGGTGGCGGAGCCATGGCGGGCGGCGGCGCCAGCGCATGGGTCTCGGTCAACTCGTCGCGCTGAATGCCCAACAGGTACGAGCGGCGCACGAGCCAGACCAGGGCCGCCACGATCATGGCCGCCAGCAGGTAGATGCCCCAGTCGGTCAGGAGGGTCGATGCCAGGAACGCGTCGCGCGGCATGGCCAGGCCGTCAACGCCGGGATTGAGCGGCGGACCCGGTACGTACGACCAGTCGAGCGTGTAGGTCCAGTACACGTTGGCGAAGAAGGACAGGCTCAACGCGCCGTAGAGCAGCAGCCAGCGCCAGTTGCGCAGGATGACGGGCGCGGCGAACGGCGCGGCGAGCGCCAGAGCCGGGAAGAGATAGCGCTCGTGGACGCGCGTCGGCAGAACGAAGAAGGCGACCGCCAGCAGCAGGGCGGAGAGCAGGATGCCGCGCCAGTCATCCCGGCGTGCGACCTGCCACAGGGCAAGCAGTGCCACCGCCGCGAAGAGCACCAGGCCGATGAGCTGCCACGTCACGTCGCTGCCGCCGATCTGGAAGGCGACGCCGCCACTGCAGCTCGTCTCGGGTGGGAAGGACGGCCCGTCGCAGCCCCATTGGTTGGTGTTGCCCAAGGCGCTCCATGGGTTGCGCCACATGTTGAACGCGTTGATCGACAGGCCGTGATAGGTGTTGGCCGCGTCGACGAACTTGCCGATCAGGCTGTGCGTCACGTCGTTGGGCGCCCACACCGACAAGCGGAACGGCGCGATGAGCAGCACCAGCGAGCCGACGCCGGCGGCCAGCGAGGTGAGCACCCGCAGCAGATCCGGACGGCCGTCGCGCTCGGGATCCGACGAACGACCCAGCAGGTGACGACGGATGCCGACCACCCCGACGATCGGGATGAGGAAGCCGTACTGGAACTTGATCAGCAACGCGACGATGGCACCGACCGCCGCCACCTCGATCCAGCCGGCAGCCAGCGCGTAGAGGGTGCCCAGGATGGCCAGCGTGCCCACCGAGTCGATCTGTCCCCATACGGCGGCGTTGAAGATGGTGCCCGGGTTGAACAGGTAGATCGTCGCCGCGACGAGGCCGATGGTCGCGCCGGAGCGTCCGAGACGCCCGTCCAGGAAGCGCCGGCAGAAGAGGAAGAGCATGACCGCAACCCCCGCATCGGCCAGGATGCCGGGGATCTTGACGAGCCCCGACGTGACATCCAGACCGACCAGTGGTGACAGCAGGTCGCCGAGCGCTCCGAGCGCCCAGAGCACGTACAGGTAGCCCGGGGGATAATCGCTGAAGTAGTCGGGTGCGTAGAATCCGCCAGGCCCGCCACTTGCGAGACGATTCGCCCAGCCGGAGAAATCACCGATGTCGATGCGGAAGCCGCTCTGCGGCAGCAGAACACCGGCAATCAGCACGCGCACGAGCAGACCAAGCACGATGAGGATGACGAGCAGCGAGACGGCGCCGAAGCGCGAGCCGTACTCGGGTGGCCTCACGCCCCGCCGCCGCAGGGGGTCGCGGGTCATCGCGGGCGGCGCCTTTGTCACGGGCGCCGGAAGGTGTCGAACGCCAAGGTGGCGGTGAGTATACATCGAGCCTCGGACGGGGCGACGCCCGGCGGGGTTCCACGAATGCCCGGTCTGCGGCTGCCTCACTGCCGCCTGTCTACATCGGTCATCCCCTACAGCTCGGCCGAGGTGGCCTGGACCGCGGGGGTGGTGGTCGTCTTCGCCTTCGGCATCTATCTGCGCACGCTGATGCCGTCGATCGGCTTTTGGGACACGGCCGAGGCGCAGACCGTGCCGCATACCCTATCGATTTTCCACCCCACCGGATTTCCGACGTACACCATGCTCGGCTGGCTCTGGAGCCAGATCCCGATCGGCGAGGTGGCCTACCGCATGAACCTGCTGTCGGCCGTCTGCCTGTCGCTGGCGTCCGGCCTGGTGGTGCTCATCGCCGCGCAGCTGATGGACGAGCGACATCGCCTGCTGGTGGCCGTCTCCGCCGGCATCGCCGGCCTGACATTCGCCTTCGCCGACGAGCCGTGGCAGAACGCGGTGCGCGCCGACGTGCATGCGCTGCACATCCTTCTGGTCGGACTGATCATCTGGCTGCTGCTGTGCTGGGGGACGGCCGAGAGACGCGGCGCGCGCCATCCCGGCAGGTGGCTGGCGGCGGCGGCGCTGACCTTCGGCATCAGCATGGGCAATCACCCGCTCACCGGGCTGCTGGCGCTCGGCATCGCGCCGTGGCTGTTCATCGTGGATCCCGGCTTCTGGCGGCGCTGGAAGCTGATATTGGTCTGCGCCGGCCTCGTCGGCGTCGGGCTGCTGACTTACCTCTACATCCCCATCCGCGCGCTGACACCTCCCGAACCGCCGCTCTTCTACGCGCGACCGACGACCCTCGAGCGGATGAAGTACCTCATCTTCGCCGAGCAGTTCCACGGCCTCTTCTCCAACTTCCAGAACCCGCTCGACTTCCTGGGGTTGAAATGGCAGAAGGCCGAGGACGTCCTGGCCCGCCAGTTCGTGGGCCCCGGCTGGCTGCTGGTGGCCATGGGGGCGGCGACCCTCAGCGTGCGCCGCGCCGGAGCGTTCGTGCTCCTGGGACTGATCATGGCCGGCGACATCTTCTACGCGCTCAACTTCCAGGACGGCGACATCGACCGCTACTACCTTACGAGCGTGCTCATCGCCTCCGTGCTGCTGGGGGTGGCGATCGCCTTCCTGGCATCCACCTGCTCGCGGGCCGTGGCGGAGGCCACGCGACGCGGATCGGGCTTCGTCGGGCGCCGTCGGGCGGCGCGCATCGCCGGCGTGCTGGTCGTGTGCCTGGCGGCCATCTTCCCCGCCACTGCCCTGATCACCGGCTACGACGGCCACGACCTGAGTCACAACCGCGATGCCGATCGCTGGGTCCAGAGCGTCTACGACGCATTGCCGCAGGACGCGGTCGTCATCAGCTGGTGGAGCTACAGCACGCCGCTGTGGTACCACCGCTGGATCGACGGCGATCGGCCTGACGTCAAGATCATCGACGAGCGCAACATCCTGGACGATGGCTACGGCACCACCGAGACGGCCATTCGCGCGTTCCTCGGACGCCGGCCGGTGTATGTCGTGCCGACCGACTGGGACGTCGATCAGCTCCGCCTCATCTTCGACACCGAGGACGTCGACACCCTGCCCGGCTACACTGCGCTCCTGCACGTCAAGGAGCCTCCCCAGTGACCGATGGAGCGGCGGCCGACCGGCCACGCCTGACCTTTTTCTTCCCCGCTTATAACGAGGAGGAGAACGTTGAGCCGACCGTCCGACGGGCGCTCGACGAGATCGGTCCATTGGTCGATTCGATGGAGGTCCTGATCGTCGACGACGGCTCGACCGACCGGACAGCGCAGCTGGCCGATGCGCTCGTGGCGGCCGATGCGCGCGTCCGCGTGGTGCACCAGCCCAACCGCGGCTACGGCGGCGCGCTGCAGGCCGGCTTCGCCAACGCCCACGGTGAGCTCATCGGCTTCAGCGACGGCGACCTGCAGTTCGACCTGCGCGAGATGTCGCGTCTGCTCGACCGCCTGGCGGACGGGTCGCGCCCGGTGGACGGCGTGATCGGCTACCGTATCCGCCGGCGCGATCCAATCCATCGGATCTTCATCGCCAAGACGTACAACACCATCGTGTCCGTGCTCTTCGCACTGCGCGTACGTGACATCGACTGCGCCATGAAGCTCTTCCGCCGCGAAGTCTTCGACGGCCTGCCGCTCACGTCGGAGGGCCCGTTCCTGTCGGCCGAGCTACTGATCAAGCTGCGGGCGCGGGGCGGGCGCCTGGCGCAGGTGGGTGTCACTCACTTCCCGCGAGCGGCCGGCACGAACACCGGGGCGAGCGTTGG
>JBBRXE010000084.1:0-7413 GCA_038248695.1 Candidatus Limnocylindria bacterium | reverse complement strand
GGTAGTATTCGGTGGTGACCCCCTCCGAGGCAGATGCCATCCACCTGAGCGGTGGCGCCGGCACGGCACCGAATCGTGTGTCGACCGGGTTCACCATCTGGCTGACCGGCATGTCCGGATCGGGGAAGAGCACGGTCACCGACATCCTCGAACAGGACCTGCGCGGCCGTGGACGCCGGGTTGAGGTGCTCGATGGCGACGTGGTCCGCACCAACCTGACCCAGGGACTCGGATTCAGCCGCGAGGACCGCGACACCAACATCCGCCGCATCGGCTGGGTATGCGAACTGCTCTCGCGGAACGATGTCATCGCCATCGCGGCCGTCATCAGCCCCTACCGCGCGACACGCGACGAGGTGCGCGCCCGCATCGGTCGCTTCGTGGAGGTCCACATGCAGGCGCCCATCGAGGTGCTCGCCGAGCGTGACGTCAAGGGTCTGTACCGCCGCGCGAACGCAGGTGAGATCCCTAACTTCACCGGGTTGGACGATGCCTACGAGCCGCCACTCGACCCCGAAGTGACCTGCTACTCGGACGGACGCGAGACGCCGCAACAGAGCGCCGAGAGAGTGCTGACCAGGCTCGAGGAGCTCGGCTATATTGGCCGCGAGTCCGGCGAGCCGGTTAGTCCGGATTGACCACCATGCCGGCCGCGACGGTGCGGTTGGTCGCCTCGTCGATGAGGATCAGACCGCCCGTGGTGCGGTTGCGCCGGTACGAATCGAGGAAGAGTGGCACGGTCGTGCGCAGCCGGATGCGGCCGATGTCGTTGAGGCGCAGTGCGTCGGCTCCCTCGTCGCGGTGCAGGGTGTTGACGTCGAGGCGGTACTGGAGCTCCTTGACGAGTCCACGCGCGGCGCGCGTTGTGTGCTTGACGGCCAGCTGCTGTCCGGGGACCAGCGGACTGTCCGACATCCAGCAGACCATGGCGTCGACGTCCTGCACCGGCACCGGCGCATTGTTCGGGCGGCAGATCATGTCGCCGCGCGAGACGTCGAGGTCGTCCTCCAGGCGCACGGTGACGGCCATTGGCGGGAAGGCCTCCTCGACGGGGCCGTCGGCGGTGTCGATCGCCGCGATGCGCGACTCGAAGCCACTGGGCAGGACCACCACGTCGTCGCCGGGCTTGAACACCCCGCCGGCCACCGTGCCCGCGTAGCCGCGGTAATCGGGGTAGCGGGTCGACTGAGGCCGGACCACATACTGCACCGGGAAGCGCGCATCGATCAGGTTGCGATCGCTGGCGACGTGAACGTTTTCGAGGTGGTGCAGCAACGACGGGCCGTCATACCAGGGCATCTGCGCGGAGCGCGACACGACATTGTCGCCGAGCAGCGCCGAGACCGGGATCACCGTCAGATCGGGAACCTCGAGCTTGGTGGCGAATGCCGAGAACTCGTTGTGGATGGCGTTGTAGACGTCCTGTGCGTAGTCGACGAGGTCCATCTTGTTGACCGCTACCAGGAGGTGCGGGACACGCAGCAGGCTGACCAGGAAGGCGTGGCGTCGGCTCTGCTCGACCATGCCCTTGCGTGCGTCGACGAGCACGATCGCGAGATCCGCGGTCGAGGCGCCGGTGACCATGTTGCGCGTGTACTGGATGTGTCCCGGCGTGTCGGCGATGATGAACTTGCGCCCGGGGGTCGCGAAGTAGCGGTACGCGACATCGATGGTGATGCCCTGCTCGCGTTCGGCGCGCAGCCCATCGGTCAGGAGCGCCAGGTTGGTGTAGTCGTCGCCCATCAGCCGGCTCGTGCGCTCGACGGCCTCCAGCTGGTCCTCGAAGATCGACTTGGTGTCGTACAGCAGGCGGCCGATGAGGGTGCTCTTGCCGTCGTCAACCGACCCGGCGGTGGCGAAGCGCAGGAGGTCCATCATCAGAAGTACCCCTCGCGCTTGCGGTCTTCCATGGCCGCTTCGCTGACGCGATCGTCGCCGCGCGTGGCTCCACGCTCGGTGAGGCGGGTGATGGCCACTTCATCGATGATCTTTTCGATGGTGTCCGCTTCGGAGCGCACCGCGGCGGTCAGGTTGGCGTCGCCCATCGTCCGGTAGCGCACGGAGGTCGTGAACGGCTGCTCGCCGTCCCTCGGCAGGCAGAGCTCGTTGGTGGCGTACAGCATCCCGTCGCGCTCGATCACCTCGCGGTCACGCGCGAAATACAGGTCGGGCAGCTCGAGGCCCTCAGCGGCGATGTAGTGCCACACGTCGAGCTCGGTCCAGTTCGAGAGCGGGAAGACGCGAATCGACTCGCCGAGATGGATGCGTCCGTTGTACAGGCTCCACAGCTCCGGCCGCTGGTTCTTCGGATCCCACTGTCCAAACTCGTCGCGGAACGAGAAGACGCGTTCCTTGGCCCGCGCCTTCTCCTCGTCGCGTCGCGCGCCGCCGAAGAGGGCGCTGAACTTGTGGGCGCCCACGGCTTCCAGCAGCACCGGCGTCTGGATCCGGTTACGCGACCCGTTTGGCTCGGGTTGGACGAGGCCGCGGTCGATCGCATCCTGGACCGACGCCACGATCAGCTGCACGGTCAGCTCCGCCGCACGGCGGTCGCGGAAGTCCAGCACCTCGGGGAAGTTGAGGCCGGTGTCGATGTGCATGACCGGGAACGGGATGCGCGCCGGCCAGAATGCCTTCTCGGCGAGCCGCAGCATGACGACCGAGTCCTTGCCACCGGAGAAGAGCAGTGCCGGCCGCTCGCATTCGGCGACGACCTCGCGAAAGATGTGCAGTGATTCGGCTTCGAGTGCCTGGACGTGGGTCAGACGGTAGTCGGGCAACGCGGTTTTGTCGGGCAATGTTCACTCGTCAGGCGACGGCCGCACGGCCGTGGCGATGGCTCTTCGATGAAAGGCGGCCGATTCTGCGCCGCGCGCGGCGCAGCCGGATGCGCTCGGCCGATTGTAGAGGAAGCCGCCGCCGAACAGCCCGAGCCCAAAGGTCCTACGCCGAACCGGGACCCGGCCCAGTCCGCTCAAAGGAGCACGCGATTCGCTCGCTGCGGTTCAACGCGACGGGTACCGGAGCGGCCTTCGGGATTCGTCGCCGTCAACAGTGTTGTGATTGCCTCTCACAGCGGTGACTGAACTTCTATCCTGCCGTGCAGCGCCGCGGACTAACCCGGCGTGCTGTGCCCCATCACATTCCTGCAAGGAGGAATCTATGTTTCGCATCCGCCGCCCTGGACGGCTGAGCGCTCCTGTGCTGGCTGCCATCATCGCGTTGGCGTTGGCGCTCCCGCTGGGAGCGCTGGCGGTCGTTCAGAAGTTCAGCGACGTTCCACCCTCGAGCTCGTTCTTTAACGACATCAACGCCATCGCCGACGCGGGGGTCACCGGTGGATGCGGTGGCGGCAAGTACTGTCCCAAGGCCAACGTCACGCGCGAACAGATGGCTGCGTTCATGAACCGGTTGGGCGCACTTCAGTCCGGCAAGACGCCAGTGGTCAACGCCAAGACGTCGCAGTCGACCGACGGATTCAGCATTGGGTGTCCTTCGAACACCGTCTATTCGCAAGGCCTCTGCTTCGAAAAGACCAATCGCGCGGCGGCCACCGTCTTTGCCGCGTCCGATACCTGTGCCGGACTGTCTGGCTTGTTCGGTTCGGGCTGGCGCTATCGACTGCCATCCACCTTGGAACTGCGCGGCGCCCGAAACGTGACCGGGATCGACCTGGACGCTAGCGGTGAATGGACCGATAGCATCCAGTTTGAGGGGAGTGCTGCCTATTCGATAGCGGTCCTGGACAACGGCGGCGTAAATCGGATCACCACCGGGACGAGTCTGAAGTTCCGCTGCGCGGCTCCGCCCCTGTCGATTGACTTCGTCAGCCTCATCCTCCTCGGCGGCACGGATCAGTACCCGGCTTCCCCGGCCGCCCCATCGACGACGGTCGGAGCCGACGGGGCGCCCGTCAAGTAGGAGCCCATGTGCCCGGGCGAATGATCATGCGGTGACATTCTGGTGGGAGCGGTGGCGCTGACCGCTCCCACCACCTACGGCACGGCCAGTCAGATACACTCGCCGCCATGGCCCGCATCCTGGTGGTCGAGCCGGTCGCCCAGGCCGGCATCGACATCCTGAAGGCCGCGCACGATACCGATATTCGTCTCGGTCTCAAGCATGAGCAGCTTCTGAACGCCCTGCGCGAGGAGCCAGGTTGGGACGCGCTCATCGTCCGCAGCCAGACGCGCGTTGACGCCGAGGTTCTTGACGCGGCTGCGCCGCGGCTGTCGATCGTGGGCGTGGCCAGCATCGGGACCGACAGGATCGACCTCGATGCGGCGACGCGCGCCGGCGTGATGGTGGTCAACGCGCCGACCGGCAACACGATCGCCGCCGCCGAGCACACCATGGCGCTCCTGCTGGCGCTGCTGCGCAAGGTGCCGAGCGCGGACGCATCGGTCAGGCGCGGTGAGTGGGATCGCGCCGGCCACACCGGCAGCGAGCTGCGCGGTAGGACGCTGGGCATCATCGGTCTGGGGAAGATCGGCAAGGCCGTTGCCCGGCGAGCCAGCGCGTTCGAGATGCGCGTGCTGGCCCACGACCCGTACCTCACCGCGGAGCAGGCGGCCGAGGCTGGCGCCAAGCTTGTCGGCCTGCCTGAGCTCCTGCTGCGGGCCGATGTGATCAGCGTGCACACGCCGCTGACCGCCCAGACGCGCAATCTCGTCGGCCAGGCACAACTGGAGGCCGTGAAGCCAGGGGCGTTCGTGCTCAACGTGGCGCGCGGCGGCATCGTGAACGAGGACGCCCTGGCGGCAGCACTGGTGGCTGGCCGCCTGGCCGGCGCTGCCGTCGACGTCTACTCCTCCGAGCCGATGCCTCCCGGCAACCCCCTGCGCACGGCGCCGAACACGGTGCTGACGCCGCACCTCGGCGCCTCGACGTCCGAAGCGCAGGAGCGGGTGGGGGAGGAGATGGCCTCGCAGGTGGTGCTGGCGCTGTCGGGCGTCACGCCGCCATACGCCGTCAACGCGCCGGCCGTCGCCCCGGACGTCGCGCCGCGGCTGCGACCCTACGTCGAGCTGTCGCGCCGCCTCGCGGTCCTGGCCCGCCAGCTGAGCCCAGTGCCGATCGCCGCGGTCTCGCTGACCTACGCGGGCGAGATCGCGGCCTGGGACGGCGCGCCGCTGCGTACGGCGGCGCTGGCCGGCCTGCTGGAGCCGGTCACCGACCAGCGCGTCAACGCGGTTAACGCCGACCTCGTCGCGCGCGAGCGCGGCCTGCGCGTCAGCGAGACGCGCGAGGATGCCGCCGAACCGTGGTCGTCACTCGTCGTCCTGTCGGTCGGAGAGGGGGCGTCCTGCGTGCGCCTGGCCGGCTCGACGGCGCATGGGCGACCGCGGCTGGCAGGCGTTGACGAGTTCGCCATCGACACCGAGTTGGCGGGCCTGATCCTGGTCACCCGTCACGTCGATCGGCCCGGGATCGTCGGCGCGGTGGGGACGACCCTGGCGGAGGCGGGCGTCAACATCTCGTCGCTCGAGCTGTCCCGCCTCTCGGCGCAGGGGGAGGCGATGATGTTCGTATCGGTCGACCATCCCGTGCCGGATGCTGTGCTCGAGGACATTGGCGCGATCGAGGGTGTGCGGGATGCACGGATGGTGGAGCTGCCACCTCGTTGATCTTGGAGGGCCGGCGGCGTGTCGGCGGCGCGTCGGCGGCGCGTCAACGGCGTATCGGTCCTTTGGGTGCGCACTATCCCGGCGCCGCCGCGCGTCAACGGCGTATCGGTCCTTTGGGTGCGCACTATCTCGGGTCCTCGTTAGCCGCGACGGGGAGTGGCCGTGTATCGGTCGTTTGGGTGCGCACTATCCCGGCGCGGCCGCGCGTCGGCGGCGTATCGGTCCTTTGGGTGCGCACTATCTCGGGGCTCGGCAGCCTTCTCAGGATTAAGGCGCCATCTGAGGGTCGTTACGGGGCTCGGACTGGCGCAACCCGGGCTGCGCCGCTCTAGCGGTCCCGCGGGAGACCGGTATCCGAACCAACCACGGCCTGCCTCCGGATAAGGCCCTCCTCGGGGTGACTTACGCGGCGCGCTCAGGCTGCGCCCGGCCCGCGACTTCCGACCTTCGGCCGCACGCGCACCCGTCCGGCATTCCATGCCTGCTTGGGGTGTGGTGGATCAACCCACAGCAGCATGCGGGCGGCTGCACTCGGCGCTTCCATCCAGCGATGGATCGTACGGGCCTCGGAAACGAAGGGACCGAAGAGCGTCGCATGCCGACGAACAACCTGGCGCGACGACGATGACGAGGCGATCGCCAGCAACGAACCCACGCGGCGGATCTCCCAGCCGCGCTCCGTCGCCAGGACCGATGCCACTCGGTGCTTCACGTTCATCGAGCCGAACATCTCCTGCAGATCCGTCAGCACGGTTTTGACCTCGATGATCAGCAGCGTGCCGGTTTCCGGGTGGTACGCCAGCAGATCGATGCGTCCGCGGTCGCCGTAGTGATTGAAGCTCGCCTCGGGCTCAACTCTCGAACCGAGATCGTTGAGGTTGGCGGCGAGCTGCTCCACGATCATCGCGTGCTCTTCGTCGATAGTCCGCGCGAGGTCGCCACCGCGTCCAATGACAGCGAGATCGAGGCGCAGGTCGAAGGCGGCGGCGTACTTCCGCAGCAGACCGAGCGATGTCGACCCGAGCTCGCCGCGCTCGATCTTCCGAGTGACGTTTCGGGAGATGTGTGCACGCGCCGAGGCATCCTCCTGCCGCCATGCCTTCCGTACCCGAAGGAGTCGGAGGAGGCGACCGACTTGTTGATCGTTCATACACCGATCATCCACATCGGTCCTTACCGGTCGCTTATCGGTTCCTTATTCAGGAGCGATCGACCCGTTTGCGCGTACGGGGCCCTGAGAGACCGCAATCGCGCAATTCCACCCACCGCAGTCCTGAATGAGCCGCTACCGGTCTCTGAGAGGACCAGTAGGCCGACGGCCTGACGGGATGCGCCGCTACGGGTCTCTGAGAGGACCGGTGGGCCGCCGCCAGGGACCCTCCCCTCGATACCGGTCCCCGAGAGGACCGTTACGCCTCAAGACACGGTCCGCCACCCAGATAACTCCCCCAAAGGACCACAATGCCCGACGGCGCCCCGACCCGCTCCCTCAGTAGCGAGGGCCGCCGGACGCCGACGCCGATGCCGACGCCGATGACGACGCGGACGCCGATGGCGAGGCTGCCGCCGCCACCAGCTCGCCGTCACCGGTCAGCGCGAACCAGATGCCGCCCGCTCCCTGGCCGTTGGTATCGCCGGCGGCGGTATCGGCCGCGTAGTAGTACAGCGGATGGCCGCCGTAGCTGACCTGGGTCGCGCCGTCGTCGCGCGTGATGTTGTGGATCGACTCGCCGGTCGCACCGTCGCCGGCGGACGCCTGCTGGCCCGATGCCACCGTCAGCGCCGG
>JBBRXE010000083.1:0-7437 GCA_038248695.1 Candidatus Limnocylindria bacterium | reverse complement strand
GGTCGCGCCCGGTGGACGGCGTGATCGGCTACCGTATCCGCCGGCGCGATCCAATCCATCGGATCTTCATCGCCAAGACGTACAACACCATCGTGTCCGTGCTCTTCGCACTGCGCGTGCGTGACATCGACTGCGCCATGAAGCTCTTCCGCCGCGAAGTCTTCGACGGCCTGCCGCTCACGTCGGAAGGCCCGTTCCTGTCGGCCGAGCTACTGATCAAGCTGCGGGCGCGGGGCGGGCGCCTGGCGCAGGTGGGTGTCACTCACTTCCCGCGAGCGGCCGGCACGAACACCGGGGCGAGCGTTGGCAAGATCGTGCGCACCTTCCGCGATATCTTCCGGTTGCGCTGGGCGCTCTGGACGAGCCGCGGCGACGTGCTCGGCGAGATGCCGGCGCGGGCCCGACCGGCCTAGGACGATTCTTCGGAGGGCGGCCCACCGCCCTGGCCCGGCAGGTCGACGTCCAGCGAATTGACGAACTCGCGGAAGACCGCCAGTTTCTCGTCGCCCTCTTCGCCCGCGTCGTCGCGGTCGGGCTCGACGCCGGCCTCGTCCAGAACGCGCTCATCGACGTAGACGGTCGAACCGGTGCGTACCGCGACGGCGATCGCATCGGAGGTTCGCGAGTCGATCTCGGTTTCGCTGCCATCCGCCAGCTCAAGGTAGAGCCTGGCGTGGAAGGTGCCGTCGCTGACGTGGGTGACCACCACCCGGCTCACACGCGAGCCGAGGGCGGTGACCACGCTGATCAGCAGGTCATGCGTCAACGGGCGCTCGGCGGAGAGGCCCTGCAGCCGCATGGCGATGGCGTTGGCCTCGGCCGGACCGATCCAGATGGGGAGGTATCGATCTCGCTCGGTCTCCTTGAGGATGACCACGTGCTGGCTCGAAAGCATGTGCACGCGCACGCTCTCGACGACGACCTCGATCAGCCGCACGCGGCCCGATGGCTGTTCGCCCATGCACCGATTCTAGACCGCTACTCGAGGACGACGCGCACCACGCGGTCGGGCGTCAGCAGGAAGGCGGCCGGCGGCCCGTCGACCGCCGACTTGACCTCGAACCCGATGACGTCGTCGAGGAGGCCGGCCTCGGGACCGTTGCGCGGCGCCATCCATTGCCGCACGAAGGCGCCGTCCGCGTACCCGAAAGCCATGATCCGCGCATTCGCCGCGTCGTAGACATACAGGTAGTCGAGATCGCCGACCGTCGCACCGTCCAGCAGGCGGTAGTCGAGCTGTGGCCGCACCTCGGCATCCGGCGGCGCGTCGAGCGAGTAGTCGGCCTGCGCCAGTGGCGTGCCGAAGTTGACGCGCGTCACCGTCCTGGCCTGCAGCAGCCACAGATTGGCGTCGACCCGCAGATCGCGAGCGTCGGTCGGCGGCAGGTCCGGCTTATCCGACAGGTACGGTTGTGGATCGCCGTGGAACGTCACCGGCAACGTGTTCTGCGGCGTCCACTTCAGCACCTCGCCGCTCTTGGCATCGACGAGGTACAGGTTGAAGATCTCGAGCGGCGGCCGATGCTGCAGCGCCGCGAGCAGGTGGCTGCCGGATGCCACCTGCGCGATACCGTCCATGGGCATGCGGTGCGGCACCTGCTCCTCCAGGTCGATGCGCCAGGCCTGGCGCTGCCGATCGACGACCACCACGTCGGTGGCTGCGGTCGCGATCAGCCACGGGTCGCCGGCGGTGGCGTCGCCCAGCGCCTGGCCGGCGCGGTAGACCACCTTCGCGGCGCCGCTGCCTGGATCGACGCGGATCACCCGGCCGCGTCCCGACTCGGCGATCCAGAGTGACCCGTCGCTGGCCGATGCCATGTGGAACGGCTTGACGTCGTCGAACGCGGTACCCAGATCGGCAACCGTTGTCACTTCGGCCAGGCGCGCCACGCGGTACAGGGCGTCGAGGCCGCGATCGACGCGTGCCTGCAGCGGCTCCAGATCGGCCGCCGGGACGCCCGCGCCGTGCGCGCGATTGAGTGCCGTGAAGGCATCGGCCAGCAGCTCCTTGGCCTGCTCCGGTGAGCGGTCGACGAGATCCTGGCCGTCGATCCGGCGATCGACCTTGGCCACGATCTCCTGCACGCTGGCGATGGCCGCACGCGCCACCGCGGCACGCGGGATGGCGTCTGTCGGTCGCGGGTTGGGCAGGCTGCCGACGCTGGCCCCGGCTGCCAGCAGGGCTGCCACCACCACCATGCCGGCCAGCCCCAGCCGACGCCGACGCCCCGCCTCGCGGACTGCGGTGCGTGCCACGGTCTTCGGATACTTCGCGCGCCGCCGCGGGACGAAGGCCAGGACCCAGCTCATCAGGCGCAGCAGGAAGCGGCCCAGCAGCAGCTGCAGCCCGTCGATGGCGTCGCCGAAGCGATGCAGGAAGCGGCCGAGCGCGTCGGCCAGCGGTACCGGGCTCTGGTCGGGCAGGCCAGCCAGCGGCTCCGCCGCGTGCACCGGCTCGAGCTGGTGCGTCGTGACCGTGGCGCCCAGCTCGACGATCTCGATGGCCAGCAGGCCGTCGGAGGCGCTGCCGCCGCGGATGGCGAACAGGTGCTGCAGATGCTCGACGGCGGTACCCGGGCGCATGCTGGTCAGGGCACGCTTCAGCTCGTCGACGCCCACCACCTGCGCCAGGTTGCGGCTGACCAGCGCGATCCGGTCGTCTGCGGCTAACTCGCCCTGCCAGATGAACGGCTCGATCTCAAGTGCCTCGCCCAGCGTGGCCGCCACGCGGCGCTGCCGGACGCGGGGGTCCTCCTCGTCGACGGGTGGTGGTGGTGGCAGCTCGTACATGCGGCCACCCCGCACGATGACCGCGGCGGCGGGCCCGAGCTTGGCGACCGACAACTCGCGACCATGGACCGCCGCGGCGATCACGCTGACGCCTGCGCGCCGCGGGATGCCGAGCTTGCCCCGCGCGTGGTAGAAGCGCCGATTGGCGTTGGCGAGTGCCTTTGCCAGGACCCCGACCGTGCCGGCCGAGAGGTCGTAGTAATAGTCCTGCTCCAGCGCCGCGAGCACCTCGCGCGTCACGCGAGCCAGCGGCGCGCCGCCACCGGTCAGCTGCGCCAGCAGGAAGAGGCTGCCCTTGCTGCGTGCCTCCGCCCCGACCGTCGGCTCGCGGAAGCGGACGACGTCGCGGGCGTCGCTGGGACGCTCCTCGGCGACGAGCAGGCCGATTCGGGTGGCGAGGCGGTTGCTCATCAGTTGGCTCGGTACTTTGCGACGGCTGGCAGCGGTGCTCGCGGCCGATTATAGGCTCGGCGTCGGTCAGGAACGACCAACCGATACGGCCAGTCGGTGCAGCACGATGGTCGCCCCCGGCCGGCCCGCCATTCGGCGGTTGACGCCCCACACCAGGGCCTCCGCACGCAGGGTCAGCTCCTGGGCCAGGATCGCTTCGGACGCCTCCACGCGCGCCGTGCCGCCCTCGACGCCGGTCACGCGGCTGGACAGGCCGCCGCGGTCGAGCCCGGCCACAGCGAGCGTCTCCTGCCATGCCACCCGGACCTGGGCCAACGCCAGTTGCGCCGCGGCATCGGGTCCCATGCCCTCGAGCAGGGTACGCCCGAGGGCGGCGCCGCCCTCCTCATTGCGCCGGGTCATGGGCGGGTCATCGGCGGTTCAGGCGACGTGCGGCATGAGGCTCAGCCGACCGTCGTCGACCTGCCAGACCGGCACGCCTCGCCGCCGCTCCCCCGGGATGGCACCCAGGTCGGCCATGGTGACCAGGACCTGGCCGCGCTCGAGGAGGAGCGCCAGGCTGCGCTCCGACCGCTCGGCGTCGAGCTCACTGAAGACATCGTCCAACAGGATGACCGGCTGCGGCGCCCCGCCCTCACCGAGGAGCTCCGTCTCGGCCAGCTTCAGCGCCAGAATGATGGTGCGCTGTTGTCCGCGGCTGGCGTGCTCGGCCACGCCCCGACCGCCGAGCTCGACGCGCAGGTCGTCCCGCTGCGGACCCAGCAGGGAGACGCCATTCCACAGCTCCCGTTGGCGCACATCCGCCAGCCGGCGACGAAGTGGCTCGACCAGTTGCTCGGGCTCAGGCACGCCGGCGCCGCGCGCGGTCCACGTCTCCTTCAGGGAGTCGACATAGACCAGTCGGACCATCGCAGCTTCCTCGTCGGGCGGCGCGACGGCATCGTGCAGCGGCCCGATGCGCTGCTGCAGCTCGGCGACCAGCGCAAGCCTGGCCGCCATGACACGCGAGCCGACGAGGACCAGTTGCTCGTCCCAGAAGTCCAGGCCCTCGGCGGTCGCCTCCTCACGACGGATGGCCCGCAGCAGCGCATTGCGTTGCGCCAGAATCCGTCCGAGCTCGCCCAGGTCGCGTGCCAGGCGCCGGTCGCGCTGGGCCAGGATGCCGTCCAGGAAACGCCGCCGCTCCCCCGGCGAGCCGACCAGCAGCAGCATCTCCTCCGGCCGGAAGAGTACGGCGCGCGCCGTCTCCGAGACGCTCGAGAAGCGCCGCGGGACGCCATTGACCAGCAGCCGCTTGCGAACGCCGGGAGGCGGAACCACTCCCGGGATGAGAAGCTCGATGCGGGCCGCATCGCCACGCTCCGAGGTGAGACCGAGCCGCACCCGCGCCCACGCGGCACCGTGATGCACCAGCTCGTGGTCCGCCGCGGCACGATGTGAATGGCCGGTGATCGTGACGAAGATCGCCTCGAGCAGGTTGGTCTTGCCGGAGCCGTTCGGCCCGGCGACGATCGTCAGACCGGGGTCGAAATGCAGCTCCGCAGCGGGATAGCTGCGGAAGCTCTCGAGGGCGAGGTGGGTCAGGCGCACCGCAGGATCGGCGAGCGATGCGTCAGGACGCTGTCCGCACGGGCATGATGACGTGCACGTAGTCGTCCTTGCCGACGCCGCGGACCACGCCGGGAGCCAGCGGCCCTGAGAGCTCCAGCGCGGCCTCATCGGTTCCCAGGTTGGCCAGCACGTCGAGCAGGTAGCGGGCGTTGAACGCGATCGAGGTCGGCGATCCTTCGACCGCGGCCTCCAGCGTGTCGGCGTTGTCGCCGACGTCGGCAGCGTGTGCGCTGATCGAGATGCCCTCGCCGTTCGAGCTCTCGCCGCCGAATTCGATCTTCACGATGTTGGCACTGTCGCGGGCGAAGATGCTCGCACGGCGCGCGCCGGACAGGAACGCCTCGCGGTCGAGCACGGCTCGTGAGGCGTGCGACTGCGGGATGACCGGCTCGTAACTCGGGAACTGGCCCTCGATCAGCCGGCTCACCAGGTCGATCCCCTCGACGTGAAACAGCACCTGGCTCTTGTTGGGTGTGATGGTGATCTCGATCGGCGTCTCGGCATCCGGCAGGATGCGAATCAGCTCGGCATACGAGCGCGCCGGCACGACAATGCTCATCTCCGGACTGACCGGCTTCTCGAGCTTCAGGTTGCGGACCGCGATGCGATAGTTGTCGGCCGCGGCCAGCGTCATCGTGTCGCCACTCAGCTTGGTCAGCACGCCGGTCAGGATCGGACGGCTCTCGTCGCTCGCCGCGGCGAAGACGACCTGGCCCAAGGCGTCGCGCAGCATCCGACCGTCGACCAATGTGACCGGCGCCTCGCCAATGGCCGCCACCACCGGGAATTCGTCCGCATCGATGCCCTTGATCGACGAGCGGCTCCCTCCGCAGGTGACCTTCAGGGTGCGGTCCTTGACCGACAGCTGCAGGTCGATACGCTGGTTCGGCAGCGACGCAACGAGGTCGGTCAGCAGCTTGGCCGGTACCGTGATCTCGCCGGCTTCCTCGATCTTGCCGGGCACCCAGCAGTTGATCCCTATCTCGAGGTTCGTGGCGGTCAGCTTCAGGCCTGACTCTTCGGTCTTGAGCAGCACGTTGGCCAGCACCGGCAGCGTTGCCCGACTGCTGACTGCCCGGCTCACCACGCCGAGCCCTCGCGCCAGGTTTTCCTGCATGACCGATACGTTCATCGCCAACCTCACCCTACCAATACAAGATGGGAGAAGAATACTTGGTACGCCGTCGTCTCCAGTAGGCGTGTGGATCGTGTGCATGGGCCACCCTGGTCACGCACGCCCCGTGCTGATGGTTACGTGTCGATAACTCCGCCCCCGCATGTGCACCAGGCCGGTCATTGTGGGTGACCGATGGTCGATGACCGCCGCCCCCGTGTGGAGACTGCCAAGTACCCGGGGCCCATCGGCCGGGAAGTTGTCCACAACCAGACCCGGATATCCACCAGGTGGGCCGTGTTATCCACGACAGACGGTCATTCCGAGTAGATCATCTCCCGCACGGCACTGATCTCGCGGCGCATGTCGTCGTTTTCGTTCATCTCCCGCGAGATCTTGTCGCAGGCATGCAGCACGGTCGAATGGTCGCGTCCGCCCAGCTCGGCACCGACGCGCAGCAGGCTGATGTCGGTCTCCTGGCGGATCAGGAACATCGCGATCTGGCGCGGCACCACGATGGCCCGATCCCGCTTCGACGAGCGCAGCTGGTCGAGGTTGACCCCGTAGTACTCGGCCACCACGCGCACGATGCGCTGCGGCGTGATCGAGCGCTTCTTGGGGTTGTACATCACGTTGCTGAGCACCGCGCTGGCGAGCTCGTTGTTGATGGGCATGCCGCTCATGCTGGCGTAGGCGATGACGCGGTTGAGCGCGCCCTCGAGCTCACGGACGTTACTGACCACCTTGCGCGCGATGAACTCGATCACCTCGGACGGAATCGGGTTCGGCTGTTCGTCGGCCTTGCTGCGCAGGATGGCGATGCGCGTCTCGAGGTCCGGCGGCGTCAAATCGGCGATGAGGCCCCATTCGAAGCGGCTGCGCAGCCGCTCTTCGAGTGTGGTGATCGCCTTCGGCGGTCGATCTGAGCTGAGGACGATCTGCTTGCCGGCCTCGTGGATGGTGTTGAAGGTATGGAAGAACTCTTCCTGCGTCCGCTCGCGCTCGGCGATGAACTGGATATCGTCGATGAGCAGCAGGTCGATGCGCCGATAGCGGTTGCGGAAGTCCTCCATCTTCTGCTCGCGAATGGAGTTGATGAAGTCGTTGGTGAACTTCTCGCTGGTGGCGTACAGGATCCGCTTGCGCGGGAACTTGGCGGCCACCGTATTGCCGATGGCGTGCATCAGGTGCGTCTTGCCGAGGCCCACCCCGCCGTACAGGAAGAGCGGGTTGTAGGCATGCCCCGGACGTTCCGCGACGCTCAACGCCGCGGCGTGTGCCAGCCGGTTGGCCGAGCCGACGATGAAGTTGCTGAAGGTGTAGCGGCTATTCAGGTTGACGGTATTGCCACCGGCCGATGCGGGTGGCAGCGGCAGGCTCTCCTCGTCTGCCTGCGCGGGCACCGGGCCCGGTGCATCGGCCACCACGAACTCTACCTGGACCGATCCGCCGATGACGCGCGCCAGTGCCTGGCTGATCAGCGTGCGGTAGCGGTTGTCCAGCCAGTCGCG